>DATAPB010000099.1:0-3240 GCA_036265435.1 Solirubrobacterales bacterium | reverse complement strand
GCTCTCCGACGAAGGGGTGGCCCTGCTGCACGAGCGCACCGAGGGGTGGGTCGCGGGGCTGCGGCTGGCCGCGCTCTCGCTCGCCGGGCATCCGCACCCCGAGCGGTTCGTCGCGGAGTTCTCGGGCAGCGAGAGAACCGTCGCGGGATACCTGATGGGGGAAGTTCTCGTGCGCCAACCGCCCGAGGTACGGGAGCTTCTGCTGCGAACATCGATTCTCGACCGGATCAGCGGCCCCCTCGCCGACTTCCTCACGGGCTCAACCGACTCGGAGAAGGTCCTCCTGGGCCTGGAGGAGGCAAATGCGTTCGTGACGTCGCTCGACGCTGCCCGCTCCTGGTTCCGATACCACCACCTGTTCGCTGACTTCCTGCGGCTCGAGCTCAGGCGCACGGATCCGGCGAGCGTGCCGCTCCTGCACCGGCAGGCCGCCGGGTGGTACGAGGAACATGGCCATCCGGGTGAGGCAATCCGTCACGCGCAGGCGGCCGAGGATTGGCGAGATGCCGCCAGGATGCTGGCCGACTCCTACGTCGCCCTCGGCCTGGACGGCAGACTCGCAACGGTTCACGGGCTGCTGTCTGCATTTCCGCGCGAGGCCGCGACCGACAACCCCGAATTGGCCGTCGCGCTTGCCGGTGCCCAGATGTTCGACGGCGATCTGGACGACACTGCCGCCTACATCGACGTCGCCGAGCGGCTCGCCGATGCAGTGGACGAGGACCGCCGTTGGCGCTTCGACCTGCGCCTGGCAAGCACGAAGCTGTCGCGCGCGCGGCGCCGTGGCGATCTGGAGGGGACGGGCGACGCAATGCGCTCGCTGCAGGAGGTGCTCGCTGCGCAGCCGCCTGACGATGTGGACCGTGCGACCGATCACCGGGCGACCGCACTGATGAATCTCGGGATCGCCGAGCTCTGGGCCCTCCACCTTTCGGACGCGAGCGGCCACCTGGAAGAAGCCATCGCGCTGGCTCGCAGAGTCGAGCGGCCATACATCGAGGTCGGCAGTCTCGCCCCCCTCGGAGTCGCCGAGGTCTTGGCTGGAAAGCCCGTCCAGAGTGGGATCCGGCTCGCCGACCGGGCGATTGAGATCGCCGGGGACCACGGTTGGTCGGACGACCCGATCGTCGTTCCCGCCCTCGTCATTCAGGCGTATGAATTCGTCTGGATGGGGGACTTCGAGGCCGCGGAGCGGCGTCTCGAAAGCGCGGAGCGAGCTCTCCCCGCCGAGGGGGAACCCGTGATCGAGCTGGTGGCCACGTATTCCCGGGGGCTCTTACGGTTCGGCCGAGGCCAGCTCGAGGAGGCTCTGGAGGCGCTTTCCGCGGCGGAGAGCGTTCGGCAGGGCCTGAGCAAGAACGTAGTCACGGTCGACCCGCGCGTGCAGCTGATCGAAGTTCTGGTGCGGCTGGGGCAGGTGGATTCCGCCGCCTCGGCTCTGGCCGAACTCAGCTCGGACGAGCGCGGTCGTGCGGAAATGCGCCTCGCTGCGGCAGCAGTTCATCTCGGCCGAGGCGATCCCGAGCATGCGCTGGACGTGCTTCGTCCGACGATCGAGCGGTCTGCACCGACCATCCACCCTCGAGTTGCATCGATGGACGCCCTGCTCTTCGCCGCCGCCGCCGAGGACGCCCTCGGCGATACCCGTGCGGTGGAGGAATCGCTGGAGAGCGCACTCGACATCGCTGAAGCGGACGGGTTCCTTCTGCCGTTCGCCATGGCACCGGTGCGCCCCCTTCTCGAGCGCCATCCACGGCACAAGACCGCACATGCGACCCTGCTCTCGGACATCCTCGACCTGATCGCCGGCTCGGGCCTGACGCGGAAGGAGGTACCGCCACTCCGGGACGAGCTCAGCGATGCGGAGCTGAGAGTCGCCCGGTTCCTGCCGAGCAACCTGAAGGCGCCGGAAATCGCGGCCGAGCTGTTCGTCTCTGCCAACACGGTCCGAACCCATATGCGACATATCTATTCCAAGCTCGACGCGCACAGCCGGAAACAAGCGGTCGACCGTGCGCGTGAGCTCGGATTGATCTCGTCCGGGTCTCGTTTGCGCTGACTCCTACGAACGCGGCGTCGACGCGAGGGAGCTGCGCACCTCCGCCGCGACCTCGTCGTCCGCCTGGACCTCGTATCGATCGGCCGAGACGCTGGTCTCCGAGACGAAGTCGCGTCGACCGTCGCTGTCCACCGCATACTCGATCAGGCCGACCGTGACCCCGAAGAGGCAGCCGGTGACCACGCTGTACAGCAGTAGATAGCCAAAGTCCGGGCCGTTGAAGAAGATCCCGAACAGCAGCGCGAACAGCGTGCCGATCAGGGCTCCCTCACCGAGGCCGACGAGCGCGGCGCGGCCGGCGGTCATGCGACCCGTCACCTGCTCGACCGACTGCAAGCCCTTACCGACGATCGCCACGTGGTCGACGGCGACGCCCTGGTCGGAAAGCGAGTCGACCGCATGCTCGGCCTCGGCGTAGCTCGGATACGAGGCGACGGTCTTGCGGGCTCGAGAGTCGCTCGGCGCCGTGCCGGTCATCGTTGTCGTTTGAGGCGGCCATTTGCTTTTCCTTTCGCTAGTGGTTGGACCTCGGACCGGAGCCTGCGGATGTGCTTGGTGATCGCTCGTCACACTTCGAACGAATTGCCCGCAGGATCCGGCCGAGAGATGGCCGGGAGCGCCAGCTAGAGCTCCTTGTGGACCTGGCGGATTTCGAACGCCCGCACAATGTCGACCGTCCCCTCCATCAACGCCCAGATCCCGGCGAACACCAGGAGGACGTAGGCCTTATGGATGAATAGCTGCCCCGAGGTCCAGAAAGCGAGGATCGTCATCAGGATCCCTGAGATCAGCGTCAGCCACCAGGCCGGGTTGATCGCCCGCTCCAGGAAGGCGCGGACCATCCACCAGATCCCGACGACCAGGAACAGGAAGCCGAGAACGTCGGCCAGTCCGGCGAATGTATCGGCGGGGTTCACGAAACAGATCAGCGCCGAGATCGCAAACAGCGCGCTGAATGCGCCGGCTACCCAGCGGGCGCCTATCGACACCGCGGCGCTCTCGGGCACCGTCGCGATGGCGAGGGTCTGGGCGCTCGCCAGTGCGAACATCAAGCCGACGAGGACGCCGACCGTCGTGATCGAGGCGTCGTTGAACTGCAGGATCACCAGGGAAATCACGACCCAGGCGATCCCGGCGATCAGCCAGGCCCACCAATAGCCCGTGAGCTCGCGGGTCCCCGT
>DATAPB010000098.1:0-20178 GCA_036265435.1 Solirubrobacterales bacterium | reverse complement strand
GCCGGATGCGCCGTTCGTTGGAGGCCTCCAGCAGCTGGCGGATCTCCTCGTCGCGCTCTTGCAGGCCGGCCGCCGTCATCGGCGCCGCGGCGGGGCGCACCTCGCGCTCGTCGCCGATCGAGAGCCCGCCGCGCCCGATCTGGTCGTAGAGCCCGCTCCGTCCGACGAACGTCGCCACCGCCGCCAGAGCGGCGAGGATCACCACGACGAAGATCACGATGCCGAACGCGTCCTGCATCTGGAAGATTGTCCCAGCATGTGGCGGCGCTTCCGCCGCAGGACGTTCGCGCCCCGACGGCCCGCGATCTACCCCGACCAGCTCGGGCTCGTCGTCTTCACCGTGCTCGCGCTGGTGGGCGGCATCGCGGCGGTGGTGCTGGCGCTGCGGTAGGGACGGAGAGCTCCAGCGACGGCGAACGGGCGGGCATCGGGGTGGGCCGTCGACTTGTGCCGATCCGCACGTGTGCAGAAAGGGGTCGTATACGAGCCTCTTCTGCACACGGACGGCCGATCCCGCCCCCTCAATGCCCGCTGTTAGCGGCAATCGAGCCCACCCGCGGGCGTCCGCGCCCAGACGCCCGTGGCGGACTCCGGTGACAGTCGGTACCCTTCGGGGTAGTTCATTGACTGACCAGTCAATCTGACGCAGAACAGCGCGCTGACGCGAGGGGGCGGAAGCGCCAAAGGAGAACCCACCGTGGTCGATTTCAGCCTCACCGACGAGCAGAAGGCGCTGCGGGAGCTCGCGCACGATTTCGCGGAGAAGGAGATCCGGCCCGTCGCCTGGGAGTACGACAGGGACGGCACCTGGCCCGAGGACATCATCAAGAAGGCCTGGGAAGTCGGGCTCATGAACACCCACGTCCCGGAGGAGTACGGCGGACCCGGCGCCTCCTACCTCGACGGCTGTCTGATCGAGGAGGAGCTGGGCTGGGGCTGCTCGGGCATCGGGACGAGCCTCACCTGCAACGGGCTCGCCTCCGCGCCGCTCATGATCGGCGGCTCCGAGGAGCTCAAGAAGGAGTACCTCGGGATGCTGACCGAGGAGCCCAAGCTGGCCTCCTTCTGCCTGACCGAGCCCGACGCCGGCTCCGACGTGTCGGGGATGCGCACGACGGCCGTTCGCAAGGGCGACAAGTATGTCATCAACGGCTCCAAGTGCTTCATCACCAACGGCGGCTACGCCGACTGGTACACGGTCTACGCCAAGACCGACAAGGACGCCGGCCATCGCGGCATCTCGGCCTTCGTCGTGCCCAAGGACGACACGGTGATCGTCGACAAGAAGGAAGACAAGATGGGCCAGCGGGCGTCCAACACCGCGACCATCACGTTCAACGACACCGAGATCCCGCTCGATCACATGATCGGCGAGGAGAACAAGGGCTTCAAGATCGCGATGATGACCCTCGACCGCACGCGTCCCGGCGTGGCGGCGATGGCCACCGGCATCGCCCGCGCGGCCTTCGAGTTCGCGACGACCTACTCCAAGGAGCGCGTCCAGTTCGGCGTGCCGATCGCCATGCATCAGGCGATCCAGTTCCTGATCGCCGACATGGCGACCAAGGTCCACCTCTCGCGCCTGGCCGCCTGGCAGTCCGCGGTCCTGCTCGACCAGGGCAAGCGCAACACCCTCGCCTGCTCGCACGCCAAGCGCTTTGCCGGCGACGCCGCGATGAAGATCACCACCGACGCCGTGCAGGTCTACGGCGGCTATGGCTTCATCAAGGAGTACCCGGTCGAGAAGCTGATGCGCGACGCGAAGATCATGCAGCTCTATGAGGGCACCTCGCAGATCCAGCGCCTGGTGATCGCCAAGGAGCTCCTCATGGGCCGCCATGCCGACGAGGAGACGCCCGAGGCGAAGGCCCTCCGCGAGAAGGCGGAGCGCGAGTCCTCAGAGAGCCAGCAGGAGCAGGCCCCAGCGGTGGTTTAGCGCTTCACGCAGCACCACCTCACGAGCGCCCCGGAGACCCCGGGGCGCTCGTCTTTTCGGAGCCGGGGAGAATCAACCGATGCCGGAAGGGGAGCGACTCAGCGGCCGCCTCGAAGGCTGGTTCCAGGGCCCGGAGCCGAAGACGGTCGGCAGCCTGACCGAGCTCTTCGGCGAGAAGAGCTTCGCGGTGCTCTTCGTCCTGCTCCTGGCCGTGCCCGCCTTGCCGCTGCCGACCGGCGGTGTGACCCATGTGTTCGAGCTGATCGCGATGCTGCTCGCGCTCGAGCTGATCGCCGGGAGGCGCCATGTCTGGCTCCCCGAGCGATGGAAGCGCCGGGAGCTCGGAGCTGCGACCCAGAAGCGCTTCTCGGAGGTCCTGTTGCGCCGGATCCGCTGGCTGGAGCGCCACTCGCGCCCGCGCCTCGGATTCCTGCTCACCCATCGCCTCAGCGGTGTCGGTTTCGGAGCCCTGGTCCTGATCCTGACGCTGACCGCCTTCCTGGCTCCACCGTTCACCGGGCTCGACACCCTGCCCGCGCTCGGAGTGGTGCTGCTCAGCCTCGGCGTGCTCCTCGACGACGCCCTGCTGGCCCTCGTGGGCGTCGTCGTCGGCGCCGTGGGATTGTTGCTCGTCGTGATCCTCGGCAAGGTCGCCTATGAGGGGGCGCGTGGGCTGTTCTAGCCGGCAGACTTACGAGTAAGTAGGTCCGTAGACTCGGCGGCGATGGCGAAAGGCCGGCCATCCGACGCCTTCGGCGGGGACATCAGGCGCAGGGACGTCTTTCCCCTGCTTGTGCTCCACCTGCTCTCCCGTGAGCCCGCCTACGGCAACCGGCTGATCGAGCAGATCGAGGGGATCACTCAGGGCGCGATCTCGGTCAACCCGAACACGATGTATCCGCTGCTCCGGGAGATGGAGGGCCGTGGGCTGGTCGACGCCAGCTGGGAGCACCCGGACCGGCGGACCCGCCGCTACTACTCGGTCACCCCCGCCGGCCGGCGGGAGTACCGGCGCCTGCGGACCGAGGTCCAGCCCTTCCTCGACTCGGTGATTCGCTCGGTCTCCCTGATCAAGAGAGAGATCTACGGGTAGTCCTCGGTGCGCAGCTGATCCGGCTTGCGGAGGAACGAGCAGACCTCCCCAACTCGGTCGAATCCGAGCCGCTCGTAGAGCTTCCAGGGCCAGTCGTCGGCGTCGGCGACGATGAAGATCAGCTCGTCTCCTCGTTCCCGCGAGGCCTCGGAAGCCGCAACGACCGCTGCGCTCGCGAGCCCCTGCCCGCGTCTGTCCGGGCTCGTGCCGACGGACTCGACCTGGCCGATTCCGTCCCGCCCGTAGAGCACGCACGAGGTGCCCGGGAGTCCATCGGCGGGCGCCGTGAACCAGCGCCCGTTCCCGGCGCGATCGAGGCGAGCGTCGCGAACCGGTCGTTGCTCCACGGCCTCCGGGGTGAAGTCCGGATCGTCCTCGACATCGGCCCGCCGTACCTCCGCGACCGCCGCGCGCTCTACCTCCTTCGCCGGGCCAACCTGCCGGCCTGGCGCCCGGGTGAGGACCATGTACACGCTCCGCATGACCTCCCACCCCTCCAGAGCCTCGAATCCCTCCACCAGGCGACTTCCGTGGTCCGGATCCGCGGGCATGATGTCCCGATGCTCGATCCCTTCGAGGGGTCCCTGCACTTCGTTGGCGAGCGCCGCGAGGGCGTCGGCGTCGAGTCCGGTCGAGCGAACCTCGAGATAGTTGCCGGACCACATGGCGGGTGTCTGGGGGTTGTGGATCAGTCGCCCCCAGTCGAACTCCTCGACGATCTCGGACGAGTCGCGCTCCAAGGACAGTTCGAACTCGACCAACCGCCTGAGGAGCTCGGGGTCAGAGCTCGCGCTCATAGAAGAACATCACGGGCCCGTCCGGCCCCCCTTCCCGGTTGATGAAGCCGGAGCTCTCGTAGAGCTTCCGCGCGGCGACGTCGTCCTCGCTGGTGCCGAGCTCCATCTGCTCGGCGCCCTCGGTCCGCGCCGTCTCCATCGCGGCCTCGAGTAGCGCCCTGCCGAGGCCGTTGCCCCGCAGGTCGGGCACCACGTAGAGCTCCTCGAGATACGAGTGCAGTCCGGCCGAGTAGACCCAGGGCCGGAAGCGGAGCTGGGCGAAGCCGTCCGGGCCGTCGCCGCCGAGTAGGACGATCATCTCCTTGTTGCGGATCAGCTCCTCGTAGCGCTCCTCGAGCGCCTCGACGCCCGGGCTCGGCTCGTCGTACTCCCGCTGGAAGTCGTGGAGCAGCCGCGCGACCTGCGGCGCGTCGCCGGGCGTCGCTCGGCGCACGGCAAGGGCGTCGTCGGTGTCGGCTCGGGGAGACGGCATCTCGGCCAGGCTATTACCCTCCGCCGGCCAACCGACCTTCGGAGGAACCTCTCAAATGTTCGTCTTCAAGGCCGCCGTGCTGGGCGGCGGCACGATGGGCGGCGAGATCGCCCAGGTCATCGCCAACGCCGACATCCCCGTGGTGGTGAAGGACGTCGAGCAGGAGTTCGTCGATCACGCCCTCGAGAAGTCGCGCGAGGTCACGAAGTCGCAGCTCGACCGCCTCGTCTCCAAGGAGAAGATGAACCAGGAGCAGGCCGACGGCCGCCTGGACGAGGTGATGGGCCTGATCACCGGGACCACCACCTACGACGAGTTCGGCGACGTCGACTTCGTGATCGAGGCCGTCCCCGAGCGGATGGAGATCAAGAAGTCGGTCTACCGCGAGCTCGACGAGGTCACCCCCGGCCACGCGATCCTCGCCTCCAACACCTCGTCGCTCTCGATCGCCGTGATGGGCCGGGAGACCCTGCGGCCGGGCAAGGTCGTCGGCTTCCACTTCTTCTTCCCCGCGTCGGTCATGCCCCTGGTCGAGATCATCAGCGGCGAGGACACCTCCCGCGAGACGGTGACGGCGGCCTTCAACTTCGCCCAGAAGATCCGCAAGCAGCCGATCACCTGCAAGGAGGTCCCGGGCTTCGTCGTCAACCGGATCCTCAACTCCGGCGTCGGCGAGGTCTGGCGGGAGCAGGAGGAGAAGGGCCTCTCGATCAAGAAGGTCGACGATGCGATCGCCGGGGCGAACATCACCCCGATGGGGCCGTTCTTCCTGATCGACATGCTCGGCCTGGACACCGTCCTGCACGTGGCCGAGTACCTGAACGAGTCCTACGGCGACCGCTTCTACGTCCACAAGGGGATGCAGCAGCTGGTCGCGGACGGGAAGCTGGGCGCGAAGTCGGGCGGCGAGGGCTTCTACACCGGCGGAGAGCCCAACATCGACGGCGATGCCGATCCGAACGGCGAGGAGCTCGCCGACCTGCTCATGCTGAAGACGTTCGTCGAGGCCTGCAAGGTGCTGGAGGAGGGCGTCGGCACGGTCCGTGAGATCGACCTCGGGATGATGGCCGGCGCCGGCCTCGATCCACGCCGCGGTCTCTTCCCGCCGTTCTGGAAGGCCGACCTCGAGGGCCTCGACACGATCCTCGAGAAGCTCGAGCGGTACGAGGAGTCGCACGGGGAGCGCTTCGCGCCCCCGCGCACGCTCAAGCGGCTGGTCGCTCAGGGACGTCTCGGGCTGAAGACGGGTCACGGCTTCTACGCCTATCCGCAGACCGAGGCCGAGGGCACTGTCAAGCTCGAGAAGCGCGGCGACGTCGCGATCGCCTGGCTTGCCAACCCGCCGATCAACGCGATCTCGCCACAGGTGATCGAGGATCTGGGAAAGGTCTGGGAGGAGGTCAAGTCCGACGACGAGGTGAAGGCGATGGTCGTCTACTCCTCGTTGCCGGTCGTCTTCTCGGCCGGCGCCGACATCAAGGGGTTCACGTCCATGGACGAGGCCGCCGGGGCGGGGCTGATCGACAACGGCCATGCGCTGCTCCGAGAGCTCGGGCAGAACCGCAAGTCGACGGTCGCGGCGGTCAACGCGATCGCCTTCGGGGGCGGCTGCGAGCTGTCGATGGCTTGCGATTTCCGGGTGGCGGCGCAGTCGGCCGTCTTCGGCCAGCCGGAGATCAACCTCGGGATCATCCCGGGCTTCGGCGGCACCCAGCGCCTGCCGCGCCTGGTCGGCCAGTCGAAGGCCCTCGAGATGAACCTGACCGGTGACGCCGTGCTCGCGCCGGAGGCCAGGTTCCACGGCCTGGCCGACGACCTCGTGCCCGACGAGGAGCTGCTCGATGTCTCGATCTCCTGGGCGCGCAAGCTCGCCCAGCAGGCCCCGGTCGCCGTCGAGGAGATCAAGCGGGTATCGAACAATGGCGATCTCGACGAGGGGATCGAGGCCGAGAAGCAGGGCTTCGCGGCTGCGTTCCTCTCGGAGGACGGCAGGGAAGGCATCTCCGCCTTCCTGGGGAAGCGATCCCCCAAGTGGCAGGGCAAGTAGCCACAGATCAGGCGGAGCGGCTCGCCGGGCTGATCCGCGAGAGCTCCTCGACCGTCGCCCTGACGGGAGCGGGGATCTCCGTGCCGAGCGGGATCCCTGACTTTCGCAGCCCGGGGGAGGGGCTGTGGGAGAAGGTCGACCCGATGGAGGTCGCGCACATCGACGCCTTCCGGCGCGACCCGGCGAAGTTCTGGAGCTTCTACCGGCCCCGGCTGCATTCTCTCGGGAACGTGGAGCCGAACGACGCCCACCGCGCGCTCGCCGAGCTGGAGCGGCGCGGACTGCTCGACGCAGTGATCACCCAGAACATCGACCAGCTCCATCACAGGGCCGGCTCGGAGCGGGTGATCGAGGTCCACGGCTCGATCCGCAGCTCGAGCTGTCAGTGGTGCGGGGCGCAGTTCCAACTCGAGTACGTAGACGGCCTGTTCGACGATGAGGGCGTAGCCCGCTGCTCGGATTGCTCGGGGCCCGTGAAGCCCGACGTGGTGCTCTTCGGAGAGCTACTGCCGGCCGAGGCGATGGCTGAGGCGGAGTCGCTGGCCTCCGGGGCGGACCTGATGCTCTGCGTCGGGTCCTCGCTCGAGGTGTTCCCGGTCGCCGGGCTGCCCTCGGTCACGCTCGAGAGAGGTGGGCTCGTCGCGGTGATCACCAAGGGCCCGACGCCCTTCGACGGCGACGCCGCGGTGCGGATGGACGGCGACGCGGTCGAGGATCTGGGCGCCGTCCTGGACGCGATTCCAGCGAATTAGTCCCGTACCAGATAGTTTCGTTCGCCACCTACGGTGCTACGGTTATGTCGATGGCGACAGCGACCACGGACAAGGCACCGGAGAGCACCAAGGTCTCGGATCAGTGTCCCGAATGCCTCGCGGGCAACCTAGGCTGGCTGCTCACGCAGGCCCATTTCAACCTCGTCAGCGAGGTTGGCGCCGCCCTCGAGCCGCTTGGTGTGTCGAACCGCGGCTACCACGTGCTCGCCACCGCCAGGACCGGGGAGTACACCCAGAAGGAGCTCGCCGAGCAGATCGGGCTCGACAAGACCACGATGGTCGTGACGGTCGATGAGCTCGAGGAGAAGGGGCTCGCCGAGCGCAGGCCGTCGAGCACCGACCGCCGCGCGCGCGTGATCGCCGTGACCAAGGCCGGCGAGCGCACCGTCGCGCAGGGTCAGAAGATCATCGACGGGATCCAGGACGACGTCCTCGAGAACCTTCCCGCCGGGGAGCGGAAGGTCTTCCTCGAGGCGCTCGGCTCGCTGGTGCAGGACCGCCTGGCCCAGCCCGCGCCGGACTCCCCGCCCCTGCGGCGGCGCGAGCCCCGCCACTAGGCCGCACCCCCAAGCCCCCTTCTCGCGTCGCACGCGTCTGCGTGTGTGACGAGACGCACATAGGATCTGTACAAGATGATCTTGTACAAGACTATTTGCTACGGTCTCCATTACGACTTCAAAGCCGACCCCGAGGGGGAACCGGGATGACAGAGCTCGCAGCAGTGAACGGAACGGAAAACAGAGCGGTGCAGAGCGACCGCTCGCGCTGGATCGCGCTGGTGGTCCTCTGCGTCGGGATGCTGATGATCGTCCTCGACCAAACGATCGTGAACGTCGCCCTGCCGTCGATCAAGGACGACCTCGGGTTCTCACAGTCCACCCTGGCCTGGGTCGTCAACGCCTACCTGATCACCTTCGGCGGCCTGCTGCTGCTGGCCGGCCGGCTCGGTGACCTGATCGGCCGCAAGACGATCTTCATGAGCGGCCTCGCGCTGTTCACGGCCGCGTCCGCCCTCTGCGGCATCGCCCAGAGCCAGGAGATGCTCATCGGCGCCAGGTTCCTGCAGGGCATCGGCGGCGCAACCACCTCCGCCGTGATCCTGGGAATGATCGTGACCATGTTCCCGGAGCCCCGGGACCAGGCCAAGGCGATCGGCATCTACAGCTTCGTCGCCGCGGCGGGAGCCTCGCTCGGGCTGCTGCTGGGCGGTGTGCTGACGCAGGCCCTGAGCTGGCACTGGATCTTCTTCGTCAACCTGCCGATCGGCGCTCTGACGGCATTCGCCGCCATTCGCGTGGTCGAGCGGGATGAAGGGATCGGCCTGAAGAAGGGCGCGGATGCCCTCGGCGCTGTCCTGATCACCGCCGCTTTGATGCTCGGTGTCTACACGATCGTCAAGCCCGCGGCCGACGATGGCTGGGGAGCCCCACTGACGCTGGGGCTCGGCGCGGCCTCGCTCGCGCTGCTGGCAGGCTTCATCGCCCGTGAGGCGACCGCCCGCACGCCGTTGGTCCCACTTCGCATCTTCCGCAACCGGAACGTGTCGGGGGCCAATGCAGTCCAGGCGCTGTTCGTCGCCGGCTTGTTCGGCATGTTCTTCCTGGGCAGTCTCTACCTCGAGCGGGTCCTCGGGTATGACCCACTCGAGATCGGGCTGGCCTTCCTCCCGGTGGCGCTCACGATCGGGATCCTGTCCGTGGGCTTCTCGGAGCGCCTGGTGATGCGCTTCGGCGCGAAGCCCGTCCTCTTGGTGGGGCAGGTTCTGATCGTCGCCGGCCTGGCCCTGTTCGCGCTCTCACCCGTCCATTCGAGCTACGTCAGCGACCTGCTTGCGCCGATGCTCCTCCTCGGCGTCGGCGCGGGCCTCTCGTTCCCCTCGCTGATGGGTCTCGCGATGTCGAGTGCGACCGCGGAGGACTCGGGCCTGGCCTCGGGCCTGGTCAACACCTCTCTGCAGGTCGGTGGCGCCCTCGGTCTCGCCGTCCTGGCAACCCTCTCCGCGACGCGGACCGACAGCCTGGTGGCGAGCGGAACCTCCCCCGACGCCGCCCTGACAAGCGGCTTCCACCTGGCCTTCTGGATCGGCGCCGGCCTGGTCACAGCGGCGGTTGCGATCACGACCCTGGTGATCCGCACGCAGCCGGCGCTTGCCGAAGCCGAGCCGCTCACAGAGCGCGAGCTCGAGGGCGAGCCCGCCTACTGGGAGGCCGCCTAGGAAAGACGTTCCTCGATCGCGGCCAGCTCCTCGAGGAGCTGGCCGCGGCGAGGACCGGGCTCCTCCCGCAGCGCAGCCCGCGCGGCCTGGAGTCCATAGCGCGCCTCGGCGTCCCGCCCCTGCTGGACGTCGAGGCGCGCCCGCTGTATCAGCGTCTCCGCGGGGTGCACCCGGTCCCTGCCGGCCAGCACCGCCGCGACGCGGGACTGGGGATCCACCTCGTCGAGCCGGCCGCCGCGCGCCTGCGGCAACTGGCTCGCCTCGGTCCAGCGGCCCTCGGCGAGCTCATCGCCGGTGCCGTGTCCGAGCCTGATGGCGAGCGCCCTGGTCACGCCGATGTCCTGCACCAGCGGATCGCGTGCCTCGACGCGAACGGCGCTGAGCGCTCGATTGACGATGCGCGCGGCGTCACGAAGCTCCTGGGTCCCCCGCTCGCGATCGCCGATCGTCCGCTTGAGCCAGGCCGACCCGGACGACGCGTCCTCGAAGGAGACACCCGTCACCGTCACCCGGGTGACCGGGACCTGCTCGGGTCCGCCGGGCTCGACCGGGCGGGGTCGACGGCGCCCGCGGCGCTGGGGCCGAGGGGCCTCGAGCTCCTGGACGATCAGCACCCGCTCGACGTCGTCCTCGCGGACCAGGTAGCGGCCCTCGGGCAGACCGATCCTGCCGGCCAGCTCGAGCTGGACGAAGCTGGCGCGGGTTATCGACGTCCTGGGCGTGGGGACGGGGCCGCTAGTCGCCCTTGCCATTGGCCGGCAGGGCTGCGGCCGAAGGCTTCGCGGGCACCTTCGGGTTCTGGATCTGCCCGAGGCGCTGGATCAGGCGCTGCCACTGCTCGGGCTTGAGGATCTGGCCGAGCTGCTTGATCGAGCTGCCTGCCGTGGTGAAGGTGTAGCCGACGTGGATGTGGTTGTAGTGGTCCGGCAGCACGAAGGTCGGAGGCCCGAGGTCCATCAGGGAGATGATCTGCGCGGGGCGCATCGTCCCCTGCAGGAGCAGGAGGTCCTTGATCACCGCCTCGGTGATCGTGCCGGGCCCCTGGTGGCCGGTGATCGGGATGTCGTTCACAGCGGCGATGTCCACCGCCGAGCCGTACGAGTGCGCGGAGACGTTGCCCGACGACGTCAGGTAGGAGTGTCCGCACTTGAGCGAGGTGATCGTCAGGCGGTAGCCCTTGGCGACCAGGTATTCCATGACGGCGAGGACGCGGCGGTCGATCTGGCCGGTGGCGATGTCGTTGCGGCCGCAGGCGTAGATCGAGAGGGCGGGGTCGTTCAGCACCCGCTGCTGCAGGGCCGCCTTCGACATCAGCAGGACCTGGCCGACGGTCGGATTCTCCGCGAACGGGTTCTTGTCGGCGGCCCGGTAGATCGCGGTGGTCTCGAGCAGCTTCCAGCCATCGAGGATCGGCTTCGGGTCGATGGTGGGAGCGCCGCGTCCCGCCGGCCGGATCGCGAAGTTGACGTGCGGCGGGGCTGCGTCGGGCTGGCCGACGCGGCCGATGACGGTGCCGCCGGTGACCTTCGAGCCGACCTTGAGCGGCTTCAGCTCCATCGTCTTCTGGTCGAAGCTGAAGCTCGGGCCGAGTGCGGACTTGAAGGTCTCGTAGCCGGGTACGGCGCGACCGAGGAGCTGGTCGAGCTGGTCGGCGACCCCGGAGTTGCCCGAGTTCCCGGAGCGCTGCGGGAGGGCGAAGAGCCGGTTGCGGAGCTCCTCGGTGTTCTGGGGCGCACTCGCGGCCTTGCCCTTGGTCTTCGGCGAAGCCGCCTGGTTGACCTTGTTGTCGCCTGCCGAGGCGGGCTGGGTCGGCGCCGCATCCCTGTTGGGGTTGGTCAGCTGGAAGTCCTTGGCGGAGAGCTTGTTCTCACGCGGGACCGGGTGGACCTTGGCGATCTCTCCGAGGTGCGCGTAGGTGTAGCGGTTGCCGTACGCATCCTGGAGGACGATGAACTTGCCGAGCTGCCTGGAGTCGCCCATCTTCTTGATCACGCCGTCGTTGACCGCGACCACCGGAGCGTTAAGGCTCGAGTAGATGTTGATGCTTCGCCGCTGGGCGTTCGAGGCGATCACGTCGGCGGCGTTGCCGGAGGCCCTCCGCTGGGTCGTGGACCTGGCCAGCGCGGCGGCGTCGTTGATGTCGTCCGCGTAGCGGGCGTCGGCGGCGACCGGGAAGTGCGCGCCCTCCGTGAGACCGGTCAGCGATCCGACCAGCGCGTCCGGCAGCTTGCCGTACTGGTTGGCGTAGAGCAGGACCTCGTCGACGTACCAGTCGGCGTGGTTGTAGGCGAAGATCGCCTGACGCAGGTCCTTGTCGCCGCCGGCGGCGCGGAGGTAGCGCGCCGCCGCGCAGATCGCGTCGACGGGGTTGTAGGGGTCCTTGCGGCCGTCGCTGTTGGCGTCGACCCCGTAGGCCTGCCAGGTCGAGGGGATGAACTGCATCCAGCCCTCGGCGCCGGCGGAGGACACGTTCAGGTTGGTGCCGAAGGCGGTCTCGATCTTGTTGATGCCGGCGAGCACCTGCCAGGGGATTCCGTACTCGGTGCCGCAGGACTGGTAGATCGGCAGGAGGAACGGCGGGATCTCGAAGGAGTCGATCAGGAAGTTCGGGACGCCGATCGGCGCGGGACCGAAGGTGGCGACGGTCAGGCTCGGGTTCCGGTCGGTGGGAGAGCCGTCGGGGTTGCGGAGCGCGGGCTCCTGGATCTTCTGGCGCTCGCCCTTGGCGATCGCCTTCGCCCCCTTCCCCTTCTTGTTCTGCTTGCCGAACAGTCCCTTGGCGGCGCCGGTGTCCGGCTTGAGCTTCTTTCCGGCCTTCCCGGGCTTCCTGGTCGTCGTCGTGGTGGCGCCGCCGGTGGTCGTCGTGGTGGATGTCGTGCCCCCGTCCGTCGTGGTGCCGGACCCCGGACCGCCGGGCGGGGGGTTGAACTCGTCGTTGTCGAGCGGGCTGCTGCAACCCGGGTCCTGGAGGTCGACGAGGCCGTCACCGTCGTTGTCGGTGAGGTCGGAGCACTGGGGAGGGACATCGCCGCCAGTCCCCGGCACGGTGGTCGTCGTGTCGCCCACCGAGACCGAGTTCGCGGTTCCCGCGGCAACGATCGCCAGAGCGCTGCCGAGAGCGATGATGACGAGAAGCTTTTTCCTCATTTTTCGGCTAGCCGATCCCGCCCGAAGCTCAAAGGTCTTCCAGGGTCTGCCGGACGCAGCCTCCCTGCAGCACGGGCATGGCGGACGCTACTGATTCGCTATTCCCTTTGCAATCACGAAGCACGCCTTGTGCCTGCAGGCAAACCCAAGCTCAACATCCCTGTCCCCGAGGGGCATAGTTGACTGAAATAGTAAACAAAGCCTGTTTGCCCATGGCTCCCTCGCCTGGAGCGGTACCGTGGCTGAACGATATGGACGAGGTCGGCGGCGAACAGACCCCTGAGCGAGATCCGGCGCGGGGAGAGAGCGCGCTCGGCGACATCGCCCAGCTCCTAGTCGAAAACCCGTGGATGAACCAGGCGCTGCACCTGGCCTTCGGCGTGCGTGAGCGGGCGTCCGAGGCGGGCACCGCGGTGATCCGCAATCTCAACCTGCCGACGGGAAACGACGTCGACCGGCTGACGCGCCGCCTGCGGGGACTTTCGGCACGGCTCGAGGAGGTCGAGGATGCGCTCGACCGGCTCAGCCGGGAGGTCGCAGAGCTGCGGCGCGAGGGCGATTCCTCGCGATCTCGAGCTTCGCGCCAGGGTTGACGTCTAGCCCTCGAGCGCGGCGGCGGCCACGGATCCCATCAGCTCGGCGGCGTCGGCCAGGGTCTGGTCGTCGATGCGCCGGCGCTCCCCGTTTTCGAAGGTGTCAGACACGGCGAGGAGGCAGGCGGTTGCCACCCCCAGGCGGTCTCCGAGGGTGAACAGGGTGGCGGCCTCCATCTCGGCGGCGAGGGCGCCGCGCCGGCGCCAGGCCTCGGCGCGCGGCCGGGGAGGGCCCGAGTCGCCCTCGTCGTCGTAGAAGAGATCCGTCGTCACGATCCGCGCGGGCGTCGGCCTGCCCGCCACCGCCACCGCCAGGCGGCCGGTGAGATCCGGGTCGGGCTCCGCCACCTCTTCCGCCCCCAGCGCGCGGCTCGTGCCGTCCTCGGCCAGCGCCTCGCCGGCGACGATCAGATCGCCATGCAGGAGACCCGGGTCGAGCGCTCCACAGGTGCCGACCCTGAT
The DNA here is from genome assembly GCA_036265435.1 of Solirubrobacterales bacterium. Classification (GTDB taxonomy): domain Bacteria; phylum Actinomycetota; class Thermoleophilia; order Solirubrobacterales; family 70-9; genus DASUPK01. Next base: position 6,643 of record DATAPB010000098.1, on the reverse strand, counting down.
CGCCCGACCCACGCCGAGCTCGGCCAGCTCGTGCAGCACGATCGCGGCGCTCGGTCCCCCCATCCCGGTTGACTGGATGCTGAGGGCCCGGCCGGCGGGCGTCTCGCCGGTATATCCCCAGAGGCCGCGGGCATGGTTGCTCATCCTGGGCTCGGTGAGGAGCTGCTGAGCCAATGCCAGCGCCCGGCCCGGGTCGCCGGGCAGCAGCGCGTCCTCGGCATACTCCGTGCTGGGACGGAGGTGGTGCAGCATGGGGGCACGCTACAGCCGGTGCGCCGGACGAGACTCCCGGAGTAGGCTTAGCCCGAGGACGGTCTCGATGGGGTCAAAGACAAAGGCGACGGCGAAACAGTTGACCTCAGGTCGAGGGTCAGATTCGAGTGACCGGCTGACGAAGAAGGAGCTCAAGCAGATCCTCAACGCGGTCCTCGAGGAGATCGATCAGGACCCCGACGAGGGTCCGCGTCTGAGCGCGGCGGCAGCGCCGCTCCGGATCGAGTTCCCGGACCTGAGCCTGGTGCTCAACGTCTCCCGGGCCGAAGGGGCACATCACTGCCTCGACTGGGACTTCTCGTCGCGATCGACCATCAAGCCGAAGCTGCGGCTCAGCATGGAGTCGGCCGTCGCCAACCGTGTCTTCCAGGGACGCGAGAATCCCGCCATCGCGATCGCTCGCGGGCGGCTGCACACGAGGGTCGAGGACGCCGGGGCGGCGCTGCGCTTCTTTCCGGCGGCCAAGCCACTGTTCTCCCGCTATCGCGAGCTGGTCTCGCAGAAGTACCCACACCTGGCAGTTGACTAGGGGCGGCGCTGCGACGATCCCCGCCCTGCGGGGGATTGACTTCGCCCCTGAGAGGGGCGTAGTCTCGTGTCACTGAAAAGCTCTTGGGCCGGAAGCGGGTCCGCCGTTCGCAGGTCCCCCGGCGACTGGGATCGGCGACAGGGCTCCGCGAGGCGTCTAGGCGCCGCTGGCCGACGAGGCGGGCCGAGAGCCCGCAGGCGACGGGGTCCTGGGGCCCCGTCGCTTCGTGAGGGGTCACTCGGGGTTTCATCGGGGCCGGCTCGCTGATGACCGCCGACCACCAGAACGATCCTGACACCGGCATCTCGCTCGCGGAGGCGAGCCGCCTGGCCGGCGTCTCCAGCTCGACCCTGAAGCGGTGGGCCGACGATGGCCTCATTCCCGTCACGGACGGGAAGTGGACCAGGGCCTCCGCGGCTCAGGCCCGCGTGATCGCGCGGATGCGGGAGCGCGGCTACTCGGTCGAGGCGATCAAGGAGGCGGCGGAGGGCGGCAGGCTCGCGTTCGGCCGCGCAGAGGACCTCTTTCAGGTGCCTGAGGGCCGCTACACCCGGGAGGAGGCGGCGGAGCTGACCGGCCTCGAGCCGGAGCTGATCGAGCGGCTGATGACGCTTTTCGGCACGCCGATGAGCGCCGACACGATGCTGAACGAGGAGGACCTGAGGGCGATGCGCCATTGCGCCAATGTCCTTGCCTCCGGCTTCCCGCTGGTCGCCTTCCTGCAGCTGGTGCGGGTCTACGCCCAGTCGATCCGCCGCGTATCCGACTCGGAGGTCCGGCTCTTCCACCTGTACGTCCACGAGCCGCTGATGCAGGAAGAGGTGCCGCCGCTCGAGATCGCGGAGGAGATGGGTTCGTTGGCGGCGGACCTCCTTCCGGTGACCGGGCCCCTGATGGAGTACATGCACAACCGCTACCTGCGCTTCTACATCGAGCAGGACGTGGTCGGGCACATGGAGGCCGACATCGGGGCCGCGGGCCGCGGCCTGGCCCGGGTCTCGACCACCTTCTGCTTCGTCGATCTGACGGGCTTCACCCGCTACACCGAGGAGGAGGGCGACGAGGAGGCACTCGACCTGATCGAGCGCTTCACCGACACCGTGGAGGCCACCCTTCCATCGGAGGCGACGATCGTGAAGACGATCGGCGACGAGGTGATGGTCGTCTCGCCGGAGCCGGCGACCCTGACCGAGTGGGCGGTCGGCTTCCTCGCCCTCTTTCAGGAGCGCCCGCAGCCGCGGGTCGGCATCCACTACGGGGCCGCGGTCTTCCGCGACGGCGACTACTTCGGCGGCGACGTCAACCTGACCCACCGGGTGGTCAACCGAGCGCTCGGCGGTGAGGTGCTGGTGACCCAGGCTCTCGTCGAGGCCGTCGACTCCTCGGACTTCCTGCGCTTCGACGCCATCGGCGAGGTCGTGCTCAAGGGATTCCCAGAGCCGATCTCCCTCTATATAGCGCGAGCCGCTGCCGAGGGCTAGCGCGCGCTGCGCTGGTGTGCCCGCGACCTGCGGGCCCTGCCCTTGCCCCGCTTCCGCTTCTTCTTGGCGAAGGAGCGATATCCGTACTCGCTCGAGACGGTCACTCCGTCGGCCTCACGGCTGCTCTGCGGCGTTCCGACCACCGCGGCGATTCCGATCTCCCGGAACCGGGAACGAAGAAGGTTTTCGCGGTGCGGCGGGCTGTTCATCCAGGACGTGACCAGCGATTGCGGCGTGCTCAGCGAGCCCGTTCCCCAGACCAGGTTCTCCCCGACCCCCCAGAAGCGTGCCCCGTGTGTGTACCCGGTGGAGGCGATCCTGTCGATGAAAGTGATCCCGGCGGGGGAGGTGTGCTCGAAGTAGCCCTGGTCGACCATCTCGCGCGAGTGGGTGAGCGCGGCCTGCCGCAGGTCGGCGTTCGCGTGTACCGGTGCGACTCCATACGCCGCCCGCTGCTCGTTGATCAGGCAGGCGATCGAGGTCTCCATCCCGCTCTCGCTCAGGCCGATGACCTCGACGCCGGTGTTGGGGCAGGACGACGCCGAAGCCGAGGATCCGGCGACCAGGGTCCATGCGGCGACCATCGCGATCGCAGCGAGAATCTTCCTTGACCTCCGCACACACTGGGCATCGAGTGGTCGGGCCCACGCTCAACGAGGCCCCCTGCATATTCAGCCGCCCGTCCTTTACCCGGCGTTCCGGGCGTGGCCCTTTCAACGTTGTGAAGAGTGGGTAGAGCGCCTGGACTCGCGGGCCCGCAGCCGCCTGCGGAGCGTTCCTAGAATCGCCCCATGGCGGCCGAAGAGGCGCTCTCCGTCCTCGCCCGCGCCGTGCGGGAAAGTGGCCTGATCGCCGAAGGCACCAGGGGGATCGTGCTGGTGTCGGGCGGCGCGGACTCCGCCGCCACCGCTGCCGGACTGGCCGGGCTCCTGGGGGCCGAGGCCGTCACGGCACTCCATCTGAACTACGGCCTTCGCCCGGACTCCGACCAGGACGAGCGGACCGCACGCGAACTCGGCGCCCGGCTCGGGATCGAGGTCCAGGTGGAATTCCCGGAGCTCGGCGAGGGCAACGTCCAGGCTGAGGCGCGTGAGGCGCGCTACCGCGCGGCCGAGCGCCTACGGCAGGCGCGCGGAGCGGAGTGGATCGCGACCGGGCACACCCGGACAGATCTGGCGGAGACGGTGATCTACCGGCTCTCGACTTCGCCGGGACGCCGGGCACTGCTCGGGCTGCGGCCGCGGCGCGGTGCGATCGTCCGCCCGCTGTTGTCGCTCGACCGCGACGAGGTGCGCCGCCTCGCATCGGAAGCCGCCCTGCCGTTCAGGGACGACCCGACCAACGCCGAGCCGCTCTTCGCCCGCAACCGCCTGCGGAACGAGGTGCTGCCGGTGCTGCGCGAGATCGGCCCCGTGGAGGCCACGATCGCCGAGACCCAGGCAGAGCTGGCGGACGAGGCGGAGGCGCTCGACCGTGCGGTCGCGGATGCTCTGGCCGAGTCCGGCGCCGAGGCCGCGGGGGCGATCAGCCGCGATGCGCTCTCGCCGCTCCATCCCGCGATTCGACGGCTCGCCCTCCGCCGCCTGGCGGAGCGGGCCGCCGCAGGCATCGTGCCGCTCGGCCGCGAGCGCGCCGCGGAGATCTGGCGTCTCGTCAACGATCCGGAGGGCGGTGTCGTGGAGATGGGCCAGGGGGTGGTCGCTCAGGTAGAAGCGGGGCACGTCCGCTTCACGACGGGCCCGGACCTCCAGCCGCCGGCGGCGAGCCTCCCGGTCCCAGGCGTCTGCCGCTTCGGGAGCTGGGAGGTGCGCGCCGAGCTCGCCTCGATCGTCCCCCAGGCAGAAGGACCCGACCTCGCGGTGCTCGATCCCGGGGCGCTCGGCGGCGCACTCGTGGTGCGCTCCTGGCAGGAGGGTGACAGGATGCGGCCGCTCGGCCTCGATGGGAGCAAATCGCTTCAAGACCTCTTCAGCGACCGCAAGGTCCCGAGGTCGCTGCGGCACGCCCTCCCGGTCGTCACCTCCGACGGGCGGATCGCCTGGATCGCGGGCGTTGCCGTCTCCGAGGAGTTCGTGGCCAAGCCCGGCGCCTCCGAAGCGGCGGTACTGAGCGCGGCGCAGGTCCGTACATAGACTGCGCGTCGTGAGCGAGGATGCGATCGGGGAGGTGCTCGTCTCCGAGGAGGACCTGCAGCGCCGGGTCGCCGAGCTCGGGGCCGAGGTGAGCCGCGACTACGAGGGGCGCACCCCGCTGCTCGTCGCGATCCTGAAGGGGGCGGTGCCCTTCCTCGCCGACCTGATGCGCAACCTCACGGTCGACTGCGAGCTCGACTTCATGGCCGTATCGAGCTACGGCTCCTCGACGGACTCCTCCGGAGTCGTGCGGATCCTCAAGGACCTCGACGCGCCCATCGCCGATCGCGACGTCCTCATCGTCGAGGACATCATCGACTCCGGGCTCACCCTCCATTACCTGCTCCGCAACCTCCAGGCGCGTGGGCCGAAGTCGATCGAGGTGTGCGCCCTGCTCACGAAGCCCGAACGGCGGCGGGTCGACCTGCCCGTCCGCTACGTCGGCTTCGAGATTCCGAACCGGTTTGCGATCGGCTACGGCCTCGACCACCTCGAGCGCTTTCGGAACCTCTCGTACGTGGCGGCGCTGCGGGAAAACCCGCAGGGCCGTTAGCGGGACGCTGGTACCCTCGCCTTAGATCCGGGACGGCATTCTCGGCGTAAAACCCGGACAGAGGGGCTCTTCAACTTGAGACGTTTTTTCCGCAGCGCTGCCTTTCCCATTCTGATCGTCGTCGTGCTGGCGTTTTTCGCCCAGCGCCGGATCAGTCCGGGGTCGGGTCACGAAACGCCCGACTACAACACCTTCATCCAGCGGATCGACCAGGGGCAGATCGATTCGGTCACCTGGAACACGAAGGACAACACCCTCAACGTCAAGCAGACGGACGGGACCAGCTACGACGAGTCCTATCCGGATTCCGACTCGGCCCAGGCTGAGCTGCTCAACAACCTGCAGCAGCACAACGTCAAGACCGAGATCAAGGGCAAGGGCGGCTCGAGCCTGCTCTCGCTCCTGACCTACATCCTCCCGTTCCTCCTCTTCTTCGCCTTCTGGATCTTCCTGATGAACCAGATGCAGGGAGGCGGATCTCGCGTGATGAGCTTCGGCAAGTCGCGCGCGAAGAGGATGTCTGTCGACGCCCCGAAGATCACCTTCCGCGACGTGGCCGGAGCAGACGAGGCGGTGCAGGAACTCCATGAGATCAAGGAGTTCCTCGAGAACCCCAAGAAGTTCCAGTCGCTCGGCGCCCGCATCCCGAAGGGCGTGCTTCTCTACGGCCCCCCGGGTACCGGGAAGACGCTGCTCGCTCGCGCGGTCGCCGGTGAGGCCGGCGTCCCGTTCTTCTCGATCTCGGGCTCCGACTTCGTCGAGATGTTCGTCGGCGTCGGCGCTTCCCGCGTCCGCGACCTCTTCGAGCAGGCGAAGCAGAACTCGCCCTGCATCATCTTCATGGACGAGATCGACGCCGTCGGCCGTCACCGTGGCGCCGGCATGGGCGGCGGCCATGACGAGCGTGAGCAGACGCTCAACCAGCTGCTCGTCGAGATGGACGGCTTCGAGATGAAGGACAACATCATCCTGATCGCCGCCACGAACCGGCCGGACATCCTCGACCCGGCGCTGCTGCGGCCCGGCCGCTTCGACCGCCAGATCGTCGTCGACCGGCCCGACCGCAAGGGCCGCAAGCACATCCTCGAGGTCCACACTCGCGGCAAGCCGCTCGCCGCGAACATCGACCTCGACGCACTCGCCGGCCAGACCCCGGGCTTCACCGGCGCCGACCTCGCGAACCTGATCAACGAGGCCGCCCTGCTCACAGCCCGCGGCAACAAGCGGGAGATCACGATGATCGAGCTCGAGGAAGGGATCATGCGCGTGATCGCCGGCCCCGAGAAGAAGAGCCGGGTCATGTCGGAGAAGGAGAGGCTCGTCACCGCCTACCACGAGCTGGGCCACGCGATCGTCGGCCACCTCCTGCCCAACACCGACCCGGTTCACAAGGTCTCGATCATCAGCCGGGGCCAGGCCCTGGGCTACACGATCTCGCTGCCGACCGAGGACAAGTTCCTCACCACCCGGGCTGAGCTCACCGACACCATGGCGATGACGCTCGGGGGTCGCGCGGCGGAGGAGATCGTCTTCGGCGAGATCACAACCGGCGCCTCCAACGACCTGGAGAAGGTCACCGAGACCGCCAAGCAGATGGTGATGCGCTTCGGCATGTCCGAGCGGCTCGGTCCCCGCGTCTTCGGCCACGACCGCTCCCAGCCCTTCCTGGGCCGGG
>DATAPB010000097.1:0-3910 GCA_036265435.1 Solirubrobacterales bacterium | reverse complement strand
GTGCTCGCGGAGGGCGGTGTCCATGTCGGTGAAGATCACGCCCTGCTCCTCGAGCTTCTCGTTCACCTGGTGGTAGACGACCTCGGACTCGTACTGGGCGCCGACGCCGGAGAGGAACTTGCGCTCGGCCTCGGGGATGCCGAGGCGGTCGAAGGTGTTCTTGATGTCCTCGGGGACCTCGGACCAGTCGCGGCTGTTCTTCTCCGAGGCGCGGACGAAGTAGTGGATGTCGTCGAAGTCGATCTGGTTCAGGTTGCCGCCCCACTGCGGGGTCGGGCGGGACTCGAAGTGCTCATAGGCCTTGATCCGGAAGTCCCGCATCCACTGCGGCTCGTCCTTGTACTCGGAGATCGACTCGACGACCTCGCGGGAGAGGCCCTTCGGCGCCTTGTAGGCGTAGCCGGTCTCGGAGTCGTGGAAGCCGAACTTCTCCTTGTAGTCGGCGTTGATGCCGGCGAGCTCGCGCTCCTCGGCGGGGCGCTTTGGTGCGGCGGTCTCGGGCGTGGCCATCTAGGCAACCTCCAGCTTGACTTTGTCGTCCTCGATCGTGACCGGATAGGTGGGGACCGGTTGGTAGGCGGGGAGGGTCTTGGGACGACCGGACGTGAGGTCGAACAAGGACCCGTGGCGTGGGCACTCCACGGTACACGCGTCAGCGTCGAATGGCCCCTCGGCGAGCGGCCCGTCGTCGTGTGAGCAGCGGTCCTCGATCGCGTAGAGCTCGCCGGCGCAGTTGAAGACGCCGATCTTGACCCCATCCGGGCTCTCGACCAGCTTCATCTCGCCGCTCGGCAGCTCGCCGGCCGCGCAGACGTCGATCTGTTCCTTAGTGCCTTCAGTCACGTTATTCCTACTTCGCTGGTCGGATTTTAGCGAGAGCGGGGCCGCCAGCGCTAGGAGCGAAGCGGTTTCGGTGGGCGGCCGCGCTCTCGCGACTTGTGGCCAAGCCGTTCACCACCCGATAGCGTTGCCTCGCCTTGACTCTCGTCCTGATCCTGCTTGGGGTCGTTGTGGTGGTGGCTGTGGCCCTCTGGTTGATCTACAACCGGATGGTCTCCCGGCGCCAGGCGGTCGACAACAGCTGGGCCCAGATCGAGACCGCCCTCCAACGCCGGCACGACCTGATCCCCAACCTCGTCGAGGCGGTCAAGGGCTACGCCCAGCACGAGCGCGACACGTTCGAGCGGGTGACCGAGGCGCGATCCGGCGCGCTTGCGGCTCAAGCGCCTCCCAGCCAGGCGGCGGCCGAGGACGGTCTGACAGCGGCGATCGGCCGATTGCTGGTGGTCGCCGAGCAATACCCGCGGCTGCGCGCCACCGAGAACTTCCAGAAGCTCCAGGATTCTCTGTCCGAGGCAGAGGACCAGATTGCGATCACCCGCCGGGTCTACAACGACACGGTCCAGACCTACAACACGCTGATCCAGCAGTTCCCTGCTGTTCTGATCGCGAACTCCTTCCACTTCGAGCCCAGGGAGTACTTCGACGCACCGCGGGAGGCCGAGGCCGTGCCCGAGGTCAGCATCCCCCGGTGAGGCGCGCGTTCCCGGCACTGTGCGTCGCGATCGCCGCGACGCTGGCTTTCGCGGCCCCGGTGAGCGCCAAGAGCGCTGACATCACCGACGCGAATGTCAGCCTGCGTCTCGCGAAGGACGGGAGCCTGCTGGTGAGCGAACGGCTCACCTTCGACTACCGGGGCGACTATCACGCCTCCTACCGCGACATCCCGCTGAGCGGCGGCGAGGCGATCGACGCGAACAGCATCCGTGTCCGAGGGGGAGATCGCCTCTATCAACCCGGCGGCTGCACGACCTTCGGCTGCACCGATCAGACGGGCCGCTTCGGTGTGACCAGCACGACAGACGGCGTCCGGATCGTCTGGCACCACAACGCGAGCAACCAGGTACGGACGTTCACGGTCTCCTATCGAGTGAGCGCACCCGATCACGTTCGCGCCTTCGACGACGTGATCGATGTCTACTGGCAGGTCTGGGGCGACCAGTGGGACTTCAGGCTTGACGGCCTCACCGCGGACCTGAAGGACCCGGCGCTCGATCCAGCCAACCCCCTCTACCGCGTCTGGGGGCACCCTCGCGACGTGGAGGGGACGACGGTGCGCGGCCAGGGCGAGGCGACCCTCGAGGCATCCGACGTCCCGGCGCATCAGTTCGTCGAGCTGCGGGTGACGGTCCCGAGGCGGCCCGGCCAGGGGGTGGGCGCCGCGGGAGCTCACGCCGGCAACGGCCTGCCGGCGATCCTCGCCGAGGAGCAGAGCCTCACCGACGACTTCAACTCCCCCTGGAACAAGACGAAGCGCTTCGTCGCCCGGCACGCGGAGCTGCTCGCCGGGATCGTCACGACGCTTCTGCTGCTGGCCCTCGCTCTGATGCTGTGGCTGACTCGCGAGCATCCGACCTCGGCGCCGAAGTACGTGCCCGAGCCGCCCGACGACGCGAGCCCGGCTTTGGCCTATGGGCTCGCCCACGAGGGTGAGGAGTCCGACAACACCGTCCTCGCCACTCTCCTCGACCTGATCGAGCGCGGCTACTACGACACGAAGCAGGCGACGACCGAGGACGAAAAGCTCGACCTGGCGATCACCAAGGCGAGCAAGCGGCCCACGGCAAGGGTGGAGACGTACGAGCGGGACACGCTCGGCTTCTTCGACGAGCTGATCGGGGACGAGACGGTCGCGCTCAGCGAGATGAAGGACCGGATCCCGAAGCACAGCGCGTCCTGGCGGGCGCGCTGGGAGACCATGACCAGCGCGCTCGACGAGGCGGACACGGGGCAGCTCATCTGGGACCGCAATCTCAACCCGCTCAGCCTGCTGATCGCCGTGATCGGGGGCGTTCTGGTTGGAGCGATCTGCCTCATCCAGAACAACGTCGAGGGTGAGTGGTTCGTCACGGCGGCGATCGGCGCCGTGGGCGTCGCGATCGTGGCGCTCTGGCCGGCTCGGAGGTTGAAGCGCCTGGCGCCCGAGTACCGGGAGCGATCCGCCAGGTGGGAATCGTTCCAGCGCTGGACCGACGACTTCCCGCGGCTCGAGGACGACCCGCCGGCGACGCTGGAGCTCTGGAAGAGGATCCTGATCTACGGCGTCGCCTTCGGCACCGCGGACCGAATGATCAAGTCGGGCCGGATACCGGCCCCGGTGCTGCAGAGCGCCGACGGCTCTTGGTCGTCCGGATTCCTCACCGGCGCATTTCTCGGCTCGTCCTTCAACGCCAATCAATTCAGCTCCGGCTTCTCCTCACAGGTGGCGCCCGAGTCCTCCAGCGGAGGAGGGGGCGGTTTCAGCGGGGGCGGTGGGGGAGGCGGCGGAGGAGGCGGCGGCGGGTCGTGGTAGCTCAGTCCAGCCCAGCGGCCTTCAACGCGGTGCCCCGGTCGTGGAACTCCTGGACGCGGACGCACTTGTCGTCGTCGTTGAAGCTGAACACCTGGGCGACCTTGTCTGAGATCTGAAGGCCCGTGATCTCGTTCCGCGCCCAGCGGTGCGCGATCACCACCACGTGCTCCCCGGCGTCGATGACCTCCTCGGGGGCGAACCTGAGCTGGCCGACTGCGTTCCGCCACTGGGCCCAGAACTCCTGTACGCCCTCGTAGCCCCTGTAGGTGCCGGGGAACGGGTCCCGCTGCGGGGCGATCCACTCGACGTCAGGCGTCATGTGATTGAGGACCCACTGCGGGTCCTCGGAGTTCCAAGCTTCGAAACCTTCCCTGACGAGGTTGACGCGATCGTGGCCCATCCGAACCACCTGGAAACTAGTCCATTCGGGGGGTGCCGGTGATGCCCCGTCTGCTGCGCGTTGACCGTCACCGAGGAGGGGAAGCCGCTGGCGCCGCAGACCAGCTCAGTCGACATGAAGGCCTACAGCCAGTATCTCCCCTCCGGTGTGATTACGCT
>DATAPB010000096.1:0-8724 GCA_036265435.1 Solirubrobacterales bacterium | reverse complement strand
GATCGCGTGGTGACCGGCCTCGGCGAATCGCTCCGCCAGCTCGATGTAGAACGGATAGAGCCCCCGGACGTCCGGGATGATCACCACTCCGGGCTCACGGGCCTCGGGAGCTTGGACGAGCGCCGCCGAGAAGGCCGTTCCATCGTCTGAGGTGAGCGCGAGCAGCTCCGGGCCGGAGCCTCCGGCGATCGGACGGATCAGGTCAGCCGGAAGCGCGGGTGGGCGAGAATCGAAGTCGAAGCACATGCCGCCCGGGACCCTACCCCGGTGACGGTGAGGCTAAGCCGCCTTCAGCGTCGCCCCTGCGTCCACCTCGAGCTCGTGCGCGATCGCCTCGCGCGCGGACTCGGGCTCCAGAACGACCAGCTCCCCGGCGCCCTTGAGGATCTCCCGGAGAAGCCACTCGGTGCTGCCGTAGGGAACCTCGATCACGACGGCGCCGTCGGCAAGCTCCTCGACGACGGTGTGGTCCTCGCTGGCCCAGCGTGCGCGCTCGGGTGAGACCCAGACGCGGGCGACGTCAGCGGCGGGCACGTTCTCGCCGGAGAGCCAGGTGCCCTCGATCGCGGCGATCTCCTCGACCTCCGGCCTGGGCTCGAAGACCTCCTTGGAGATCTCGGCCTCCTTGATCCGGTCGAGGCGGAAGTGGCGGACGTCCTCGCGGCGCCGGTCGTACGAGGCGACGTACCAGCCCTCCGGCCCGTTGGCGAGCTGGTAGGGCTCGATCTCCCGTTTGGTGAACTCGTCCTCGTTCTCCTTGTAGTAGTGGATCGCGAGGACCCGGCGCCCTTCGATCGCCTTGTTCACCTGGCGGGCGACGTCGGAGTCGTCACCGCCGGAAGCCGCGATCTCGAGACCCTCCTCGGAAGGATCGTGGCCGAGCGCCGCGACGATCTTCTTACGGGCGCTCGCCAGGCCGCTTTGGGGGAGGTGGTCACCGAACAGGTCGATGGCGGCGACGAGCGCCTTCGCCTCCAGGGGCAGGAGCCTCGCCGGGCGGGCGAAGTTGTCACCGTAGGGTTCGGCGTCGACCTCGATCTCGTCGCCCTGCAGCTCGGCGTAGAGGACGTAAGTGCCGCCGCCGAAGTTGACGACGTTGAGCAGGTCGATGTCGTCGCGGAGCTCTTCCTCGCTGACGTGGAGCCGCTCCACGACGTCGGCCGTTGATAGTCGGGCGTCACCCTTGGCCGATTCGATCAGCATCCCGGCGAGTGTCACCAGGCGGGCGAATCGCTCCGGGCGGATCGAGGACTCGGAGCGCCCATTGGAGCGCCCCGACCTCGGGGCCGGCGGGACGGTCCGCGCCACGTCGGCCGGCTGGAAGTCGGAGGCGTGGCGATCGCTGAGGAGCTCGAGCCGCTCGGTGACTTCCTCGGCGAGCTCGGGCGGATCGAGCACTGTCGCGTTGCGCCGCCAGTGCAGCACCCAGGCGACGATCTGGCGGCTCGAGGCGTATTCGGTCTCGAAGATCCGGCCCTTGCCGGGGGAGCCGTCGCCGCGGCCGGGGTTGCGGAACTCGCCGTATCGCCCGAAGTCCCGCTCGACCAGCCAGGCGATCCGGTCGCGGAAGAAGATCTTGGCCTGGCCCTGGGTCTCGCCGAGCTGCCACTCCGCCCGGCGGGCGTAGTCGCGCCGCTCGAAGTCCTCGGGCGGCGAGAAGTCGTGCTCGGCCTTGGACGCGTACGAGACCTTGCCCCGGATCCGCGAGAGGCGGAAGACGCGAATGCCGTCCCGCTCGTGGGAGTGCCCGATCAAATAGAACTGACCGCCCCGGTAGACCAGGTGGTAGGGGTCCACCTTGCGCTTCTCCTCGGAGTCCCGCTCGATCGTGTAGTAGGTGAACTCGATCGTCTTCCGCCGGGAGATGGCGGTCTCGATCTTCGAGAGGCGCTGGGAGACCTCCGCACCATCGGCCTTGGCCGTCATCCGCACCTCGACCGAAGACTCCTCCGGGGCGGTCAGTGGGCTCGGTCGCCCCCAGGAGACCTGTTGCAGCGCCAGCCGCAGCGGCTCCGCGTAGGCGAACTCGCCGTCGAGAAGATGAAGAGCGGTCTGCAGCGCCGCGAGCTCGTCATCGGAGAAGCGGATCTCCGACAGGTAGTAGTTCTCGGGCGGTAGCGAGTAGAGCTCGGACTCGTAGCCCTGCATGCTCTCGCCGGGCTTTTCGACCTGGAGGGTGATGCCGAGGGCGTCGAGCTCCGCGCGGTCGGCGTAGAAGCGCCGCGCGAAGGCGTCGTCGTTCATATCGCTGTACCCCTCCACCTCGCGCTTGATCTCGAGCGCCGAGGTAGGCCTGCCCTGGGCCATGAGGTAGGAGATCAGCGAGAGCTGGCGGATCAGCTTCTCGGTGTCCTTGGCCATGCGGGAGGCAGGATAGACGCGGGTCCCCGCCGCCCAATCCGCACCTATTACGGATCAGAGACCGATTAGCGCAATTTGCGTCGGCGCATCCGGAATAGGTGGCGAGAAGGTGAACTCGATCTAGGCGGTTGCGTCGAAGCTCGTGATCGCCCGCTGGAGGATTGGCGAGAACCGATCCCATTGGCCGGGCGGGGCGGCGCCGACGATCACGGTCGTCGCCGCATTGCCGCGCACGATGCAGGCGATCTCTGTGTATCGGCGGTCGGTCGAGGTCGAGTAGGAATCCTTGACGCAGGAGCCGTGCCCGTTGGTGAACCGCAGGCCGCCTGCTGAGGCCAGGGGCACCAGGTTCCGGTCGCCCTCTTCGCGGTTGTGGGCCGGCCTGAAGCTGGCCCAGTTGGCGATGGTCTCGTCACCGCCCTGCGGCGTGATGTTGAGGTAGCCGGTGATGGTCCCGTTGCGGCGCAACGCTGCCGTGACGGTCCCGGGATCGGTCCGTGTCAATCGCCAGTTCCGCGGAAAGGCGAGGGTGGCCTGACCGGAGGGAAGGTCGCGGGTGCGCCACCCCGCCGGAGTGGGCGTCGGATGCACCCAGGCGAAAGCTGCCGGGTTCGACGGTTCGGGAGGGCCCGAGGCCTCCTGCTCGCCCGAGGAGCCCCCGCATGCGGCGAGAGCCGCCGCGCCCGCAACGGCGAGCGCGGCGGCTAGAGCCCTGTGCCGACGAATCGGCCTAGATGTTGCCGTCGCCGTCGCTGGGGCCGCCGTTGTTGTCGGCATCGTGGTCCCCGCCGTTGTGCTGCGGGATGCCGTGGTGGTGGTGATGGTGATGATGGTGGTGGTGTCCGGCGACCGCGACTCCCGCGCCGCCAACTGAGAGCGCCAGCGCCGCGATTCCGGCCACGATCAACCTTCGTGTTCTGCTGAACATCAAGTTGTCCCTTCTGGGTTCTGATTTGCCCCGCCGTAATACGACTCGGGCCCCGCCAGGGATGGACTCTGGGGCCTCCCATGCCCGTCGACAGTTACGGCTTGCATGGCATGGATGGTTGCTACCGCAGCCCGAGTTTTCGTCGGTCTCCGGGGCGATCTTTCCCGTGCAACCGGCGGTGTACGTTTCTACGCCGCGCGCGAGCCGAAGAATGCCGAGGAGTCGATGCCCCGGTCGAAGCGCGACCAGCTCTCGCCCTCGGGCAGCTCCTTCTCGAGGCGGTCGAAGCTGCCCAGCTTGCCCCCGAGGTTGTCCATCGTGTGGACGAGGGTGGCCTCGCGGGTCGCCGGAACGACCGGTGAGCCGTGCTCGAGCTGCCCGTGGTGGGAGAGAATGATGTGGAGAATGGCCTGCGCAAGGCGGGGGTCGAAGCCGTCGATCCGCTCGATCTCGCGACGGACCAGGTAGTAGCCGCGCGGGATCTCGCCCTCGAGCCGTCCCGCGTCGGTGAGCTCGATGGCGAGCGGATCGTCGTTGTAAGCCTCGGTCTTGCCGATGTCGTGGAGCATGGCTCCGGTCACGGCGATCTCGCGGTCGATGCCCGGGAAGAAGTTGGCGGCCGCGCTCACGGCCTGGGCGACGGAGAGGGTGTGCTCGAGCAGTCCGCCGGCGTAGGCCTGGTGGTAGTGCTTGGCGGCCGGAGCCTCGCGGAAGCGGGCCCAGTTCTCGGTCTCGGGGCCGAAGAAGCGCTCGAGCAGCGCGTGCAGAGAGCTGTTCTGGACGGTGGCGATCAGCTCGCGCAGGTCCGCCTCGAGCAGCTCGACCGCCCGCTCGGGTCCCTCCGCCAGCTGCTCGGCGTCGTACTCCCCGGGCCCGGCTGCCCTGACGGCGACCAGCTTGATCTGCCGGCCGAACTGTGGGTGGATCGAGAAGTTGCCGCTGACGAGGACGATCGCTCCTGGGGCGCAGACCTCGAAGCACTCGGCGACACCCTCCCAGGCGATCGCCGGGACCGTGCCCGTCTTGTCCGCCAGGACGACTCGCAGGAAGTCCTCGCCATTGCGCTTCTGGCGCCGCTCGCGCTCGCGGACGACGAAGGCGCCGGCAACCTGGTCCCCGTCGGAGAGCTCGCGGAGCAGCCGCGCTCCGCGTGCCTCGGGCGTTTCGCCCCCGTTTTCGTTCTCGAAGAGGGTCTCAGCCATTTCCCAATTGAAATTAGAGGCGCATCCGGACCGAACTCTCCGGCCGATCGGCTCACCAGACTCCGCCGCGATGGGAGCCGAGGAGAGGAGCGGCGTCGAGGCCGAGCGCGAGCCGAACTTCCTCCTGGCTCGATACGTGGCCGTGATGCTGGCTCTGCTAGGGGTGAGGGTGTTCGGCAACCTGCGCGAGTTGGCGAAGGAGGAGCCATCGGCACCAAGGTCGTAAGCGACGACGAGCTTCGCGTCTCGACGCTCGAGCTCTTCTTCGACCTCGTCTTCGTCTTCACCATCACGCAGCTGACCGCCGTGCTGGTGCACCACCCGACCGGCAAGGCGCTCGCCCAGGTCGTGCTGATGCTCAGCGCGATCTGGTGGATGTACGGCGCCTTCGCGTGGCTCACCAACGCCGTGCCTCCTGATCGGACCGCCCTGCGCCTGCCCCTCTTGGGCGGGATGCTCGCCTTCTTCGCCATCTCGCTGACGATCCCGACCGCCTTCAGCGAGGACGGGGTGATCTTCGCCTGCGCGTACCTGGCTGTGATCGCGGTCCACACCCTGCTCTACACACAGTCGGCGAGCTGGACGGTCGCAGGCGTCTGGAGCTTCGGGCGCATGAACCTCCTCGCCGGCGCCCTCATCCTGGTTGGGGCGATCATCGGAGGGACGGCGGAGTACGTCTTCTGGAGCCTCGCCGTCACGATCTTCGTGCTGGTGCCGGCGCTCGTCCCGAGCGAGGCTGGCTGGATCCGTCCGGACCACTTCGTCGAGCGGCACGGCCTGGTGGTGATGGTGGCCCTCGGCGAGTCGGTGGTCGCCGTAGGACTCGGCGCTTCCGGCGTCGACGTCAGTTGGGAGATGCTGGCGGTGGCGACCCTGGGGCTCACGCTCAGCACCGAGCTGTGGTGGGTCTACTTCATGGGCGACGATGAGGAGGCCGAGGAGGCCCTGCTCGCGATGACTCCGACGCGCTGGGAGTTCTATGCCACGAACATCGCCTACTACTGGGGCCACCTGGTGATGCTGCTGGGGATCGTCTGCATCGCGGCCGGACTGGAGCGGGCAATCGGGCATGCCTTCGACGCCCTCAGCTTCGCCCAGGCCCTGGAGCTCGGAGGCGGGACCGCTCTGTACCTGGCCGGGCACGCCCTCTTCCGCGCGGTCCTCGGGCTGTCGTTCAGGCCATGGCGCGCGGTCGCGCTCGTCCTGGCGCTGGGAACGATTCCCCTGGGAACCGAGACTTCGGCGCTGGCTCAGCTGGCGGTGCTGGTCACCGCACTCGGCGGCTGCATCGCCGCGGAGGGGCTGGGGCCGGAGAGGAACACCGGCGGTCGCTCGCAGACGCGGTTGCGACCCTCGGACTTGGCCTCATAGAGCGCCTCGTCCGCCGCGGCGAAGACCTCGTCATAGTCGAAGCGCGCTCCCCCGGCCGAGGCGGCAACCCCGAAGCTGATCGTGAGCGAGGTCCCGTCCCCGAGGGTGTCGTTCGCGACGACGCGGCGAAGGCCCTCGGCGATCCTCGCGCACTGCCGGGTATTGGCACCGGGGACGAGGATCAGGAACTCCTCGCCCCCGATCCGGTAGACCAGATCGAAGGCGCGGAGGCGCTTGCGGAGCAGATAGGCCACGTCGGTGAGCACGGCATCCCCGGCGGCATGCCCCTTCAGGTCGTTGATCTCCTTGAAGCGATCGAGGTCGCCGAGGATCAGGCCGACGGGCTGACCCGTGTACTCGGACTGCTGAGTGAGCTCGGTGACACGGTTGTCGAGTGCCTTGCGATTGAGCATCCCGGTGAGCGGATCGATCACGGCCTCGCCGCGGTGCTCGACGTCGGACTGCATGAGCGCCGTGGAGAGCACGCCCAGCGCCAGAATCAGCGCCACCGGCGCGATGACGACGGTTGGGTTTGCCAGTGCCTCTGAAGTGTCCGTGCCGAAGCCGACCGCGAGCACGAGGCTGATCGCGAGCCCGACGCCGACCAGGACACCGCGCATCGAGAAGCGAGCGCTCAGGGTGACGACCGGGATCGCGATCCAGGAGAGGGTCGCGACCCGCGGTCCGCCCGACAGAGCCACGGCCGCGGCGATGGTGAACTCCGACAGCGCCCAGGCGCCGAACATCACGTACTCGGGCCGATCGCTGCGCTCGAGGTAGGCGTCGGCGGCCGCGAAGAGCCCGGCGGCGACGCCCAGAGGCACGAGCGTCCAGAGACCGATCCAGGGCGCACCCGCGATCAGGGCGACCGCCAGGATGCCGATCGCGATCCGGCGGACCGGCTTGATCCTCTCCTCCATATCGAGCAGCCGGTCCCGGTCGAAGTCGTCTCGACACAGCCAGGAAGATGACATTCCAGAGAAATCGGCCGCATCGGTCGAACGACCCACCGTAAAAAGCCGAATTGGCCGTTTTCGCCCAGGCGTGCCGCAGGCTCGTTCACGCCTGACGGCGGTGTCTCAGGCGAGGGCCTTGCGCACGAACTCGATGTCCGCCCGGATGCCCCTCGACGGAGTCTCGACCACGACCGGCGGCCCAGCCTCCCTGATCATTGCCCGGAGCACATCCGCTCCCATCTGGCCCTTGCCGAGGTTGGCGTGGCGGTCCGCCCCGGTACCGGCTGGGTCGCGGGAGTCGTTCGCGTGCAGCAGGTCGATCTTCCCCACGATCGCCCGCACGCGCTCCACCGCATCCGACAGCTCCTCACCGGCTGCATGGGCGTGACATGTGTCGAAACAGAAGCCGACCTCGACGCTCGTGTCGGCCTTGCTGACCGCCTCCCAGAGGCGGGCGAGGGCGTCGAACCGGCGCGCGACCGCGTTCTCGCCCCCGGCGGTGTTCTCTATATAGACCGCCACCTCGGACTTCAGCATCTCGAGGGTGCGCGGCCAGCGCCCGACTCCTTCGGCGATCCCATCCTCGGCGTAGCCGGCATGGACGATCACCGCGGTGGCGCCGACGTCGGCGGCGGCGTCACAGGTCTGCTGGAGGATCTTTCGGGAGCCGTAGCGGACGTTGTTGCGCGGCGAGCAGACGTTGATCAGGTAGGGGGCGTGGACATACAGGGGCACCTTGGAGGCACGCAGCTGAGCGGCGTCCTTTCGCTGCGGCGGCTTCTCCCACCCCTGTGGGTTCGAGAGGAAGATCTGGACGCAGTCGGCGCCGACGGACTTCGCCGACTCGAGCGGTTTGCGGGGTGAGAGGTGAGCCCCGACGATCCTCTTCTTCCGTGCCATCTCACGGGAGTCTCCCGGAACCCTCCCCAGCACGTCCGGGGGAGGGTCCCGGGTGACCCGCTCGGTTCCGCCCTCCAGGCGAGCTCCCTACCAGGGCCTGTCGGGAAGAACCCCTGTCTTTCGCGCCGGGACGACCGCCAGCGCGAGCCTGCCCAGCGTCAGCGCCCCGAGCATCAGCCCGAAGTCCCGCAGGGCGATGTCGTAGTACTGCGGCGGGTTGACGGTGAGCAGGTTGACGACGATGCCGCCCAGCCACGCGGCGACCACGAAGGCGCCGATGCGCGGGGCGAGCAGGACGAGGAAGCCGGCCAGTATCTCCACCCCGCCGACGAAGTACATGAAGTCCTGGCCACTGCCCGGGACGATGTCGTTGACCCACCCGGCCAGGTAGTCGGGCCAGTCGACCGACCAGTTGAAGAACTTGTCGAGCCCGAACAGGATCGGCGCGACCGTGAAGGCGATCCGAAGCAGCCAGAACGCCTGATGGGCGGCGATCCCCAGCCTGCGCTCCTCGGCCGCCGCGGCCTGCCCGTTCGATGACGCATCCCGCTCGCGGGCGGGTGCCTCCGATCTGATTGTGGTGACGCTGGACATAGATGAAGCCTCCTTTTCCGCTGCGCGGGCCACCGGCGCCGCGCTGTTTCGGCTCTCTATCCCCTGTGCGTCGCCGCGCCGCCGGTTCTTACGTGACCGCCCACGGGGTAAACAATTCACTTCTGATGACGCTAAGAAGACATGGCAACCACCGTGGCTGAGCCGATCCAAGTCGCCGACCCGATGGATTCCGAATCTCGCAGGTGGGTCGAGCGCCTCCGCGAGCAGAGCCGCGATCGCGACGTCGCGATCGGGGAGCTCCGGGAGCTCCTGCTGCGCGCCGCCCGCTTCGAGGTTCGCCGCCGCTGCGACCGCCTGTCGCACATCCGGGGTGGTGATCAGGAGGATCTGGCCCAACAGAGCGCGGGGGACGCCATGGTGGCGATCCTCAGCAAGCTGGATGACTTCCGGG
>DATAPB010000095.1:0-4092 GCA_036265435.1 Solirubrobacterales bacterium | reverse complement strand
CGCTTCTTGTCGGGCTTCAACGTCTGAGTGCCGATGATCTGGCCGGACGGCGACAGCAGTGTCGTGTCGAATCCCGGCTCGCAGGGGTTGTCCGGTATGCCCGGCTTGCACAGCCAGACGGTCGTGTCCTTGACCTTCTTGGGCTTCTTCGCCGCCGGCGCGGCCGGCGAAAACAGTGCCCCGAGGGCAAGGGCGAGCACGACCAATGACACCACCCTGCGCAGCGTCCCGCTCCGCTCCTCCATCACCCCGCAGCCTATACCCGGGTGAGACATCTCGTCAAATCTGTCTCAGCGGTTCCTGCCGCTCAGGGTGAGCCGGGCGATCCTCGCGATCGTCGCCCCGAGCACGCGGAGGTAGAGCCGGATCGAGCGGTCCGCGATGTACTCGAGGTCGTGGATCAGCTTGTCCTCCCACGAGTCCTCGCGGGTGATCCTGGTCTGCGCGAAGCCGGTGACGCCCGGCCGGACGACGAGCCGCTGCCAATACTGCGGCACTTCCTCGAGGAGCCGGTAGAAGAAGGCCGGGCGCACCGGCCGCGGCCCGACCATGCTCATGTCGCCCTGCAGGACGTTGAACAGCTGCGGCACCTCGTCGATGTGGGTCAGCCGGGCCGCCTTCCCGACCATCGTCACCTCCTGCTCGGTGCGCCGGCTGAGCTCCTCTCCGTAGACGTTCCCGAGGCGCTGCTCGGCCCCCGGCCGCAGCGTGCGGAGCTTGTACATCACGAAGACGCGGCCCGCCGTCCCCACCCGCTCGCCTCGATAGAGCACTGGACGGCCGGAGGTGAGCAGCGTCGCGAGGGCCAGCAGCCCGAGCAACGGCGAGAGCACGAGTAGCGCACTGCCCGCGATGAGCAGGTCGAGCCCGCGAAGGGCGATGTCCACGCGGCGCGGCGCGAACGCCTCCGAGGCGATCACGGAGTACTGCTCGGCGAGCGTGGGCGGCTGCTCAGTCTTTGTGTGCATCCGGCTCGGCCGCGCCCACCATCAGGTCCACCAGCAGCTGCGGATCGCGTCGGACGCGCTCACCCTGGCCGGTCTTCTTCTCGAGCTCGAGCGCCCGCGGATCGGTCAGGGGACGCAGGCGTCCGGACCGGATCAGCGCCTCGTCGACGCCACCGAGGCGCCCGCCGTAGGTCGTGTAGACGGGGGTCCCCAGGGCAACCGCCTCGCGATTCATCGTCCCGCCCGCGGAGACGACCAGATCGGCCAGGGCCACCAGGCTCTGCGCTTCGACAGCGTGATCCGGAACGATCAGGGACGGCAGGGCGAGCTCCTTGACGTAGGTCCGCTGCTCCTCGGTGCGCGGGAGCACCACCGCATGGACACCGGGGTCAGAGCCTACTCGCGCGAGCACCTGCGGAAAGAGAGGGTTCGAGCGGCGGTGATAGAGCGAGACGTCGGGCGGAGGGCGAACCACGACGACCACTCGCTCCGTGTCGACCTCGAGCTTGATCAGCGCGTCGGGGTCAACCTCGAAGTCGGACAGGTAGTACTCCTCCTTGATCCCCGGGTACTGGAAGAGCTTCTGGGGAGTCACGCCGAAACGCTTGAGCCGCTCGGGCGGCACGGAGTCGGGGAAGATCACCCGCTTCGCGAGCCGGCAGCCGACCTGGTGCTGGGCCACCGCGAACTCGTAGTCGTGCATGTTCGCCTCGGGGATCCCGAGCGACTTCGAAGCGATCGCGATGTCGTTGGATCCGTGCGCGATCGCGAGGTCGAATCCCTGGTTCTTGGCAAAACGGCGCATCCCGGTCGTCCGCTGGATCAGCCGCATCAGCTTGCGGCCGCGGGAGGCACCGCCGTGCCTGCCGATCAGCGTGTAGTCCATCCCGTGCAGGTCGAGCAGCTCGAGAGTCTGCGTGTACTCCCGTGCCGTGATCCGCACCTCGTGGCCCTGCGCGCGCAGCCGCTCGATGATCGGCCGGAGCACGAGGACATGCGCCGGCCCACTCATGTCGGCCCAGATCTTCAAGCAGGGCGGGAGGGCTGATGGGGGTTAGGCGCGCACGTAGGGGCGTCGCAGGCCAAGCTGGGCGCCGCACGCGCGCGAGGCGGGTAGCGGTGCCCTACCCGCGAGCGCGTGGGTGGCGATCCAGCGACGGCATGCGGCGTCATCCGGGTGCGTGGATAACCCACATCAGCCCTCTAGACCGTCGCGGCTGAGAGCTGCGGGTAAAGGGGGTAGCGCTCCATCAGGGCGCGTGAGCGCTCGAGGAGCGAGTCCTTCTGCGATTCGAAGTCGTCGGAGAGCGCCGTGACGATCACCCGGGCGATCTCACGCAGGTCGTCCTCGACCAGACCGCGTGTGGTGAGCGCAGGCGTCCCGATGCGCAGGCCCGAGGGGTTCATAGGCGGGCGCTCGTCGAAGGGGATCGCGTTGCGGTTCACCGTGATCCCGACCTCCTCGAGCCGGTTCTCCGCCGCCTTGCCATCGAGGCCGGTGTTCGTCAGGTCCACGAGTACCAGGTGGACGTCCGTGCCGCCGGTGAGAACGTCGATGCCGCCGGAGATCAGCTCATCGGCGAAGGCCTGGGCGTTCGCGATGGTCTGCCGCTGCCGGTCCTTGAACTGGTCGCTCTGGGCGATCTTCAGGGCCACGGCCTTCGCCGCGATGATGTGCATCAGAGGACCGCCCTGGGTCCCCGGGAAGACGGCGCGATTGATGTCGGCGGCCAGCTCCTCCTTGCAGAGGATCATCCCGCTGCGGGGCCCGCAGAGGGTCTTGTGAATCGTCGTCGTGACGACGTCGGCGTGGGGAACCGGGCTCGGGTGCTCACCGGCAGCGACCAGCCCGGCGAAGTGCGCCATGTCGACCATCAGCTTCGCGTCGACGGAGTCGGCGATCTCCCGGAACGCGGCGAAATCGAGTTGCCGCGGATAGGCGGACCAGCCCGCGATGATCAGCTTCGGCCTGTGCTCCTCGGCCAGCGAGGCCACCTCGTCCATGTCGACGAGCTTGTCCTCGCGTCGTACGTGGTAGGCGACGACGTCGTAGAGCTTCCCCGAGAGGTTCAGCTTCATCCCGTGGGTGAGGTGGCCGCCGTGGTCCAGCGCCATCCCCATGATCGTGTCGCCGGGATCGAGTAGCGCCATGTACGTCGCGTTGTTCGCCTGGGCGCCGGCATGGGGCTGGACGTTCGCGTGGTCGGCGCCGAAGACGTCCTTGGCGCGATCGATCGCGAGCTGCTCGGCGATGTCGACCCACTCGCAGCCGCCGTAGTAGCGCTTGCCCGGGTAGCCCTCGGCGTACTTGTTGGTGAGGACCGAGCCGGCCGCGTCGAGGACCGCCTGCGGCACGAAGTTCTCGGAGGCGATCATCTCGAGCGTTCCCTGCTGGCGCCCGAGCTCGCCGTCGAGGACCCGCTGGATGTCCGGGTCCACCTCGGCGAGGTGCGCGGTCTGGAAGTCGTCGGGGAGCTCGCTCATCGGCCTCGCCACGATACAGCCGACCCCGGACTTGACATTTATTGAACGGATGATCAATAATGCGGCCCCGATCCCAACCCGAGGAGGAGCGATGACCGACGCCACCGCCACCACGAACGGAGAACTCCACACCGAGGACGAGGCTCTCTCGGTCCTCCTCGACGGGGACATCGACAAGGTGATGGCCGGGCTCGACCGGATCGTCGAGGCCGCCCCCTCCTACGAGAAGCTCTTCATGCGCTGGCAGCGCCAGCACTGGTCGACCGAGGACTTCGACTTCACCGAGGACGCCAAGCAGTGGGCCGACCCGGACATGTTCACCGACGACGAGCGCAGGTTCCTCGAGTTCGGATTCTCGGAGTTCTTCCTGGGCGAGGAGCGCGTCACGCTGGAGTTGCTGCCCTTCGCCCTGGCGGCTCCGACCCACGAGGCGAAGGTCTTCCTCACCACGCAGATCTCCGACGAGGCCAAGCACACCGTCTTCTGGAACGGCTTCTACCGCGAGGTCTTCGGCATCGAGGCCGGCAGCCTCGGCGAGATGATCGACAAGCAGCGCTACGTGGTGAACAAGGACTGGGAGACGCTCTTCAACGGGATCCTCCACGAGTGCGCCGAGGATCTGCGCAAGGACCCGAGCGACTTCCCCAAGCTCGTCCGCGGC
>DATAPB010000094.1:0-11224 GCA_036265435.1 Solirubrobacterales bacterium | reverse complement strand
TCACGGAACGATTCGTC
The DNA here is from genome assembly GCA_036265435.1 of Solirubrobacterales bacterium. Classification (GTDB taxonomy): domain Bacteria; phylum Actinomycetota; class Thermoleophilia; order Solirubrobacterales; family 70-9; genus DASUPK01. The sequence goes on along the minus strand of DATAPB010000094.1, from coordinate 11,207 downwards.
CTCGGCGAGCTCCGCAGCCAGCAGCTTCAGCGCCACCCTCCGCTTGAGCCGCAGATCCTCGGCCAGGTAGACGACGCTCATGCCACCCGAGCCGAGCAGCGACTCGATCCGGTAGCCGGCGAGCTCCGTGCCGACCTGCCGGTCATCGCTCACTTGCACGTGCGCATCCTCGCTCTCGGGGGTCCTGGACAACGATAAGCCGACTCGGAAGTCCTTGTAAGGAACCGGCGTTACAGAACCGTCTCAGGCGCGTAACGCGTGTCCTCCGCGCGCGGTGTGGGTCGGCCACGTGGCCGGCGCAGCATGAGAGTGCAAGCACCAACCGCCTGGATGATCAGCAGCGGGGTCAACCGAGGATTGATGCCCGATTGATGCCCAGCTGACCCACTTCGGAAGCGCTTCGGGCACACCAAAGGCCCTCTTTCGAGGGCCCTTGGGGAGTAGCGGGGACGGGATTCGAACCCGCGGCTCTTTGGGTTATGAGATCCCCTGAAGCCGCTCGGTGGGCTCATGCTGCGGCGAGCCGCTTAAAGGCTCCAGGCCAAGCCGCCGCTTTTCGTCCAAAGCGGCTGTTTCGGCTGACTCACCGTCAGCCGCTGAGGCTTCCGCTTTCACGCGATTGCAGAAGTGCGAATGATGGAATCGCGGTCCATGTTCATCTGCCCTGGGGCCGCCCGATCGCGCAGACCGCGGGGACCGGGCGCAGGTCCTCGACCAGCACCCTGTCGACGGAGAATCCGCCCTCGCGTAGCCGGTCGGCCAGCTCGTTCCCGAGCTCCCGGGCTCGCTCCGGCGCGGAGTGGCGCGCGTCCCAGAAGATGTAGACGGTCCCATCCCGGGCGAGGTGCTCGCGGACGGCACCGAGCGCCGCCTCCGGCTGCAGCCAGAAGGGAGCGACGTTGAAGGCGAAGACCTTGTCGAAGCGCCGATCGCCGAGGTCCGCGTCCTCCAGCGCGATGGCCTCGAGCACAGCCCTGCCCGCGTCGACGTACTCGCGGTTCCTCCGCGTCGCCATCTCGATCATCTTGGGCGAGCGGTCGATCGCGGTGATCGCTCCCGTCGTCAGCCTCTCGCAGACCAGGGAGACCGCGACGCCGTGGCCGCAGCCGACCTCGAACAGGCGGTCGGCCGGGCGGACCTCCAGAGTGTCGACCGCCCAGACGAACCGCTCCGATGCCTTGCCTGCCACGCCCCAGAAATAGCATCACGCGCGCGCCCGTGAAGCCCATGCTGATCTGCTCGATGAGCGGTCAGCGAGCAGTTGTTGCTCCTTTGCGCAAAGCGAGCGCCTGGTCGAAAGCGCTCCTTTCCATGCGAAGCAGGACTACTGCTTCTCGTCCAAAGCAACTATTCCACTTCCGCGCCCTAGGGGCCCCCGATGCAGACGGGCAGCGACGGCTTCATGTAAGAAGGAGGGTGGCCCCCGAACAGGCGACAAGAAGGAAAGGGCCGAGCCCGTGAAGGCCCGGCCCTTTTCCGCTACTAGCGGCTCAACAGTCCTGCGAATCGCAGCTTGCTGAGAGGAAAGACTCCGCTAGGGGCTAAACGGCTCCAAGAAGAAGCCGTTCGTCTCGTCGAACACCAAGACGTCGGTGAACGCGACCGTCATCGGCGGGCTGCATTCAGGCGAGAACGACGCCGTCAGGTCGATACTGATATCGGCCTTGCCGTTCTGCACCGGAGTCGTGGTCTCAGCCGAGACACTCGCCTTGTTTACCGCCCTTGGATGCTTCCCGCCATTGTTGATGCACAGGGCGGTGGCGGTTGTCTGGGTTACGACCTGCGTCTCGTCACCAAGCCCGGCTTCCTTGCACTGAATGTTCAGGGTGTTCCCCGATTGTGTCGAGGTACACGTACCCACCTGGTGTGGGCTTCCCGCCAGCGCAGCGGGGGCCGTAAAGGCCGCTATGGCCAGTGCCAGCCCTGTCAGAAGGAAGATACGACGCATTTGGAGCCTCCTTGCGCTTGAGGCGTGCCCAGAACCCCCTGCTGACCAGCGCCCGAAGGCGCGCCTTAGGGCTCCTTTCCGATGCGCCGCTCGGCGATCCACCCTTCCTCACCGAGCGTGGTGACGCTATCACGGGGGGAGCTCAAGTTTCCGTAACCCGCGCAATCTGGGTGAGGCTCGGGTACAGCTTGAGCCTTGCTGCGGCTTGGGGCCGTCGACGCTCGATCTCGGCTCCGTCGTAACTCTCGGTGGGTGGAATGCAGCGGAGCAGCGTCTGAGCGACTGCCAAATGCCTTCTTCGCGCGAGGAGCAAAAGTGCCTGTCAAACCGCCGCTTTCCATGCAAAGCGGCGGTGCCTCCATCGAGAGACCCGCGAAATCGAATCCCGGCAGGATTCGAACCCGGTTTCAGATCGCTGTCTTGGTACCCCCGCGGTACCACGAAGGCTGAGGCGTGCAGCGGCCCCATTGAAGAGAGCCCCGCGTCAGCAGCGATGCGGCTCGGACGAAAGAAACGTATTTGCAGGTCCTTAGCAACACCAAGGGCCCTCTTTCGAGGGCCCTTGGGGAGTAGCGGGGGCGGGATTCGAACCCGCGACCTTCGGGTTATGAGCCCGACGAGCTACCAGACTGCTCCACCCCGCGTCGGTCCGATGATTTTAGCTCGCCTCCGAATCGATGCGCAAGGGGAGAATCACTGCGTTCCGCGCCTCTCAGAGCTAGGATGCCTCGCCGTAACCGGGGATCGGAGGGATCGGATGCCGCAGTGCGCGTCGCCGTAGTCGATATCGGGACGAACTCAACCCGGCTCCTGATCGGGGACGTCGAGGAAACCGGCGTCGTCGAGGTCGAGCGACGCACCACCGTGACCAACATGGGCCGCGGCGTCGACCACTCGGGCATCATCTGCTCGGACGCCGTCGACGACGTCTGCACCGTGGTCGGCGACTACAAGGCGCGCTACGAGGAGATGGGAGCGGAGCGGGTCAGTGCGATCGCCACCAGCGCCGTCCGCGACGCGGTCAACGGCGATGCGTTCATCGCCGAGCTGCGCGAGCGCTTCGGTCTCGACGCGCGCCTGCTCACCGGCGACGAGGAGGCGAACCTGACGTATCTAGGCGCCACCTCCCACCGCCCCGCCGGGGACTCCACCCTCGTCTTCGACATCGGCGGCGGCTCGACCGAGCTGATCGTCGGCTCGGGGAAGAAGGTCGGCTTCCACACCTCGCTCCAGGCGGGGACGATCCGCCAGTCCGAGCGCCACCTGACCAGAGACCCCCCCGACCCGCACGAGCTCGAGGACCTTGCCGCCGACATCCGCAATCAGATCGACCGGGCGATCGCCGCCCAGGCACAGGTCGAGCCGAGCCGGGCGATCGCGGTCGCCGGCACCCCGACCTCGCTCGCCGCGATCGACCAGGCCCTCGAGCCCTATGACCCCGGCCGGGTCCACGGTTACCGCCTGGGACTGAAGAGGGTCCAGCGGATGCTGAGCCGGCTCTCCTCGCTGCCGCTCGCCGAGAGGCTGCGAGTGCCGGGCCTGCACCCCGGCCGCGCGCCGACCATCGTCGCCGGCACGGTGATCCTCGTTCAGGTGATGCGCGCCTTCAAGGTCAAGGAGGTCGAGGTCTCCGAGCTCGACATCCTCCACGGGACCGCCCTCTCGGCCGTAATGGCGCCAGTGTGAGCCGTAGCTTGGCCGCGTCGTAGCAATACGTCCAATCAACCGAATTTTGGGTATTGCTTAAAATCGATGGTGGTTCGATACTGCGGTCGTCGGGAGAATTGGTGCTGGGCCGGACGCCCAACACCGCCTCTCGGCTCATAGGCACCAGGCGTTTGCCGCAAGGCGCCTCCCGTCGCCTGGTTCCACTACATACCCCCCAAGTAAGGCCCCTGAGACGTACCCCTGCCCGTCCTGACGGGGCCTGTTTGCAAAGACCGGCCGCCAAGGATTGGCGGTCGGTCTTGTTGTGGGGGTCGAAATCCGGTGGCGAAGCCGTCCCGTAGGGTGAGTCCCGTGCAGGACCTCCTCTTCGACGAATGGGAGATCGAACTCCACGGCCACCGCGTGATCTATCGGATCGCCGGCAACGGCCCGCCCGTCGTCCTCATCCACGGGATGGTCAACTCCTCGCGGCACTGGGAGCCGGTCGCACTGCGGCTGGCCGAGCGGTACACCGTCGTCGCACCCGACCTGCTCGGCCACGGCGATTCGGCCGCGGTCCGCGGTGACTACTCCCTCGGCGCGCACGCCTGCAGCATCCGCGACCTGCTGGCGACGATCGGGATCGAGCGGGCCACGATCGTCGGCCACTCCCTCGGCGGCGGGATCGCGATGCAGTTCTTCTACCAGTTCCCCCAGAGGGTCGAGCGCCTGGCGCTGATCTCGAGCGGGGGCCTCGGCCACGAGGTGAGCCCGATGCTCCGCGGCGCCGCCCTGCCCGGTGCCGCCGCGGGGATCTGGCTGGTCGCCAACCGCCGGCTCGGAGCGGCGCTCGACCGCGCCGGAGAGCGGATGCGCTCTCGGGGCAGCCGCAGGGGCGTCTACCTCCAGGCCGTCGCGCGGGCGATGCGTCCACTGCAGGACGCCGCCGCCCGTCATGCGTTCCTGCAGACGCTCCGCTCGGTGATCGACGTCCGCGGCCAGCACGTCAGTGCCGTTGACCGGCTCTACCTCCTCGGCGAGCTGCCCACCCTGATCGTCTGGGGCGAGCGCGACAACACCATCCCGATGAAGCACGGCCTGGCTGCCCACGAGCTGATCCCGAACAGCCGCTTCGTCACGCTGCCGAAGGCAGCGCACTTCCCGAACCTCGAGGACCCCGAGGGACTGGCTGACGCCCTGCTCGGCTGGCTCGACGAGACCGAGCCGGGCCTGATCGAGGACGCAGAGTGGGGTCAGATCGTCGGCGCGCGCTCGCCGCGGCGCCAGAGATACGCGCCGGACGAAGCTACGCCGTCGCCAGCGCGACCGAGTGGTTCGCCCGAATGAGGTTCTCGGGGTCCCAGCTGCGCTTCACCTGAGCGAGGCGCTGACAGGTCTCCGCGGGCAGGATCGCCTCGACGTCGGAGGGCCGCTCGGCGTAGTTGAAGTAGCCGCCCTCCCCAGCCCAGGGCTTCATCGCCTCGGCGAACTTGTCGAGCTGGCCGTCGATCGGATCCTTCATCGAGGGGTCCATGAGCATCCCGATGCCGAGCATCACGAAATCGCCGTCGAGCTTGTCAAGCGCTCCGCCTCCGTCCGCGGATCGCCCCAGCGCGCCACCAAGGTGCCGCAGCTCCGCGAGCAGGAGCGGCGAGTCGGACTCCGGGCCGGCGGCCTCGTAGAAGGCGTCGATGGCCTCGTCCGGCAGCTCCTTGACCAGGCAGTGGTGGCCGAGCGCCGGCACCGGCGGCTCGGGGTCCATCGCGATCCGGGTGAGGGCGGCCGCCGGGATCTGGGCGACGGTGGACATCACGGGATCGGCGAACTCGAGCAGGGGCGCGACACGCTCCCTGCCCTCCTCCTCACTGCCGATCGAGACCACGGTGATTGCGAACCACTTCTTGCCGCGGATCTCCTCCGGGATGTCGGGGATCGGCGGCAGGTTGAGCATCCGGGTCTGGCTTGCCACCTCCTCCGGCGCCTGCGCACACCAGTCGCGGTAGACCCGCAGACCGTCAGCCGTGGCCTCAGGCGGGAAGAGCATTGCCCCCGCGTAGGCCTCGGCGATCGGCAGCAGCTCCAGGTGGAGTGCCGTGACGATGGCGTAGCCGCCGCCACCGCCCCGCAGCGCCCAGAAGAGATCGGGATCGCTCGTCGCATCCAGGGTGCGCGGCTCTCCGTCGGCGGTCACCACCTCGATCGCCCTGACCCGGTTGCAGGCCCAGCCGTGCTTGCGACCGAACCAGCTGAGGCCACCGCCCAGCGTGTACCCGACCACGCCGACGTTCGGCGAGGTGCCTGGCATCGAGGACATGTCCTTCGAGCTCGCCGCTTCGGCGACGTCCTCGGCCAGCGCTCCCGCCTCCGCCCGAGCCATCTCACCCTCGATGGCGACGTCGCGCATCCGCTCCGTCTTGACAAGGATCACACCGTCGACTGGCCCAAGAGCCATCGCGCCGTGGCCGGTCCCCTGCCCGGTCACCTTGAGCCCGTTCTCCCTCGCGAAACCGATCACCTTGGAGACGTCGTCCGCGCTCTCCACCAGGGCGACCGCCTCGGGGTGCTGATCCGCAGCCAGGTTCCAGGCCTGCCGCGCCTCGTCCCAGTCGGAGTCGCCGGAGGTTGCGATCCTCCCGCGGATGGAAAGCTCTGAGAAGTCAGGCACGGCGGAGCACTCTAGCCGCCGCCAGCCGCCCGTCGCATCCGTATTTTCCCGAGTGCGACGGGAGCCCTAACCGGCTTCGCCATCAGATCGCGGCCGCAAGCGGCCGCTAGGCGGGCTCGAGCCTCGCGTCGGCGGGAATGGCGGCGACCCGGTCGAAGGCGACCCGGGCGAGCAGCCCGCCGACGATCGCCGCGATCCCCGCCATGACGAGCGCGGCGCGAGGGTCGATGGCCTGGGAGAGCCAGCCCGAGAGCGGTCCGCCGATCGGGGTCGAGCCGAGGAAGACGATCGAGTAGAGCGCCATCACGCGGCCGCGCATGCTCGGCTCCGAGGCAAGCTGGAGCGAGGAGTTGACGCTGGCGGCCAGGGTCACGGTCGCGGCGCCGAGCGGCGCCAGCGCTGCGACCTCGAGCGCCAGTGTCGGCGCGCCCGCGGCCAGCAGCGAGAGGATCCCGAAGACGACGGCGGCACCGACCAGCAGCGTCGGCGTGACCGAGTCGCGGGCGCCGTTGATCAGCGCGCCGACGATCGCGCCGAGGCCCATCGCCGCGACCAGCGCCGCGTAGGTCGAGGGCCCCCCGTGGAAGGTGAAGTCGGCGAGCAGAGGCAGGACGGCCTGGAAGTTGTAGCCGAGCGTCCCCACGATGGCCATCAGACCCAGCGGGATCCAGAGCTCCGGTGTGCGGCGAACGTAGGCGAGGCCGGCACGGACGGCACCGGGCTCCCGCGGCGCCATCTCGGCGGGCCGCAGCCGCTCGGTGTCCAGACCGGCGAGGACCCAGATCATGAAGGCGAAGCTCGCGGCGTTGAGGGCGAAGCAGGGCTCGACGCCGACCGTCGCGATCAGGACTCCGGCGAAGGCCGGGCCGATCACGCGCGCCCCGTGGACGAGGACGCTGTTCAGGCTGACCGCATTGACGATCCGATCGCCGCCGACCATCTCCATGACGAAGGCCTGGCGGGTCGGGTAGTCCACGGCGTTGACGCAGCCGCGCAGAAAGACCAGCGCGAAGACCATCCAGGGCACGAGCACTCCCTGGAGGGCGAGGCTCAGCATCGCGAGCGGCGCGATCATGTGGAGCCCCTGGGTGAGGATCAGCAGGCGCCGCTTCGGCACGCGGTCCGCGAGCAGGCCGCCCCAGGCGCCGAAGATCAGCATCGGCAGGAACTGGAGCGCGGTCGTCGCGCCGACGGCGACGCCACTGCCGGTGAGCGAGAGGACCAGCCACATCTCGGCGATCATCTGCATCCAGTTGCCGGACAACGAGACCAGCTGGCCGGTGAAGTAGCGGCGGAAGTTGGGGATTGCGAGGCTGGCGAACGAGCGACCCAGTGCTTCCGTCACTCGAGCATCCCCTCCAGCAGCTCGGCGGCGCGCTCCAGGGTTCGGCGGTCCTCGGCGTCGAGCCTGTCGAGCCGGGTCGCCAGGTAGGCGGTCTTGCGCGCCCGCAGGCGCTTCAGGTGCTGACGACCGGCGCCGGTGATGCTGACGATCGAGCCGCGACCGTCCTCGGGGTCCTTCACCCGCTCCACCAGGCCGGCCTCCTCCAGGTGCCGGAGGATCCGTGTCGCTGTCGGCCGCTGGATCCGCTCCGCCCTGGCGAGCTCGCTGGGCGAGAGCGGGCCGTGCCGCTCGATCGTCGCCAGCGCAGCCACCTGTGAGGGACCGAGGTCGGTGCCGGCCTCCTGCCGTAGGCGGCGGGCGAGACGGGTGATCGTCCAGCGGAGTCGGGGGGCGAGATCCTCGCGGATCTCGCTTGGTGTTCCCGGGGCGTCAGAAGTAGTTCGCATTGCTAATTAGCTTAGCAAATCATTTCGGGGATCCGGGGCGCCTGGGAGAATCGCGCTCGTGCGGCGCGCCCTGGTCATCTCTCTCGCCCTGGCCCTTGCGGCCTGCGGCCTCGCCGTGGCGAAGAAGAAGCACCATGGCGGCAAGCAGCCGCGCGGCCCCTATCCCACGCTCGGCTCCTGCCAGGTCTTCCCGAAGTTCGCCGGACCGGCAAACGCCCCCTCGGCGGGGGACGAGTCCGCCTGGAACCAGGACATCTCGCAGGCGCCGCTCGACCCGAACTCCGCCGGCTACATCGCCTACATCAACGCCCACGGCGACGACTCGGTCCACCCCGACTTCGGCTCGCCGCGCGAGTACGGCTTTCCCTACACCGTCGTCGGCAAGAAGCAGAAGAAGACGAAGGTCAACTTCACCGCCTACGGCGACGAGTCGACCCACGGCACCTACCGCGTGCCGCTCGGCGCGCTGGTCGAGGGCGGTCAGAGCTCCGACGGCGATCGCCACGTCCTCGCGATCGACCGCAAGCGCTGCAAGCTCTACGAGCTCTACCGCGCCTTCGCGCAGAAGCGGCCCAGGCCGCACTGGAACGCCGACTCCGCCGTGATCTGGGATCTGCGCTCGCCCGCGCTCCGGACCCAGGGGTTCACCTCCGCCGATGCGGCCGGCCTGCCGATCTTCCCCGGGCTCGCCCGCTACGACGAGGCCGCCGGAGGCGGCATCCACCACGCCCTCCGCGTCACGGTGAGCTCCACCCGCGACGCCTGGGTCAATCCCGCCTCGCACTGTGCCGGCTCGACCAGCAGCGCAGGCGCGCCGCCGATGGGACTGCGGCTCCGGCTCGGCGCCGGCTACGACATCTCCGGCTTCACCGGCCCGGCGCGCGCGATCGCGGTCGCGCTCAAGCAGTACGGCCTGATCGTCGCCGACAACGGCTCGAACTGGTTCGTCTCCGGCACCTCGGACCGCCGCTGGCCGGACGAGAACCTCGACCAGCTCAAGTCGATCCCTGGATCAGCCTTCGAAGTGGTCCAAAGCGCCGCGCCCATCCATTCGTGCTGAGCGTCCGCGGGGCGCCCACCATCCACACTCCGATCAGCGCCAGCACCAGTCCGATGACGGCGCCGAGCGCTAGCGGCTGGCCGAGGATCGGGACGCCCGCGATCGCGGTGGTGGCGGGCACCAGGTAGAGGAAGCTGGTCGCTTCGCCGCTCTTCTCGTTGCGGAGCAGCCAGAAGAAGAGCATCACGGCGCCGATCGAGAGCCCGAGCGTGAGCCACGCAAGCGATGGAAGCGCCGCGGCGCTAAGGCTGAAGCCCGCGGTGAGCGCCGTGAGCGGCGCGATGACGGCGGTCGCGACGAGGAGCTGGATCGCGTTTGCGACGCGCGGATCGACAGTCGCGCCGGACGCCCGCTGAACGAGCGTGCCGCCGACCAGCCCGGCGAGGCCGACGACGGCGAAGAGGAAGCCGACCGCTGTGCCGCCGCCGTGGAGCTCCTCGATCACCGCGAGCACGACGCCCGCCACGCCGATCACCGACCCGATCCACTGCGTCGGCTCCAGGTGCTCGTCCAGGAAGACCGTCGCGAGCACGGCCACCAGCAGCGGGCTCGATCCCGCGAGCAGCGCCACTAGGCCCGCCGGGACCTCATGCTGAAGCGCGAGGAAGATCCCGACGAACTGCGCGGCCTGGAGCAGGAGCCCGACGATCACCATCTGCCCGATCGTCCGCCGGTCGCGTGGCCACGGAGCGCGAAAGACGGCCGCGATCGCGGCCATCAGGAGCGCGGCGACGCTCATCCGCCAGAAGAGGATCGTCAGCCCCGAGGCGTGGCGTACCGCGAGGGTGCCGACGATGAAGCCGCTCGACCAGACGGGGACCATCACCGCCTTGCCGAGGCGGAGCCTGCCCCGAATCGAGACACGCGGGCTTGTCGCCGATTCGCTCACTGAACCGCCTTTCACACGAGTGCTCGCTTACTAAACGCAAGCGAGCCCCCGGGTGTGATGTTCCCAGCAGACGGGTCGCGCCCGGCGGCGCGCCCTCGCATCAGCCGCCGCGGGCGGCGGCGACCAGCTGCGGAGTGGGCACAAGCGTCCCCGCGAGCGCAAAGGTGTCCGCGGCGCGCTGCACGCTGATCGGCGCGGGGGCCGTATCGCCGGTGGGCGTGATCGCGAAGCTGCCGATGATGCCTTCATTCGTCTGGTAGCGGAAGATCTCGTCGATGGTCCCGGTGCGGGTCTTGCCCTTGGTCAGCGCCTCGACCATCACCTGCGCGGCCTGGCCGGCGTAGGGCGCGAAGAACTCCAGCGGCTTGTCGCCGATCTGCGCCTTCACCTGCTTCACGAAGGCCGATCCCGCGCCGGTGAGGCTCCCCGGCGCCTTGCCGGGCAGGCTGGCGTACATCCCGGTGCTCGCCGTGCCCGCCCCGTCGATTGTCGCCTGCTGGGCGAACCCGTCGAAGGCGAACAGCTTTACCGCGCCACTGTTCGGCCCGAGCGCCGCGACCTTGTCCTTGATCAGCTGGGCGCCGTTCTGCTCGAGGATCGCGGCGAGGACCACGGCGTCGGCCCCGGAGGCCTTCACCTTGTGCATCAGTGGGGCGTAGCTCTTCCCCTTCGGGTCGTAGTGCTCGACTCCGGCGACGGTCATACCGAGTGACCGCGCCGCGCCGATGAAGGTCTGGCCCTGGCCCTCGCTGGTCGGGTCGTCGCTGGCGATCAGGACGAAGGGCTTCGTGATCCCCTTCTCGTGGGCGAACTCGGCGAGACCGGCGCCCTGAGCCGCGTCATTCGGGACGACACGCGCGTAGTTGCGGTTCCCGGATGGGAAGTAGACGCCGGGCTCGTCCTTCTGGCACAGGGTCGGGCTCGGCTCGGTCAGGCAGACGAAGGTGTTGCCGGGGGAGATCATCGCGACCGCCCCGCCGGGCGCGCGGTTCAGGATCGGCATCTCGATCGCCGCGCAGCCGGAGTTGTAGGTGCCGATCACGCCAACCACGTCGGAGTTGCTCGTGTAGGCCTGTGCGTTCTTCTGGCAGGTGGCCTCGTCCCACTGGCCGGTCGAGGCGATCGAGTCATCGCAGGCCTGGAAGGCGACCTGGATGCTCGTGCCGGCCTGCCACCCCTTCCGCGCCAGCTCCTGGATGATCGCGTC
>DATAPB010000093.1:0-20092 GCA_036265435.1 Solirubrobacterales bacterium | reverse complement strand
GCGCCCTGGCAGGTGTGGGACCCCGACCGCATGGCGCACAGCGATCTCGAATACGCGGCATCTGGATGATGCTGCCGCTGTCCTTCGGGGGGCAGAACGGATCGGGGGCTCGCGTGCTCGCGATCGGGGCCCATCCCGACGACATCGAGATCGGGTGTGGCGGCACGCTCCTGAAGCTGATCGACGCCGCCGCGCTCTTCGAGGTTCGCTGGGTGGTGCTGAGCGGAGAGGGAGAGCGCGCAGAGGAGGCCCGAAGGAGCGCAGAGGCACTTCTCAGGGGCGTGCCCCGGAGCACGGTCTTGATCCGGGATTTCCCCGACGGCTTCTTCCCCTACGAGGGCAAGCGGGTGAAGGACTTCTTCGAAGGCCTGAAGCGCGAGTTCTCCCCTGACGTGGTCTTCACCCACCAGCGCGACGACCTCCACCAGGACCACCGGGTCACCTGCGAGCTCACCTGGAACACATTCCGCGACCACCTGATCCTCGAATACGAGGTGCCGAAGTACGACGGCGACATGAGCGCGCCGAACGCCTTCGTCCCCCTGTCCGCGCGCCTCTCGCAGCGCAAGATCGAGCACCTGATGGACCACTTCGCCTCCCAGCGATCCAAGCACTGGTTCCGGGAGGACTTGTTCTCGAGCCTGCTGCGGCTGCGCGGCATGGAATGCAACTCGCCGAGCTCTCATGCGGAAGCCTTCTATTGCCGCAAGGCCGTGCTTGCGTGACCTCCGTCCTGGCAGAGCCCGCCCGGCAGGAGGACGTCGGACGCGAGGCATACGGGCTCATGCGCCGCCTGTTCCCCCTGTGTCGCAGCCTGACCGGAGACGGTGTGCGGGCCACCTTCGACGTGCTCGACGAGCAGATCCAGCTCGCCCGGACCGAGATCCCCAGTGGGAGCCGCGTCTGCGACTGGATCGTGCCCGACGAGTGGAATCTCCACGATGCCCACATCACCGGGCCGGACGGGAGGCGCGTGCTCGACTGGCGCGACTCCAACCTGCACGTCGTCTCCTACAGCGAGCCGGTCCGGGCCCGGCTGTCCCTCGAGGATCTGCGCGAGCGGCTCTACACCCTTCCCGAGCAGCCTGACCTGATCCCCTACAGGACCTCGTACTACCAGAGGACGTGGGGCTTCTGCCTCTCCCACCGGCAGCTGCTCGAGCTGCCGCCCGGGGAGTACGAGGTCGTCATCGACTCGACGCTCGAGCCGGGCCGGCTGACATACGCCGAGCACCTGATCCCCGGGCATGGTCCGAAGGAGGTCCTCTTCTCGACCTACGTCTGCCACCCCTCCCTGGCGAACGACAACCTCTCGGGGATAGCCGTCGCGACCATGCTCGCGAAGCGCCTCGGGAGCCGGTCGCTTCGGCACTCGTATCGCTTCCTGTTCGCGCCGGGCACGATCGGGCCGCTGGCCTGGCTCGACCGGAATCGCGACGCGCTCGACGGCATCGCTCACGGCCTCGCCGTCTCGTGCATCGGCGACGACGGTGCGCTGACCTACAAGCGCAGCCGGCGCTCCGACGCCGAAGTCGACGTGGCGATGGAAACGGTGCTGCGCGACGCCGGTGAGCCGCATCGCATCCTGCCCTGGGAGCCATGGGGCGGGGACGAGCGCCAGTTCTGCTCTCCCGGCTTCGACCTTCCGGTGGGCACGCTGATGCGCACGCCGCACGGGGAGTTCGACGGCTACCACACCTCGGCCGACACCCTGGAGCTGATCCGGCCAGAGTCGCTGGCCGGGGCGGTCGAGCGTTGCCTCGAGCTGGTGGAGGTGCTCGAGACCAACCGGACCTGCACCAACCTCAGCCCCTTCGGCGAGCCGCAGCTCGGAAAGCGGGGCCTCTACCGCTCCGCCGGCGGCGCGGTTGCGAGCCCGGATGACGAACGGGCCCTGCTCTGGGTTCTGAACCAGAGCGACGGCGGCGTCAGCCTGCTCGACATCGCCTCGCGCTCCCAGCTCAGCTATCCGCTCGTCAGCCGCGCCGCCGAACGTCTCGAGCGCGCTGGACTGCTCGCGGCGACCCCGGTCGACCCATGAGGCCGGCGCCATGAGCGGGGTGCGGGACGCCCGAGTGCTCGTCACCGGCGCGACCGGGTTGATCGGCCGCCAGCTGATTCCGATGCTGGGGCAGGCCGAGGTCGTTGCGGTGAGCCGCTTCCCTCATGAGGACTCAGAGGGCGTGCGGTGGGTGGCCGTCGATCTCTCCGAACCCGGCGGCGCGCTCGAGCTGGTGACGTCCGTCCGTCCAGAGGTCGTCATCCACCTGGCCGGCAGCGTTCGCGGCGACCGGTCGCTGGACGCCGTCACACCGACGCTGATGACCAACCTGGTGTCCGGAGTGGAGCTGCTCGAGGCCGCAACGAGGGTGGGGTGCCGGAGGATCGTCTGGAGCGGCTCACTGCTCGAGGAGCCGGCGGCCTACCGGCCCTTCCCCGTCCCGCCGTCCCCCTACGGTGCCTCGCGCTGGGCGGCGAGCGGGTACGCGCGCATGTTCCACGCCCTGTTCCAGTCGCCGGTCGTGATCCTGCGGCCGTCGTACGTCTATGGCCCCGGTCAGGACTCGACGAAGCTGATCCCCCACACGATCAGGGCGCTGCTGGAGGGAGAAAGTCCCCGGCTCGGGTCGGGGACGCGTCGACTCGACTGCGTCTACGCGACGGACGCGGCGCGCGCCTTCTGCAACGCCGTCTCCGCCGTGGGAGTGGAGGGCCGGACGATCGACATCGGCTCCGGATCGCCCAGCTCCGTGCGCTCGATGGTGGAGCTGATCGTCAGGCTGATCGGCCCGACCCCCGGCCGTCCCCTCTTCGGCGAGGTACCCGCTCGCCCATTCGAACAGGAGGTCGGGGTGGATGTCGAAGATGCGGCGGAGGCGCTCGGGTGGCGGGCGACCACGGGCCTCGAGGACGGCCTCCGCGCGACCGTCGAGTGGTTCCGCGACGCCCATCGGCGCGCGCCCGCACCGACCCGGTGAATCAGGGTGCGAGGGTCGACGCCGCGCTACGAAGCGGTCGCGGCCTGCACCCGGGAGGGACCGTCGTACAGGGCGATCACCTCGTCGGGAAGCGGTTCCAGGTCGCTGGCCCGCACGAAGTCGCGGAGCGTCGTGCCCGTGCACTCCGAGTCGATGTTCGGCGCCCCGACCCGATCGGCGAGGTCCTTCAGGTTCACCGTCCGGAAGTCGATGCTGAAGCGCGTGCTGCGCGTCGTGTTCGGGACGGTCGAGTGCAGTTGCGCGGCCGAGAAGACCAGCGTGCCCCCGGGAGGGGTGACGATCCGGATGTCGGGCTCCAGTTCGAGCGGTTCCTCGGGCTGCGGTTGCTTGCGCGTCTCCTTCTTGACCTGCTTCGCGGCCTGTAGCCGGCCGGTCTTGCTCCACTCGTCGTAGTCATAGTCGGCGGAGCTGTTGCGCACCGGTTGGTCGAAGTACTCGGGGTGGAACGCCATCGAGTTGTGCGACTCGACCTCGTAGACGGGCAGCCACCAGTTGAGCTGCTGTTGGGGGGCCGAGAACCACGTGTCCCGATGGGGGTGGAACTGGTACGCGAGCCCCGCGTTCAGATAGTCGACGGGAGCCATGGTGCGCAGCCGCGGGACGTCGAAGTAGGTCTCGTCGAGGTCGCACCCCAGGTCCGACAGCATCCGGCCGATCAGCTCCTTCGCGCGAGGGTGGTGAATGAACTTGGGCTTGAGCTCGGCGAGGATCTCCACGTATCGCTCCGCGGCAACGCTTTCCTGGGCGACCGTCGGCTCGTGCGGAGCGAACGCCGCCTCGCTCAGCTCCCGGGCCAGGTCACACAGCTCCGCAGCGCTCACCTTCGGAGAGAAGGCGAAGAGTTCGCCGCGGTAGAGCCGATGACGGCGGTCCTGATCTGTGCTCTGAGAGTCGAGGTAGATCGTCGGCAAGGTCGTCCTCCAGGGTGGGCAGTACGGCGCGGGGCCGCTTCTCACCCACTAACGGCTGCCGACACCCGAACCTTCCGGCACCGAGACGTCGGGCCAGGCGCGATCGCGCTCGGAGATCAAGCGGCGATCGGCGGGCGGCCAGTCGATACACAGCGCTCGGTCGTCCCAGCGCACTCCTCGCGCCGCTCCTGGCACGTAGTGGTGGGACATCTGGTATTGGACCTCCGTATCGTCCTCGAGCGTCTGGTACCCCTGCGCAAACCCTTCCGGGACAAACGCGAGGCGCTCGTTCTTGGCGCTCAACTCGGCGCCCACCCAGTCGTTGCAGGTCGCCGAGTCCCTCCGCAGGTCGACCATGACGAGGAAGATGGAGCCCCGTGTGCACCTGACCAGCTTGTTTTCGGAGTGAGGCGGCACCTGGTAGTGCAGGCCACGCAGCGTGTGACGGCGCGGGCTATGAATGGTGCTGCTCTGCACGATGCGCATCGGCAGCCCCTGCTCCGCGAACTCGGTCTCGCAGAAAGTACGTGCCAGGAAACCGCGCTCGTCGGCCTTGGGCTCGACGTCGATGAGGAACGCACCCTCGAGCGGGGTCGGGTTGAAGATCAAGGACAGGACCCCAGACGACCGTTCCGGACGTCCGTCACGTCACACCCGCCGGGACGCGCCAGCGGAGCTCATCATCGAGCCGGCCGGCTTCCTGAAGCTCCTTGACGCGGTTGATACGGAGGTACCTGCTGCCTGTGAACCGGTCGAAGGTGAGCCCGTGCCGCTCGTATGCCTCGCGGAGCTGCTTCACGCCCCGACGGACCGTCCACAACGGCTTGGAGGCCGGAAGCACCGTCACGATCTTGGAGCAGTCGACTTGATACGAGCGCTTGTCCGGCCCGGCCCCCGCGGCGAATGAAGCACGTGCGCCGGGCACCTCTTCCTCGACGATCTCGGCGACCTGTCGGATCCGGTAGTTCTCGGCGCTCGAGCCGACGTTGAAAGCCTGATCGTGCACGAGCTCACGGGGAGCCTCGAGGACGGCGAGGAAAGCGGCGGCGATGTCCTCCACGTGCACGAGCGGACGCCAGGGCGTCCCGTCGCTCTGGATCAGCACCTCACCGGTGGTATGCGCGAAGCCGGTGAGGTTGTTGACCACCACGTCGGCGCGCAACCGCGGTGAGACCCCGTAGGCGGTGGCGTTGCGCAGGAAAGTCGGGCTGAACGAGTCGTCGGCGAGGGCCGAGATGTCCCGCTCGGCGAGCACCTTGGATTCACCGTACGGACTCACCGGCGCGAACCCGGCGCCCTCGTCGAGCATCTCTTCCCCGGCTTTGCCGTAGAGGCTGCACGAGGACGAGAACAGAAACCGCGGGACGCCGGCCGCCTTGGCCTGCTCCGCGACCCGCACCGAGCCCCGGTGGTTGATCTCGTACGTGGCCCGCGGGTTGAGGTCACCGACCGGGTCGTTGCAGACCGCGGCGAGGTGGATCACCGCGTCAAAGCCGACCAGATGCTCGCTCTCGATGTCGCGGACATCGGCCCGGAGAGAGGTGACATCGGAGACCGAGTCGCCGAAGGTGCAGGCGGCGAAGAGGTCGGAATCGATCCCGGCCACCTCGTGATCTGCACTGGTGAGGACGGGGACGAGCACGGAGCCGATGTAGCCGTGATGACCGGTGACGAGGACGCGCACTGTTGAGCCTCCTGGGCGTGGCTGGCGTTCAGCCGACGCAGCGGGTGTGGGGCACTAACGGGCGCCGAGCGCCAATTCGTGCACGCCAAACTCGACTCAGCGGGCGACGGGCCAGCCCTCGATGGTCTCGAGCAGACGCCAGTCCTCCGGCAGCTCTCCGTCGAGGATCGCCGTCCACGCATGCCCCCCGCGCGCGTAGGCGGCCCACCATCTGTTCCGGGCCCGTTTCTCGACACGGTAGGCCTTGGCCAGGCGCAGTCCCTCCGCCCGAAGCGTCTCTTCCGCCTGACGCAGGAGCGCGGAGCGCGCCACAGGCGCCGCGCGCGTCGCTGCTGCATCCATCTGGATCACGCCGAGGTCCCTTGTGCGCCGGCGGCGTTCCGGGCGGGCCTGAACAGGCGGCAGACCAGTGCCCAGCCGAGGAGCCTGGGGGCGAATGGGAGGTCCCGGAGGATGTAGCGCGTGAACAACCGCCGCGGCTCGCGAACCAGCCTGTACAGCCACTCGAGTCCGAGTCGTTGGAGGGCAACCGGCGCCCGCGCCTGCTCGCCCGCGAGAAAGCTCAGGGCTATCCCCACTCCGACGAACCAGGTTCCGGGGAGCACGGCGCGCAGCGTGCTGATGAGCTTCTCCTGCTTCGGGAAACCGAGTCCGACGAGGACGAGAGCGGGCCGCGCGCGAAGGAGCATCGCCTTGATCCGCTCGAGCTCGCCGGAGTCGTCCCCGAACCCGAAGGGCGGGCAATGCGAGTGGACCTGCAAGAGGCCGGGGAAGCGCGACCGGAGACGCCGCGCGGCGGCGGCGGCCACCCCCGGATTTCCTCCCAGGAGGAATACGGACAACCCCGCCCGCGCGGCGGCCCTCGGAAGGCTCTGGGCAAGGTCGCTCCCGGCAACCCTCTCCGGCAATGGCATGCCGGCCAGGCGCGAGGCCCAGACGATGGGCTGGCCGTCGGCGACGCGATGGGTGGCAGCCAGGATCAGGTCGCGGCTCTCGCGGCTCGACCTGAACTTGCGAACGATGTCGAGGTTCGGGGTGACGACCCAGCCGCCTTCACCCGCGCTCGCCCGCTCCACGACCAGTTGAACCAGCGTCTCCTCGTCGATCGCGTCGAACGGGACGCCCATGATCGACGTGATTTCATGCGCCGCGGTCAGCTTCGGCTCGATCGACGAGCCACCCCTGTTGTCGGCCCCAGCCGTCGGCCCGCGTTCGCCCGCCGGCGATACCTCGCCGCGCCGGGACCCTATGACGACCTGGGGTTCCACCCTCGCTTGATCAACGGGCGGGGTGGACCGGACTTTTCGCCGAGTCTCGGACGAGGTGGTGAGCGCGGCCGGCGGTCGCCGGGTGGCTTACCCGAGCAAGTAAGTGCTGCTCAGAACCGTTGTTAGGCAGGGCCACTCACGCTGCCGCGGCACTTGGTTCGTGAGGGGTTCGGCGTCCAAATACTCGAATAGGAGGTAGCCGTGGGTTCCGTCAGATCTGCCGATGAGCGGCCCTTGCGTCCGGGCGACGTGGTCGAGGTTCGTTCGGCGGCGGAGATCCTGGCCACGCTCGACGGCGAGAGCGCGCTGGACCAGCTGCCGTTCATGCCCGAGATGCTGGCCCATGTGGGCCGTCGCTACACGGTCAGCCGACGAGTGGACAAGGTCTGCAACACGGTCGACGCCACGGGGAGCCGGCGCATGCACGACACCGTCTACCTCGAAGACCTCCGCTGCAACGGCACAGGCCACGGCGGTTGTCAGGCCGGCTGCAGGATCTACTGGAAGGAGGCATGGCTTCGCCGGGTCGATGACGACTCGGCGGCCGCCGACCCGAGCGATCCGACGGACCAGGGAACCACCGAATTGGAGCGTCTCGCACGTGCCGCCACGAGAATCCCGAGGGAGCTGAAGGGCGAGCGGGTGGAGGTCTGGCGCTGCCAGGCGACCGATGCCCTCCAGTACTCCGAGCACCTGAAGACCTCCAACCTGGCCCAGTACTGGCGCGAATTCCGCAACGGCAACTTCGCTCCCTTCCGCTACGTGGTGCTGCTGCTCCGCGGGTTCGTGATGGAGGTGGCGAGACGGCTTCGGGTGCTCAGGGCACTGCCCCTGCACGGGCCGGGCGCAGCCCCGCCGGCGGGCCTCGGAGTGCAGCCGGGTGACCTCGTGCAGGTGCGATCGCCGGACGAGATCAAGTCCACGCTCGATGAGAAGGGCTTCAACCGTGGCCTCTCGTTCGACCGCGAGATGCTGCCTTACTGCGGTCGCACGTTCCGAGTCAAGGACAGGGTGGATCGGATCGTCGACGACAAGACGGGTCGGATGCTCAAGATCCCCAAGGACAGCCTCATTCTCGAGGGAGCCGTCTGCTCCGGGGAGCGAACTCCCGGTTGCTGGTTCTGCCCGCGGGAGATCTATCCCTTCTGGCGCGAGGCGTGGGTGCGCCCGGTAGAGGAGTCGGACCGCCCGGATGTGACTGCGTGAGGGCGGACCGCCAGAGCGGGGTGTTGCTGGAAGCTCCGCCGGCTGCGCCGCCAGTCGGAGTGGCCGTCGACGTCGTGATCGTCGCGTACAACAGCCGCGAGGTGTTGCGCGATTGCGTCGGACCGCTTCTGCGGCTTCCGTGGGTGAACATCACTGTCGTCGACAACGCGTCCCCCGACGACTCCGCGGCGGTCGTTGCCGATCTTCCCGTTCGCGTCATCAAGGCACCACGCAACGGTGGATTCGCATACGGCTGCAACCTCGGGGCCGCGGCCGGCGACGCGGATTTCGTGCTGTTCCTCAATCCCGACGCGAGGATCGAGCCGGGAAGCCTCGAGACGCTCGTGGACGTGCTTGGATCCCGTCCGGCGCTCGGAGGCGTGGGACCGCGGACGCTCGACGAGGACGGACAGCTCCACCCAACCCAGCGGCGGTTCCCGCGACTGCGCTCAACCTACGCGCAGGCGCTGGGTCTGCATCGTGTCGCGGCGTTCTCGAGCTGGGCCGGCGAAGTCATCGAGGATCCGGCCGCCTACACGCGCCCGGGCATGCCGGATTGGCTCTCAGGGTCATGCATATTGATGCGGCGCTCGGCGCTGGCCGAGGTCGGGGGTCTGGACGAGGGCTTCTTCCTCTACTCCGAGGAGACTGACCTCTTTCGTCGCCTTCGCCACCGAGGCTGGGGGGTGCGCTTCGAGCCGAGTGCGACCGCCTACCACCGGGGATACGGATCGGCGCCGTGGGCGACGGTCACACCGGTACTGGCCGGCAGCCGCGTGCGCTACGCGCGCAAGCATCACGGTCGGCTCGTGGCGGTGCTGGAGGCGATCGGCGTGACGATCGATTCACTCGTACGCGCCGCCGCCTGGGTCCACCGCCCGACGCGCCGCCGCGGCCATCTCGCGGCCGCCCGCGGGGCGCTGAGCTCGCTCCGTCCGCCCAGCCGCTGCGACTGATGAGGGCGGCGAGTTTCGCTCAATGGCGGGCCGAGGGGAACGAGCTCGAGCTGGCGCGTGTATCCGAGGCGCTCGCCGACCTCAGCCTGGCGCTTTCGCCCGTGGAAGTCGCAGCATTCGTGCCCCTGGAAGACGCCCTGTCCGACTGGCGCACTCCCCGTACCACCGCCGACCTGGGCCCGCGATTCCCTGTCCTGCTGCGAGCTGCGCAGACCGAGCTTGCGGGAGTTCGTGAGCGCGAGGCCTTCAACCGCGCGCTCGTCGCCCAGATTGCCTCGAACCTGCGTCTCCGGCTTCCCGAGCTGGAGCTCCCGGCTGCCGTCCTCGATCTCGTGCCGAGCGCGCTCAGCCGCCTGCACGAGTTCCTGAGCGAGCGGCACGAGGGCTATGACCTCGGGGACGACTGCTTCCTGAAGGACGTACGCCTGGCGGCCGGATGGACGGTCCCCTGCGGGGCGAAGGTCGTGGACCTTCGCTGTCACGTCAGCCTTCCCGTCAGCCTCCTCGCGGCTCTGCGGGGGCGGGCGCCCCAGGTCGCACTCAGGGCCCTCGCACCTGGAAAGCGGGCGCCGTGGTTCGAACAGCACACCGATTCGCGATATCTCGACGAATTCGGCGAAGCCGGCATCGACAACACCTATCTGCGTGTCGCCTCGATGCTCCGGCGGCACCCCGGCGTCGGGGGCCTCACCGCCTACAGCTGGTTCTACGACCCCCAGCTCGACGAGATCAGCCCGCGGCTGAGTTACCTGTACCGGCGACCGCTCGAGCGCGGCGCCGTCCTGCTCCGGGGCCGGACTTCCGACTACGACGTCAAGAACGCGACCGCCAGATCGCGAACGCGGAAACGGTTGTACGAGGCCGGAAAGTACAAGCCGGTCGGACATCGGATCCTGTGGCCCAGGCGGGACATCCTGCGCTGGGCCGACCAGGCTCAATGGGCGGGGGGAGGGCCCCGTCAGATCAAGCTGACCGCAACGCGCAGCTGATGCCGGGCCAGATTCAGCCTCGGCATCATCTCGAGCTTGGGGCCGACCCGCCAGGGCGGACAAGCGTCCAGCGCGACCCGGTTCCGGAGCCAGCCGAGGCTCCCCTGCAGATCGGGTCGTGACTCCGCCAGGAAAAGGGCCTCGTGCCCTGAATCGCGCAGCACCCGCTCGACCATCGGTGTCGCGTCCTCTCTACGGCCGTACGGGAAGCTGAACGCCCGAACCCGGCGGCCGGTGAATGACTCGAGCCGTCGAGCATGGTCGACGATTTGATCCTGGGCGGATGCCTCGTCGACCAATGACCGGCAGAAGACGTGAGAGCGAGTGTGGTTCGCGACCTCACAGCCGTCCGCCGCCAGTCCGCTGAGATCCTCCGGGTCGAGGAAGAGTCCTCCCTCGGCTCGGAGCCTCGCCTGGTCGACCTCGAACCGCTCCGCCAGTTCATCCCCCACCCTGAGGCGCCGCTCGTAGGGCATGGCGGCGACCACGTCGAGGAGCTGCAGGAACGTGGCGGGTCGGTCTGCGGTGGGCTCGAGCGCAGCGCCCACCCGGCTGACGCCGACGGACGCGCAGAGGTAGGAGAGGAGGTTGTCCAGCGGGACGGAGTACGGATCCAGGCAGGCACCGGTGACGAACAGGACGCTGGGCAGACCCAGCCGCCGCAGAGTGGGCAAGGCAACGTCGATGAACGATCGATACCCGTCGTCAAAGGTGATCAGGAGCGCGCGCCGAGGCAAGTTCCCCGAGAGAACCGCGTCGAGGCCGACGACCTCGTAGTCGCGCGCCATCTTGCGCAGGTGGGCCTCGAAGACCGCCGGCGCCGTGTTGACCGCGAGGCGGTCGACCAGCGCGGAGACGTGGTCTGCGATGTGGTGGTAGAGAACGGCACGGAGGCCCGTGCGCTTTCTGCCGCCGCGGTAGGCGGGCGTCCTCTGGTGGGGTGGCTCTCGTCCAAGCAGGGTGCGAACAGAGCGAAATATGCCGCTCATCCCCCTAACAACGAATGGCGTAGGCGGAGCTTCCGGGGCACCGCCAACCTTCCCGGGAGAAACGCGCCTCCGACTCGTTGACTGAATGGATGCCGGCATCGCCACGCACGTCCCCCCTGCTCTCGGTCGGGCTCGCTGTGCGAAACGCGCAGGGCACCGTCGAACGCTGCATCGAGTCCATCCTGACGCAGGACCTCACGGACCTGGAGCTGATCGTCTTCGACAACGCCTCGGATGACGGGACGATCGAGACTGTCGAGAGCTACGCGCGGATGGATCGGCGAGTCAGGCTCTGCGTCAACCCCGTCAACGTCGGTTCCCACGAGAACATGAATCTGGCGCTCGGCGCCGCACGCGGCACCTACTTCCGCTGGATCAGCGCCGACGACTGGCTCGAGCCCGGCTGCCTTTCCGCGTCCGTGGGGGCGCTCGAGCGCCAGACCGAAGCGGTCGGCGTTACCAGCTGGTTCACGATCCACTCCGCCAGCGGTTCCACGCGGTACGAGGAGTACGGCGGGGAATTCCCCACCTCGCCGGATCCTGCCCGCCGCTTCGAGCGGATGCTCTGGTTCTTCCACGCCGGGGACGCGAAATACGATCCGATCTACGGCGTCTACCGCCGTGACGGGCTCGAGCGCTCCCATCGAGTCCGGCCGATCGAGCGGACCGACTGGCTGCTCTCCACCGAGTTGGCCCTGATGGGGCCGATTCTGCACCTGCACGAGCGCCTCGCCCATCGCACTCGTGACTACCAGGCGGGCAGCCAGCAGCGCAGGGCACTCAGGCGCCGGCTGGACCCCGTCCGAGCGGGAGATCTGCCGACGTCGCCGCAAGGCCTGGCGCGCGAGCTGTTCGAGCTTGCGCTCGGGGCGAACCTGAACGACGAACAGCTGCGTCGTTGCAGGCGGGCGCTCCGATCATTCTGGCTCAGAGAGGTGGGCCGGGTGAGCCGCCTGAAGGCGGCGGACGCCAAGCACCGACTACTGGCCGGTTAGAGGTCGCCGGGTGCGGCAGAAGATTCACGGCGGGCGACCCGTTCATCTGTCGAAGGGACGTACCGTGAAATCTGCGCTGATCCTCAAAGGCCGAGCTGGTCGCCGCTGCCTGATTCACGCGGGGGGCGTGTGATCGCGCGGTCGCCGCTTGGCTCGGTGGTCATACCGGCGCACGACGAGGCTGCCGCCATCCGGCGCTGCCTGGACGGGCTCTTCGCAGGCTTCCAACCAGGAGAGCTGGACGTCGTCGTCGTCTGCAACGGCTGCTCGGACGAGACTGCGGCCCTGGCCCGCTCGTCAGACCATCTGGTCCGGGTCATCGAGTTGAGTGCGGCGTCGAAGCCCGCCGCGCTGCGAGTGGGAGACCTGGCGGCGTCGGCGTTTCCGAGGCTGTATCTGGACGCCGACGTGCTCCTGCCGGGCTCGGCGGCCCGTCTCGTGCTGGAGCGCCTGCGGAGCGGGGCGCTGGCCGCACGACCGCCGGTCCGATACGAGACGAGCGGTGCATCCGGGCCCGTGCGCTCCTACTACCGTGCGCGATCGCAGGTTCCAGCCGTCTTGGGCTCGCTCTGGGGAGCGGGTGTCTACGGGCTCTCGGGAGCCGGCAGGAGCCGGTTCGGCAGCTTCCCGGACGTGGTGGCGGATGACCTCTGGGTGGACCGGCTGTTCAGCGCCGAGGAGGTGGAGATCGTCGACAGCGCTCCGGTGGTAGTTCGGGTGCCGCGGCGCAGTCGCGATCTCGTGCGGGTTCTCGGTCGCACCTATCGCGGCAAGTGGGAGACCCGGTCGCGGGCCGATCTGGGCGATCGGGCTCCGGAGACGATGATGTCCACCCTCCGGGACCTGGGAAGCGTTTGCCTGGCCGGTCCGGCCGCCACACTCGACGCGGCGACGTACGCGGCCTTCGCAGCGGGCGCACGGCTCGCATTGGCGCTTCCTCACCGGAGCGGCGCTTTGCCCGCCGGTGAGCGGTGGGAGCGGGACGACAGCTCGAGGGCGCTCTGAGATGGCCGCGGCGATCTCCCAACCCGTCGGCACCCTCGATCTCGTCCGGTCGATTTCGTCGCGCACGCGCGCCGTGATCCTGTTGCAGGCGTTCGCGCTCACGCTGTTCGTGATCCCTTCGGACACGGTGATCAAGGCGATCGGCGCCGGCGGCTACGCCGCAGCCCTGATCGGGATGTTCGCTTTCGCGGCTTACCTGGCGGTGACCTTGCTTGGCCTCCACAATCCGCTCGCGCAGCGGCACCCGATACGAGCCGTGCTCTGCCTGCTCTGGCTGTCCGTCCTCGCCTCCTATGTGCTGATGGATCGAACCGCGATGACCGTTCCCGAGCTGGCGAGCGCCGACCGCCTGCTGATGCAGCTCGCGGTGATCAGCGGGGTGGCGCTGATCGCGGCCGAGTTCCTCGGCTCGGTGGACGACGTGCGCCGAGTCCTGAGAGTCGTCAGTTGGGGCGGGGCCTTCTGCGGGGCAGTCGCCGGGCTGCAGTTCTGGCTCAGCCTGGACCTTTCGACGTACCTGCGTGAACTGCCTGGCTTCTCGATCAACGTCGACGATGCCGCGATCCTGGCCAGGGGAGGACTGAATCGGGTCAGCGGCACGTCCATCTATCCGATCGAGCTCGGAGTGGTGGCGGGGATGCTGCTGCCGCTCGCGATCTACCTGGCGCTCTACGACACCGACCGCAGCGCGCGGCGTCGGTGGGCGCCGGTCGGACTGATCGCGCTCGCGATTCCGGCGTCCGTCTCCCGCTCGGGGGTCCTGTCCGTCGCTCTGGCCCTGGGCGTTCTGGTGGTGCTGATGCCGGCGCCGCAGCGGCTGGTCGCGCTCGGCGCCCTGCCGCTCGGCCTGGTTGTGGTCTTCATGTCCGCCCCGGGCCTCATCGGCACCCTCTCGTCCTTCTTCGGGGCCGGCACCAGCGACGCATCCGTGGCCACGCGGGTGAGCGACTATCCGCTCGTCGAGCGGTCCCTGGAGCACGCGCTCTGGTTCGGCCAGGGCGGGTGGACGTACTTGCCCAACACCGCCTTGGACATCCTCGACAACCAGTACCTGAAGACCGCCATCGAACTCGGAGTGGTCGGGGTCATCGCCCTGACCGCCTTCTTCCTCGTGCCGACGATCGCAGCTCTCGTCGCGAGGCGACGGAGCAGAGACCCCGAGCTTCGGCTCCTCTGCGCGGCCCTGGCCGGCTCCGCGCTGGCTGCGACCGCATGTTCGTTCACCTTCGATTCGTTGTCGTATCCGATGTTCACCGGTCTGTATGCACTCGTCATCGGGCTGATCGGTGCCGTGTGGCGACTCACGGCTGGCTCTGAAGCGCCCGGTGCCCGTGCCGATACCGGTTCCAGCGCCATCGGATCCGTTCCGAGGGTCCGAGCACCCCTGCCGGCGGGAGGCTGACCGTGGACCTGCTGCACATCTCGCAGAAGCTCTGGCGCTATCGCCTGGTCACCTTGCCGGTGATCGCCCTCACGTTGCTCGGGGCCTTCTACGTGGTTGCCATCAAGGCGCCGGTCTACAAGGTCTCGTCCAGCTGGGTGCTGATCAATCCGCCGCCGCCGCCGACGGCGGACGAAATCGCCCGCAACCCGGCGCTGGGGCGCATCAATCCGAACAATCCCTACACGCGTTTCTCGGACCAGTCGGTGATCGTCAGCCTCCTCTCCAGCAGCCTGAGCAACGACTCGGCCCGCCAGCAACTGGAGGCTGCCGGTGCGGATCCCCGTTACACCGTGGCTCCCGATGTGGAGCTCGGCTATTCGAGCTTGGTCGTGGAGGTAACGGGCGTCGGGTCGACTCCGCAGACCGCGGTGCACACCGCCGAACTGGTCGGCGCTGCGCTTACGCGCGAGGTCGACCGCGTGCAGACCACGCAACACGTTGACCCCCGCTACATGATCAAGGCGCAACAGGTGGTGGCCCCGAACAGCCCGAAGCAGCAGGTCTCCAGCAAGCTTCGGCCGCTCATCGCCGTTCTCGCGATCGGCGCGATCCTTCTGCTGCTGGCCGTCTCCGCCGCCGAGGCGTTGGACAGATTGCGGGCCGAGTGGCCAGAGCGTGACGTCGGTGGGAACGGCGACGAGGGAGATGCGATCGGCGGTACTGCCACCAGCAACGGGGCAAGGACCAGGACCGGAGACGTACCTGCGACAGCGGACAAGGGAGAGTTAACGATGGGGAACGGAAAAGGCAAGTCATCGCGCAAGAAACGGCGGGGCCGGCACCGCAGAGCAACCAGCAGAGCCTGAGCGATGAGCGACCTCGAAGGCCGGGGGCTCAGCGCCCTGTTGCCACTGAAGGTCAGTGGCCGACACTACGGCGAAAACCTGGCCCGTCTCGACATCCTCTTCAGCTCCCTCGAGCACTATGCGGCTCCGGGCTTGCTCGACGAGCTGCTGATAGTGGCACGCGCCGACGAGCTCGATGTCATAGACCGCCATCTCTCGCGATGGCCAGGGTTCCCACTGCGGATCGTCGTTGAGGACGAGCATTTCCCCGCCTTCCGCCGCTTCACCCGCCCCTGGCAGATTCGCCCCTGGCAGCGCCAGCAGATCATCAAGCTGAACAGCCCGGCCCTGACGTCCTCGCCGTTCGTGCTCACGCTCGACCCGGATGTGATCGCGGTCAAGACCATCGCCCGCGAGACCCTGCTGCCGGATGGCCGGGCTCTGCTCGAACCCGAGGCGCGCGGCGTGCACCGCCAGTGGTGGCGGGATTCGGCGGACCTACTCGGAGTGGACCCTGGACTGGAGCGACCCGGGATAAATGTCACCCCAGCGCTGCTGTCGACCGCCGTCCTCACCGAGGTTCAGCGGCGACTGGAGGCCGTCGGAGGCCGGCCTTGGATGGAGATCCTGCTGACGAGCTACTGTGACTGGACGGAGTACACGCTCTACCTGCTGGCGGCCGAGCGGGCCTCCATGCTGGACCGCTATCACCTCTGGGCGGACGATCCAGATGCACCCGCGCACGTGCACACCCACCCTGACTGCAGCATCTGGGACTCGGCCACCGCGTCCCGGGAACAGTTGGAGCGGCTGTTCACCTCCGAGGATCCGGGTCTCTTCGCGGTGGTTCAGAGCAACACCGGCCTGGCCCCCAGCGAGGTTGCAGCGGTGGCAGGGAAGCACTTCGCGGTCCGCAGCATCCCGGCTGGAGAACCGATCAGGCAGGACCCCGGCGCCAA
Organism: Solirubrobacterales bacterium; assembly: GCA_036265435.1. GTDB lineage: Bacteria > Actinomycetota > Thermoleophilia > Solirubrobacterales > 70-9 > DASUPK01. The sequence goes on along the minus strand of DATAPB010000093.1, from coordinate 3,902 downwards.
GCTGCGGGAGCGGTTCCGAGTTGCCACGCGGATCGCCGCGCAAAGGGTCTATCGACTTCGCCGGGCCCTGAGCTCAAGAAGGCGCCGCTCGCCGCAGTCGGTGGGCGCAACCCCGGTCGCCGGCGGAGCAGACCGGGTGGCCAGCGAGGTCGGCAGGAGATAGGGCTCAATCAGCGCCGGCAGCTGATGACCGGACGTCGTGGCTCCGGATGTCGCGGCTCCGCGACCGCCGATCAGCGCACGCCGAATCGATGGCCATGCTTGCCCGGCCGTCCAGTCCGCCTCGGCGTGTGCCAATCGTGGCGCCTGCGCCCGAAAAAGGCGAGCCCGACAAGAAGCAACACGATGAACGCTGCGATGAGGACCCGCTGGACCTCGTGCGACGGCTTGCCTTGGTGGACCTCGGCGGGCTGAGCGAGGTGGGTCCCCCCGCCGCTCCCGGTGGATGGACCGACTGGCGCGACTGCGGCTTGGCGCACCGTCTTGCAGCTCCGATCGGGATCGAGGCGGTAGATATGGATCGCGTTCGCATCGGCGAAGTGGTCGCTGAAGGACCCGTGGTGGACGGCCACACTGCGGCCCTCGCCGAGAACCGCGGCCTTGGTGTCGCCGACGCACGGCAGCGAGAACCGCCCCTCCACAGACGATCCCGCCGAGCCGGCGAATACGTACAGATCACCTTTCGGCGTCGCCCTCTTGCACTTCTTCTTCCCCTTCGACCTGCAACTCATCTTGTGCTTCTTGCCTGCGGCCGCCCTGCCCTTCGCCTTCTTCTTGCACTTCCGCCGCTGCTTCTTCCCGCGTTTCGACTTGCAGCGCTGCTTGGTGGCGTTGCCGCCCTCGGCCCACTTCACCATCGCGGTGGTGCCCGGTCCCTGAGACCAGCCGGAGACCACTGTCGGAGAGTTGAGAGCGGGAGCCAGCGCCCTGATCTGGCTGTTCGTGGCGGTCACCACTGAGCGGATCGACGCATAGGCTGAGCCTGCCTCGGTGCCATCGCGCAGGATGTGCTGAGTCTGGTCGGGGCCGCCGAAGCTGTGGTTGAAATAGACGATGCCGCGAGCGCCCGCGATCAGGCTCTGCCAGACCGCGGCGCGGACCTGTGGGGGCGTGATCGTCGGATAATCCGATTCGGAGAACGGGTGGCCGAGCTCGACGATTGCCCAGACGGGCTTCGAACCCGGCGGGCTGACCAGGCTGCGCAGTCTGTTGACGGTGGCGCCGTAGTTCGCAGCCCGGTGGCACTGGGCTGGGCTGAGAGAGGAGCCGCCCGCCAAGAGCGATCCGCCCTCGTTTCCTGAGCAGATGTTGTTGTCGGTGAAGAAGTAGGCATCGGCCGAGACGATGTCCTGATAGTCGTTGACGAAACGTGCTGCCTCGGCGTCGGACTCCCAGAAGAGGACGCCTTTCCCGTAGTTGGAATAGCGGATGCGCCCGTCCCGCGGCGTCGCGTTGGCGACGCTCTGCATTTCGTCGTATCCGGCGCCCGGGCCGTGGGTCATGTCGACTTCATCTGCAAGGAACCACCCGTCGATCCCCGGGTGCGGGCTGAACTCGTCGCCCTGCACGAGCGCATGCATCCCGTTCGACTGGACGAGGCCGAGATCCGAGTTGTCTGTCAGCACGACGTACGTATTGAGTCCCGCAGCTCTGTCTTTGTGGACATCCTCCGGCGACACGACGCTCTCGAACCAGACTCCGATGGGGAAGTAGGACCTGCTCGTCGGCAGCGCGTGCGAGAACCGCGCGTAGTAGGCAGGTCCCCCGTCGACACCGGCGACGGTCACTGCGCGCGCCGGGTTTGGGGACAAGGCAGGGAGCGCCCCGGCCGAGGCGGCGATTATCAGAACGAAGGCGATGCGTCGGGCAGCTGACGACCGCAAGAGGCGTCCAATCCTCCCCCTATCGGATACGGGACCCTTGACGGAGCCCACTCTAACGGGCCTGCAGAGCCACCCGTCGGCGTGGGCCCACCGCCCTCGAGATGAGCCCTCGGGCGAGAGCGATGGCACGCTTGACGATGTCCGGTGCGAGCAGCCAGAGGGCGATCGCATAGGTCCCGAACGCGACTCCGACCGTCAAGGCCGCCCGCTCTTCCATTTCCACACCGAGACGAGAGAGCGCCAGGCGCGCAGCGAAGGCGACGCTCGCCATCACCAGCACCGCGGCCGGGACGGTGTACAGGCGCGCCGCCACGGAGCGCAGTGAGGTCCGAAGCTCGGAGAGAACGACCACCATCACCGGAATCTCGACTGCGATCAGCTGCTTGAGGACGAACCCGACCGCCACCCCCTCGATGCCCCAGTGGGCGCCGACGACCACCCCCACCGGCGTCAGGAGCAGAGCCACGAGCTGGGTCCAAAGCGTGACTTCCGGCCTTCCCACAGCGTCCAGAAGCACCTGACCCCAGGACTGAAGAGAGCGGATGATCACGTAGATACTGAGGATCTGGATGACCCCCACCGAGATGTCCCACTGCGATCCAAAGACGCCGGGGATCAGGTCTGGGGCGGTGACGACGAGTGTCGCCAACAGCGGCATGATCACGGCGGACAGGTACCGAACGCTCTGGAGCCAGAGTGCCGCCATGCGCTCACGGTCTCCCTGAAGGCGGGAGAACGCCGAGAAGAGCACCTCCGCAATCGGGATCACGATCACCGACAGCGGCAGGATCACCGTGCTCATCGCGAAGGACCAGGCGCCGAGTTCTGTGATGCCGACCACCTTCCCGATCAGCACGGTGAGGAGGAGCAGCTCGGCCAGCCTGGCCCAACGGCCGCCCGCGACCCGCATTGCGAAGGAGGCCAGTCGCCGAAAGTCTGCGCGTGAGAACTCGAAGGTGGGCCGCCAAGGGGCGCGCCACCAGAGCGCGACCGCAAACGTGGCCAGCAAGACGATCTGCTGCAGCACGAGCGCCCAGGCGCCGGCGCCCGCGACGGCTGCGACCACGGCGAGGGCGCTCGCAAGGGCGACGGCGAACCAGTAACGGAGCTCGATGCTCCGAAATCTCATCTCCCGCATGAACACCGCCTGGCTCGTCGATCCGATCGAGCAGATGGCGAAGGTGAGCCCACCGACGGCGACCATCGTCCCCACCTCGGGTTCGTGGAGGAAGTTCCCGACGGGTGCCGCCGCCGCGGCGAAGAGCGCCGTCAGGCAGAGCCCAAAAGCGAGCCCCGCCCAGAACGTCGTCGATCGCATCCGCCGACTGGCTTGATCCACCTGCACGAGGGCCGTGCTCATGCCCAGGTCCGCAACGGTCGGAGCGAAAGAGCCGAGGGCGATCGCGATCGCGGCTGTGCCGTAGTCGGCGGGAGTGAGCAGGCGCGCGAGGATCAGCACCGTCACCAGGCGCAGGCCCTGAACGAGGAGCTGACCTGTCAGCTTCCAGCCGACCCCGACCCCGACGAGCCGCTCCATCTGGTCGAGGTCGGCATCCTGGCTCGGTGGCGCCTGTGCACTCGCGATCTCGCTGCGCGCCATTCATTACATGAACGGCCGCGGTGCCCCGCGTCTTTCACGCGTGGGGCAAGTACCGATGCCTGACGCCCGGGAACGAGGAGTCGAGGGTGGCGCCGCGCGTCTGGGCTCTCGCCCGGCCGTCAGGAACCGTTCTGCAGCAGGGCGATGGCCTCGTGGCGATTCCGGACCCCGAGCTTGCGCACCGCCTCTGCGCAATGTCGCCGGACGGTGACCGGCGAGAGATTCAGCCGCTCGGCGATGCCGGGGCCGGTCACGCCGTCGCACATCAGCTCGAGGATCTCCCACTCGCGGGAGGTCAGCTCGGTGCTGCCGTTCCTGCCCGCGACGGATCGGTGACGACCGAGCGTCTGGAGGTCCCTGACCAGCTCAGTCACGAGAACGCGGGGGATCGCCGCCTCGCCCGCGAGCGCGCCGTTGAG
>DATAPB010000092.1:0-11932 GCA_036265435.1 Solirubrobacterales bacterium | reverse complement strand
CGGATCTCGCCGTTCACCGCCAGTTCGAGCAGATCCTCGAGCTCGTGCTCGTCGAGTCCCTGTCGCACGAAGTCGAGCTTGACCGCGGCCTGCTCGACCCGCTGTGCGAAGTCCCGCTCGTTGAACGAGAACCGAAGCTCTCCGTACTCGAGCACGTAGTCCGCGCCGGACTCGTAATTGCCTCTTCGTGCGGTCTCGTCCACCGGTCGGAGCATCTTCGCGCATGAGGCAAGTCGTCGCCAACTCTGGCCTCGGCCTGAACGTGCCGTTGCAGCAAAAGGAGACCCAGGGTCAGCGTCGACGGTTTGCTAGCGGAACGCGCAGCCCTCGAGGTGGTCGTTGACCAGGCCGATCGCCTGCATCGTCGCGTAGAGCGTCGTCGCTCCGACGAAGACGAAGCCGCGCCGCTTGAGCTCCTTGGCGAGCGCCTTCGACTCGGGGGTGGTGGCCTCGAGGTCGTCGATGGCCTTCGGAGGCGGCCGCTCCTCCTTCGGCAAGTAGGACCAGATCAGCTCGTCGAGGGTCTCGTCCCGCGAGTGCAGTTCCCGAGCCGCCTTCGCGTTGGTGATCGTCGCCTCGATCTTGCGCCGGTTGCGGACGATGCCGGCGTCGTCCAGGAGGCGCTCGATGTCGGCGTCGCCGTATCCCGCCACCTTCTCGATCTCGAAGCCGTCGAAGGCGCGGCGGAAGTTCGCGCGCTTGCGGAGGATGGTGTGCCACGAGAGGCCGGACTGAAACGCCTCGAGCGCGAGCCGCTCGAAGAGCTCGTTCTCGCCGTGGAGCGGCCGCCCCCATTCGTTGTCGTGGTAGCCGATGTAGTCCTCGCTGCTGAGCGCCCACCAGCAGCGCGGCTTCCCGTCCGGGCCGTTCTCCACTCCCTTCATGGCTGGTAGGGGCGCGCGACGCCCCAGCCCCAACGGGGCACCGGAGCCTCCTGCGGCACGTCCTCGGCGCCGGGTTGGGAGTTGTGGAGGGCGAGTCGGGTGCCCCACTCGACGTACCCCATGAAGGCCGCGCGGAATTCGGGGTCCGCCGGCAGCCCGGCATCGTCGGCGGCCATGCTCATCAGGGTGGCGAAGCGGAGGCGCTGTTCCGGTGTGATGCCGAGATCCTTGTGCTTCGTGACCATCCGGTGGTAGCCGCCCAGCTTCTGGGTGTACTCGGCCGGACCGCCGAAGACCTCAATCCACCAGAGGATCACGTGGTCGCGGTGCTCGCGGCTCACGCCTCCGGGGAAGAGCGGCGAGATCAGGTCGTCACCTTCGACTCGGTCATAGAACGCGTCGATCAACCGCTCGAAGGCCTCCCGGCCGCTCGCCCAGTCGTACAGCGTCGGTGGCTCGCCGGATCTAGCCATGCCCTGAAGCTACCGATCCGGCCGGGCCGGCTAGCGCTGCTGGCCGAAGATGCGCAGCAGGAAGAGGAAGAGGTTGATGAAGTCGAGATAGAGGGAGAGCGCGCCCATGATCGCCGCTCGGCTTGCCGCGTCGCCCGAGATGCCCTCGCGGTTGATCTGGGTGAGCTTCTGCATGTCGTATGCGGTGAGCGCGGCGAAGATCGCCACGCCGGCGTAGGTGGTGATCCAGTAGAGCGTGCTGTTCGCCCAGAAGATGTTCACGATCGTCGCCAGGATCAGCCCGATCAGCGCCATGAAGGCGATCGAGCCGAGCTTCGAGAGGTCGGTGTGGGTGACGGCGCCCCAGACGGCGAGCGCTCCGAACATCCCGGCCGTGATCAGGAACGCCGTGAAGATCGACTGCGTCGTGTAGAGCTCGAAGATGAAGGCGAAGGTGACGCCGACCGTCGCCGAGTAGAGCAGGAAGAGGAAGGTCGCCAGCCCGACCGAGATCCGGTTGATCGCGAAGCTCAGCCCGAAGACGATCCCGAGCTGGGCGACGATCACCGCGATGATGATCCCGGGGCTCTCGGTGATGTCGGTGAGCAGGGTGTCGCTGGAACCGATGAGCGCGGCTACGCCGCCGGTGATCCCGAGCCCGACGAACATCCAGAGGAAGACGCGCTCGAGGAAGTTCGAGTCGGCGCGCGCGACCGCGACTTCGCCCGGCTGTGCCGCGTACTCCATGCCCGTGAACCTATCCACTGAGCTGGACGGCAGGGTTGAAAATGGCTGAACGACGCTTATGCCGGTATGGGCGATCTGGGCATGGACGTCGAACCGATCAGGTTCCGCGATTGTGAGCATCGCCGGTTTCTCGGCTTCGAGATCCCGGTCGCGACGACCTGGCTCAGCCGCCTGCTCGGCCTGGCGCTGCTCACGCGCGAGCGCGCGGGGGCCGGCCTGCTGATCCCCGGTTGCCGCAGCGTCCACACCTGCGGCATGCGCTTTCGCCTCGACCTGCTCTTCTTCGATCGCCGCGGGCAGGTCGTCCAGATCTGCAGCGACGTGCCGGCTGGCCGCCTCTTCCGTTGCCGCCGGGCCATCGCGGTTCTGGAGCTGCCCTCGACTTAGGGCGCTCCCGCCGGATAGGTTCATACCCTGCGCGGGCGCCATGAGCTCCCCCGACGCGAGCCGGCAGTGGTGGGTGCTCGTCGGCACCTGTCTCGGCCTCTTCATCCTGATGCTGGACTCGACGGTGGTCGCCCTCGCGCTGCCGACCATCGAGCGGGAGCTGCACGCCTCGGCCGACAACGTGCAGTGGATCCTGAACGGATACCTGTTGGTGCTCAGCGTGCTGGTGGTGACCGCCGGGCGCCTCGGCGACATCTACGGGCGACGACTGGTCTTCGTGATCGGGATGGCGGTGTTCGGCGTCGGCTCCGTGCTCGCCGCCCTCGCCTCCGACGACGCGGTGCTCGTCGCCGCGCGTGCCGTCCAGGGGGTCGGTGGGGCCGCGATGCTCTCGCTCTCGCTCGCGATCGTGAGTCACGCCTTCCCGGTTGAGCAGCAGGGACAGGCGCTCGGCATCTGGGCGGCGGTCTCCGCGCTCGCGCTCGCCGTCGGCCCGCTGGTGGGGGGCGTGCTGATCGACATCGACTGGCGGCTGATCTTCTGGATCAACCTGCCGATCTGCGCGGCGGGGATCGGGATCACCCGGTGGGCGGCCCGCGAGTCCCGAGACGAGACCTCGCCCCCGAAGGTCGACTATCCGGGGCTGGCGACGCTCACCCCCGGGCTTCTGGCGGTGGTCTTCGCGCTGGTGCGAGCGGACAACTGGGGCTGGGGGTCCGCGAAGACGCTCGGCCTGATCGCGGCCGGCCTCCTGCTGCTCGCCGCGTTCTGGGCGATCGAGCACCGAGTGGACTCCCCGATCGTCGACTTCGGCCTCTTCCGCAACGGTCCCTACCTCGGGGCGTCGGCGGCCGCCTTCGCCCTGGTGGGCGCCTACTGGGCGGTGATCTTCTTCCAGCCGCAGTACCTGCAGAAGGTCCTCGACCACGGTCCCGTCGTGGCCGGTGTGCTCGTGCTGCCGATCACGGCGCCGATGGTCTTCATTTCGCCCTTCTCGGGGCCACTGATCGCGAGGCTCGGACCGCGCGGCCTGATGACGGCCGGGATGGTCTGCGGCGCCGTGGGGCTCGCACTGCTCACCCAGATCGACGCGTCGAGCTCCTATGGAGCGCTCCTCCCGGGATATCTGCTCTTCGGCATCGCGCTCGGCCTCGTCTACGCGCCGATGTCCACCGCGGCGATGCTGGCGATGCCTCGGGACAAGGCCGGGATCGCAGCCGGGGTGCTAGCGATGGTGCGGGTGACCGCCGGCGCGCTGGCCCTGGCGGTCGTGGCGGCCGTCTTCCAGAGCATCCAGTCCGACCAGCTCGAGCAGCATCCGGGCGACGCCGCCGGTGCCTTCGCGACGGCACTCGCGGACTCGACCTGGGTGCTGGTGGCCCTGGTCGCGGCGGGGGCCGTCGCGACCTGGGCGCTCGTGCGGCGGACCGGGGGTGAGCAGCATCCCGCCCCCGAGGAGCACCCGCAGCATCGGCTCGAGCGCCATCGGCTGCACATCTGAGGCGGGGGAGATTCTGGCGGGCGCCCGGCTTAAAGCGGGGTGCTGCCAAACGTCGAAGAGCTCGCCACCGTGGTCGTCTGCGAGGACGACGACCCCACCCGCGAGCTGCTCTGCGATCACCTGACCGCCGACCGCTACCGGGCGCTGCCGGCGCCGAGTGCCTCCGATGCCCTGCGGCTCTGCGGCTACAACCACCCCGATCTCATGGTCCTGGACCTCGGGCTGCCGGACGCATCGGGGATCGACGTGCTCCGGGAGATCCGCGCGGCGGGCGAGCGGTTCGACCCGGAGCTGCCCGTGCTGGTTCTCTCCGGCCGGACCAGTGAGGCGGACCGGCTGCGCGGCTTCGAGGCCGGCGCGGACGACTATCTCGTCAAGCCCTTCCACTATCCCGAGCTGCTCGCCAGGGTGGCGGCCGTTCTGCGGCGGCGAGGGGGCCGCAGGCGGGGGCCGATCAGGGTCGGGGACCTGAAGCTGGATCCGATCAGGCGCCGGGTGGAGGTCGCCGGGCGGGAGGTGCAGCTCGCCAACAAGGAGTTCACGCTCCTGCGGGCCCTCGCGGCGGAGCCGCACCGCGTCTTCACCAAAGACGAGCTGCTCCGCGACGTGTGGGGATTCAGGTCGCAGGGTCGAACGCGCACCCTCGACTCTCACGCCAGCCGGTTGCGGCGCAAGCTCGACCCCGAGGGCGCTCGCTATGTCTTCAACTGCTGGGGCGTCGGCTACCGGCTGCTGGAGCGATGATCACGCCGGGCCACAAGCGGGCCCTCAACCGAGCTCTGCACGAGCTGAGGCGCCCGCTACAGGCCCTGCTTCTCCTCGAGGACGGCAGCGGCCGCCCGGCGGCGACGCCTCCGCGCGCGACCCGGCGAGGCCTGCTCGAGCTCGCGACGACGGCGTTGCGGGATCTCGACGGGGCATTGAATGGCGAGAGTGGTTCGCGAACACCGCGGCGCTTCTCGTGCCGCGAGTCGGTGATGGCCTCTCTGGAGCGGTGGCGCCCGCGGGCGGCCCGCGCCGGGGGAATCCGCGTCTACTGGGACGCGGGCCCCGCGATGGTCGAGGGTGACGCCTGTCGGCTCGGCCAGGCGCTCGACAATCTGCTCTCGAACGCTCTCGAGCACGGGGGTCCTCCGGTGGTCGTGACCGGCGCACGGGTCGCCGGGCGGATCAGGATCACGATCGCCAACGGCCTGCGGGCCGACCGGGAGGCGCGCCGGTCCGATCCACGCCGAGGCCATGGCACGGAGATCGTCTCGCGCGTGGCGAGTGCCCATGGCGGACGCTTCGCGCTCTGCCAGACGGGCAACGGCTGCGTTGCTGCGCTGGAGCTGCCGCTGGCCGAGCCGGGTTACGCGCGGGCCGCGTGAGCCGCCGCGCTCGCGCGGTCGCCTTCCTGATCGTGGCGCTGATCTGTGCGCTGCTGGCCGCGACGGTCGCCGGCCGGTACCGATCCCGCGTCGAGGCCCGGTTCGGGCCGCTGCGTTCCGTGGTCGTCGCCACTACCGAGTTGGGGGCGGGCAAGGCTATCGGCTCCGAACGGGCACAGGCGGCGCTCGCGGTCCGGCGGGTGCCGGCGAGCTTCGTGCCCCCGGGCGCCCTCTCGCGGCCGGAAGATGCGGTGGGCCGCGCCCCCACGGCGCCGGTCCCGGCGGGGTCCTATCTTCTCGGCGCGCAGCTCGTCATTCCCACGGCCAAGGAGCCTCGCGCTCCGGGAATCGGGTCGGGGCTTCGCCCGGTGCAGGTGGCGGTGGCGGGAGCCGAGGCGCTGACCGTCGGCGGCGCTGCGCCGGAGGGACGTGAGGTGGACGTCGTGGTCTCGAGGCAGGCGGGGTTGGGCCGCTCGGCTCACGCGTACATCGCAGCCGGCGCCGTGAAGCTGCTGGCGCTGGCACCACCGGCCGGTCCGGGCGAGCCCTGGAACGCGACGCTCGCGGTCGCCGAGCAGCAGGCGCTCTCGCTGATCGCCGCGCAGAGCGCCGGCCGCGAGATTCGCCTCCTGCCGCGACCGTGAGGACGACTCAGCCGTCCTCGCCGCTCACACCGTGGGCTTGCCCAGCCGAATCGTGTTGCCCGACGGATCACGGAACTCGGAGTCGATCCCGTAGGGCCGCTCGGAGGGCGCCTCGGTGAACTCGACGCCGCGACCCCTGAGCTCCTCATATGCCGCCTGCACATCGTCGGTGTTGAGGAAGACCGACCCGGAGAAGCCCTTGGACATCAGCTCCTCGACCTGCTTCTGGGTGCCCTCGTCCATCACGGGCGGGCCAGGAATCGCGAGAAGCGCGATCGCGAAGTCATCCTGTCCCGGCGCTCCGACGGTGAGCCAGCGGAAGTCACCGAGCTCCGGCATCGAGATGTCGGCCCGCACCTCGAAGCCGACCTTGTTGGTCCAGAAGTCGAGTGCCTCCTCCTGGTCGTGCACCCAAAGCTGTGCGTTCGCCACTCTGATCGCCATCGGATTCTCCTTCGTTCGGATTGGATTGCGGCGCCAAAGTAGCCGCGGGTCATTCGTCTGTCTTTTTGAAACGTGCTGTCTGCGGTCGCAGGTAGGTCCGCAGCACGCAGCTCGGCACGCGCGCCGCGAGCGCGGCCGGCGGCTGCGACGCCCGGTACTCGGTCGGCGTCTGCTGGAAGGTCCGCTTGAAGCTCGTCGTGAACGAGCCGACGCTCTGCAGGCCGACCGAGACGCAGATCTCACCGACGGTCCAGTCGGTCATCCGCAGGAGGGTCGCAGCCCGCTCCAGGCGCCTGGTCAGGAGGTAATGGTGCGGCGACTCCCCGAACGTCCGGTGGAACTCACGGCTGAAGTGTGCCTTCGAGAGCCCCGCCGCACCCGCCATGTCCGCGACCTCGATCGCCTCGGAGTACCGGGCGTCAGCCAGGTCCTTGGCACGGAGTAGGTGGCGCGCAGGCGGGGCGAATGCCATTGCCCCGAATAGACCCGGTCAGCGCCCCGGATTCATCGCGGACCGAAAAGCCGCCTCGGCGTCGGTCCCTCGAACCGCGAAGACGACCCGCTCCAAACCGCTGCCCTGATCGAGATGGCGGCGCACCTCCTCGACCTCGATCCGGGCGGCGTCCTCCAGCGGGAATCCCCCGACTCCGGTGCCGAAGGCGACCAGGGCGAGGCTCTTCACGCCGAGCTCGTCGGCCTTCGCGAGCGTGCTCGCTGTGGCGTCGCGGATGATCTCCGCGGACGTCGGCCCGCCGAGCTCCATCGTGGCCGCATGGATCACCCACCGGCACGGCATGTCGCCGGCGGTCGTCTCGACCGCTTCGCCGAGCCCAATCGGCGCTCGCTCATCGCTCTCTGCCTGAACCGACGGACCGCCGGCCCTGGAGATCGCCCCGGCTACGCCGCCGCCGTGGCGGAGGCCGGTGTTGGCGGCATTTGCGATCGCGTCGACCTCGAGCGCGGTGATGTCCGCCTGCTGGACCTCGATCTCAGCCACGTCTCCAGGCTATCGCCGCCTCTTCGCCCGGGTGGGGCGAGTAAGCCGGCGCTCGTCGCTTAACCCCGGGTGGACGAGAATGTCCGCCGCACGCATCTTGACGAGCTCGCTGCAGAGCTCCGGCGCAGGCTGATCGAGCGGCGGAGGGCGCAGGCGGCGGCCGAAGGCGGAGCGCTGGGTCCGCTGCCCGAAGCGGTCCGTCACCTGGTCGACGAGGACGCCGCCGTCCTCGAGCCCTCCACCCGCGCCCGCCTGTGTGAGCTGATCCTGCGGGAGGCGGTGGGGCTCGGGCCGCTCGAGGAGCTGCTCGCCGACCCCGCCGTCGAGGAGGTGATGGTGAACGGGCACCGGCGCGTGTACGTCGAGCGCCGGGGGCGGATAGAGGGCACCGAAGTCAGCTTCCAGTCCGAGGCCGCCCTCCGGGATGCCATCGAGAGGATCCTGACGCCGCTAGGTCGCCGAGTGGACGAGCTCAGCCCGATGGTCGACGCCAGGCTCGAGGACGGCTCGCGCGTCCACGTGGTCATTCCGCCGCTGGCAGTCGACGGCCCGACGCTGTCGATCCGGCGCTTCTCGGCCGCGCGGCCTGGACCGCGGGAGCTGGTCGAGCTCGGGACGCTCACCGAGGAGCTCCACGACCAGCTAGGCGCCGCGGTGGAGGCCCGGCGAAGCATCCTGGTCTGCGGGGGCACCGGCTCGGGCAAGACGACGCTGCTCAACGCGCTCTCCGCCTTCATCCACCGGGACGAGCGTGTGATCACGATCGAGGACGCGGCTGAGCTGCGCCTGCGCCAGCCACACGTCGTCAGGCTCGAGAGCCGTCCCTCCAACGTCGAGGGCCGGGGCCAGGTGACGATCAGGGAGCTCCTGCGCGGAGCCCTTCGCATGCGCCCGGACCGGATCGTGATCGGCGAGGTGCGCGGGGGAGAGGCACTGGACCTGCTGATGGCGCTCAACACCGGTCACGAGGGCGCGCTCTCGACCGTGCACGCGAACTCGCCCGGGGACGCGCTGCGCCGGGTGGAGACGCTGGCGCTGATGGCGGGCGTCGGGTTGCCGCACGAGGCCATTCGGGAGCAGCTCGGCCGCGGGCTGGATCTCGTGATCCACCTGGCCCGCCTCAGCGACGGTTCCCGCCGCGTCGTGGAGGTGGCCGAGGTGGTCAGGACGGCGGGCTCGGTCGGCGTGCGGGAGCTGTTCCGACTCGGCTCCGAGATCGAGGCGAAATCGTGGGCCCGGCAGGGCTGATCGCACTGGCGGCCCTCGCGGGTGGGCTCTGCGCGGTCGCCGTCCGGGAAGCGATTCTCTCCGCACCGCGGGCAGCCGTCTGGACACGCGAGGCGATGCGCCCACTCATCCGCATCGGGCGGGAGGGCTACGTCCCGAGCGCCGAGGAGCAGCGACGCCTGGCTCTGCTCGGCAGCGGCTGCATCGCGGCGGTGGTGACCCTGCTGGTCGGCGTGGGGCCGTTGGCGATGGCCGCAGCGGCGGGCCCCTGGTTCGCGGGGGGGATCGTCGCTCGGCGCAAGGAGGGCTACCGGAAAGCGGTCGAGCGCTCGGTCCCGGACGTCGCCGCGGCGATCGCGGATGCGATCTCCGGGGGCCATTCGGTACGAGGTGCGCTGGGAGCCGCATCGCAGTCGCTCGCTGGGCCACCGGCGGCTGAACTGGCCCGGGTGGGTGCGGACCTCGAGTTGGGTGCGCCGACCGCGGAGGCCCTCGGCGCGATGTGCGCACGACTCCGCTCGGAGCGAGTCGATTCGTTGTCGACGGCCTTGCTCAGCCAGCAGACCGCTGGAGGCGATGTAGCTGCTCTCATGCGCCGACTCGCCGCGTCCGCGGCCGAGCGCGACCGGGTGGACGATGAGGCGCGCGCCGCCACCACGCAGGCACGGTTCACCGGGTTGCTGGTGGTGGCGTTGCCCGGCGGAGCGGCGCTGTTCGCGGAGTTGCTGCAGCCCGGCTTCATCTCCCGCGTGCTGGCCGAGCCCGCTTCGGCAGGGATGCTGGTTGCCGCGGCGGGGCTGCAGGTCGTGGGCTTCGCTGTGATTCGGCGGCTCGGGAGGCCTTCGGATTGACCGCCGCCATCATTCTCGGCACGGCCGCCGTGCTGCTCGGGATTGCCGCGGCCGCTCAGCTGTTGACGGATCGCACCCGGTCGCGCCGTCTGCCCGGTGGAGGGGACACTCGGCGGGTCGTCGTCGATTCGCTCGCCGGGTGGTCGCTGCTCGCGGCGACCGACGAGCGGCTCGGACTATCGGCTCGGATCGCCAGGGCCGGGCTCGCCGATCGCCTCTCCGCCGCATCGCTGCTGGCAGCCAAGGCCGGTGGTTTCCTGGCTGGAGGCATGTGGGCGCTGGTGATCGCGCCGGCGGCACCCAGCCGCCTTGCCTGGATCGTCGCCGCGGCGCTGCCGGCCGCGGGGTTCCTCGGGCCCGACGCCTGGCTCGAGCGCCGAGCGCGCCGCCGGCTCCGGAGCGTGCGCGCCGTGCTGCCGGACGCGCTCGACCTCCTGGCCGTGGGCACGGCAGCCGGGCGGAGTCCCATCGCCGCGCTAACGGAGCTCGGGGGAGGCGAGGGCCCGCTCGCCCGCGAGCTGGCGATGCTCGCCGCCGAGACCTCGTGCGGCCTCCCGCAGACCGACGCCCTGGACTCGCTCCGGCGGCGCGCCCCCGTGCGTGAGGTGGCGGCAATGTGCGGGGTGATCGAGCGCTCCCGCCGCCATGGCTCACCGCTCGCCGATCAGCTGCGCGAACAGGCGATGGCATTGCGCGAGGTGCAGCGGCGCCGCATCGAGGAGCACGCCGCGCGCGCGGCTCCAAAGATCCAGCTCGCGGTGGCGCTGCTGCTCGTTCCCTCGGTCCTCCTGATGATCGCCGCTGGCCTGCTGGCGAACATCGACCGGTTCATGTCCGGCTTCTGATCACCGCCCAACCAATGCCGACGCCGATCAGGCGTAGTCGTCGGGGTGACAGCGAAGACATGCCCGGAACCCATCGCTTCGGGCTGCCGTCGGCGTCCGGTAGAAGCGCACGTTCTCGCGTTTCGGGGTGCGGGCCGGACAGCCGGGCCTGCAGTAGATGCCGGTCGTCGTGACCGCGGCGAAGAAATCCCCGGCGAGGCTTTCATCCCGCGTCTCCATCGCCCGGTAGCGCTGCTCGAAGTCCATTGCGTCTCCTTCCATCCGAGGTCTGCGGATGAAACGGCCGGCTCCCGTGATTTGTGAGAGCCCTCAGCGCCCGAAGCGCACCGGCTCGAACTCGTAGCCGCATTCCGGCAGACGCGCCGGTCGCGGCGCACCCGCTTGCCGCAGCGATGGCAGGGCCGGGTCGGAGGCCGGTGCAGGACGCTGACGATGATCAGCAGAGCGAGCAGAGCGAAGACGGCCAGGCCGAACGTCGTCGGAGGATCACCGCTGTCATGGGGCGTAGGGACGTTCGTGCCCGATCCTCTTCGTTGCAATCACGATTGCAGGAAGGGTCACCCAGGAGGCCGTTTCGGCTGGCCGCTCGTGGCCTCGCAAACCGCACTGGAATGCGGTTTTCAGGTCCTTCGAGGGGGTGGCTAGCACTTCCGTCCGACGGATCGAGTCAAATCCCGCCGGCCACGATGTGTTGCAAAGTGGGACAGAGTGGGTTAGCGTGGCGACCAAGAGTTGGTCATAGGGCCGGGGTGATGAGGTTCCTCCCACCTCACCACCCCGGCCCGCTCCGAACCAAGGAGCGCCGGCTCAGTCTCCGGAGAGGAAGCCCACTTTGTCGTTTCTCGGTCAGTACGAGCACAACCTCGATGCGAAGGATCGCCTCACGGTCCCGTCGAGGTTCCGCGCGGCGCTGGCCGATGGTGTCGTTCTCGCCAAGGGACTCGAACCCTCCGTGTGGGTGTTCGCGCCCGCAGGCTACGGGCGCTTCACGCAGCAGTTCCTCGGCAAGACCAACCCGCTCGGCCGCCAGGGCCGGATGATGCGCCGCCACTTCCACGGCGGGGCGTTCGACGACAGCCTCGACTCGGCGGGCCGCATCCGGCTGCCGAAGAAGCTGATCGAGCACGCCGGCCTGGGGGAGGGCCCCTGCGTGATCGTCGGCTCCGACGACTGGTTCGAGATCTGGAACGCCGAGCGCTGGGCCGCCTACGAAAAGGAGATGGCGGAGGAGGTCTCAGGCGTGGCGGAGAACCTCTCCGAGGGCGAGCGAGGAGGCTGAGATGGGCACCGCAACGCATCGAGTGGTGGGATCAGCGGCCGCGTCCGCGAACCTTACGTACGTGCCCAAGGACCACGAACCCGTTCTCGCCGAGGAGCTCATCGATCTCCTCGACCCCCGCCCGGGCGAGACCTTCGTCGACTGCACCTTCGGCGGCGGCGGTCACGCGCGGCTGATCGCCGAGCGGCTCGGCCCCGAGGGCGAGCTGATCGCCGTGGACCGCGACCCCGCCTCCGAGGAGCGCTGGCGCGAGTTCTCGGCCGACCTGTCGTGTCGCGCCCGCTTCCTGCGAGCCGACTTCGTC
>DATAPB010000091.1:0-7186 GCA_036265435.1 Solirubrobacterales bacterium | reverse complement strand
CTCCTCCGACATCGCCCGTCCAGTATCGCCGGGCGAAGGACAGGGGCGCAAGCTTCCGGCCTGCGCCCGAGAAACCTCGTGGGTCAGGACTGCGGGAGGCTGAGAATGGTGATCACCCCAACCGCGACCATGACGACCAGGTGGTCGCGATCGCGGTCGTGCTTGTGGTTCTGTTCGTGACTCTGGGCGATGCGAGGCCGTCAAAGGCGTGGCGCACAACAGCGTGATGAAGCTCGGCGTGACGTGGAGGAGACCGAGAGCGAGAGGGGCGGCGGTAGTCGCCAGCTTCAGAGAAGCTCCCGTCTGAGCTAAGCCATAGCCCCGCATGATCGGGGTTTCTCAGTACACCGGCCAGCCCAGCGCGGCCTCCTGGACGGCGCCGGGGGGCTGGGTCAGTCCTATCACCCGTAGCCGCTTTTCGTCCAAAGCGGCGGTCCGCGGTACTTCCCTAGGGTGACGTCGGTCTTTATCGGGGTTTGCCGCGCTTGGCCCGGCGCATCGCTTGACTCATGTGCACCTGCTTCCAGTCGTAGTAGTTGCCGAACTCGTGCGCTCAGACGGGGAGTTTGCTCGCCTTCTTGCTGCAGCGCTTGCGTGCCTTGCTGCCCTTCGGGTGCTTCTTCTGGCACTTCTTGAGACCCGCGGAACGCTTCCCGCTGGCCACACCGGTCCCGGTCAGCGATATCTCGACTGGATCCGCAGGGATCACAGGCAGGAGTACGACAGGCGTCGGTGTCCCGGTTCTCACCGTCAATGTCGCGGTTCTCAGCGCGGCCGCCGCTGGGGTGAAGGTGACCTGGAGGGTGCAGCTACCAAAGATCCAGCCGCCGGGCCCCCCTCTCCCGCAGTCGTTGGTCAGAAAAAAGTCACCGTCACCGGTGATGAACGGGTCCGCCTCGAAGAGGCCATTCACGGTCACCGACGCTTCGTGGCTAGTCGTCCCGACCTTCTGACCATTGAAAACGAGGCTGGTCGGGGCCACGGTCGTGGAAATGAATTGGGCGCTTGCCAAAGCCGGTGAGAGCGCTACCAGCCCGCCAGCTACCGTGGCGAGCACTACCGCCAGAGTTATGCGTTTCATGTCGCCCTTCTCTCCCCCCCTTGGTTCTCGGATACCGAGCTATGTCTCTCGGATACCGAGCGCTACGCTCAGCGACGGTACCGGTCCGATTTACGCCCCATGTAAGGCGGCGTAAGCTGAACCAATGACCGGTCGCCTGCTCGACTACGCCGGTCCAGTGTTACGTGACGCCCGCGAGCGCGCCGGCGCCACGCAGCGAGAAGTCGCTGAGCGCGCGGTGGCCAGCACGGCGACCGTTTCCCGCCTTGAGAACGGCATAGCGCTCCCGTCCGATCAGCTCATCGACGCGATCGTTGACGCCTACTGCGTGGTCACTGGTGTGCCTCGGCTGGAGTTGCTGGAACGAGCTACGGCCGATTGGCAGCGGAAGGAATACGGGGAGGTGAAGGGCCTTTAGATCTACCCACGCGTCGTGCCCGCCGGCATCTCGCGTCTTGAGACGTTGCGCTTTCCATGCAAAGCAGCGGTCTTGTCCGGGCTCCTGCTTTTCGTCCAAAGCAGCACCCTCGCAGTTAGCGGGCAGACTTTGCCGCTGAGCGATGGGGGTGAAGCTCGGCGCGAATCACATTGCCTCAGGGCGCCTCAGCCGGCTAGCCCTGAAGAACGCCGAACCGCGCTGCCTGGGGGTCGGCGATCACCGCGGAGCGGCCGATTTGGCTCTCAGCGCTCGGCTCCACACCCTGGCCTCCGAGCTGTTCGGCCTTACGGATCGTGTCGTCGGCGCGCTCAACCATGAAGTAGGTGAGCCACCCCGGCTCGCCACCCTGCCCAGCCTCCGTTTTGCGCCGGATTCCCCCTATGCGTCTCCCCGCTTTCGCGATCGTTGTGTAGCGGGCGTCGTCGGTCTCGTAGGTCCAGCCGACCAGTTCGGCGAAGAATCTCTTCGCTCGGTCGACGTCGGTCGTGGCGAGTTCGTTCCAGCACATCGCGCCTACCTGATCGACGACTGCGGCGCCCATTCGGGAGCGCGGCTCCCAGAGCGAAACGTCCCCGCCGGTCGGGTCTCGAATGGCGGCAACCCTGCCGGCGTCCAGGACATCGAAGGCCTCGCGGAAGACCGCCGTACCCCCGAGCGCGGCAGCGCGGGCCGCGGTCGCATCGGCATCCTCAACCGAGATGAAGGAAGTCCAATGCGGCGGCGCCCCGGCGGCACGCGCCATTTTGGTCTGTCGATACAGAATGGCGACGTCTTCGCCGTGCTGGCGCAGGGTGGCCAACCTGCCGGCGCCACCCGATCCCAGCCACTCGGCCTCCCAGCCGAACAGCCCCTCGTAGAAATCCACCGCCGCATCGGGGTGGGAGGTCGCGAGGCCCGCCCAGCAGAAGGTCCCTTCCTCGTTCATCTCGATCGATCAAGATCCCACCGCGACCACGAAGCCAATCTCGTCAGCCACGGTACTCCGATTTGCCGCGCTCGACACGCCCCGAGGTGGAGGCCGGCGCCCGCCCACCGGTGGCTGTACAGATGAGTCTTCGCCTGGTTGAGTTTTCTGCCCAGGGAATGGGAGCGCGCCTTTCCATGCAGACCGCTGCTTCTCGTCCAAAGCGGCTCCCCTACGTCTTTCATGAGAAAACATTCGAGCTGCTTGCCAGTCTCTTGGCTAGATGGACCGCCGCGTCTACTGGGGATCTCTCGTTCTTGCTGTCACGGCGCTCGCCGCCCTGGGCCTGTACCTGCTGCTGCGCGACTCTGGCGACGGTCAGACCGAGCGCGCTCGGGCTCCGGTCCCAGCTCTGGCTTCCGATGTGCCGTATGAGCCGTTTGACCCTGAGGCCATGCCGCTTCCGCGCGAATGTGAGCCACGAAGGCTCGCCTCGGTGCTGTTGGAATTCCTCGAGGCGCTCAACCACGGCGACCGGCGAGCGCTGCGCTTCATCGCCCCCGATCCCGAGTTCAATGGCTGGAGCGTGGGCGAGCGAGGGACAGGAGAGGGGGTATCCGTGAAGTCACCCAACTCGAAGCTGTTCGGCTATCTGAGGCGACGGCACGAACAGGGAGAACAACTGGGCCGGCTTGAGATCGCGGTCGGGCCCGCGCCGACCACCAGCCTGGGGCCCTTCAGCGGAGGGCACGGGAATGCACCAGCCGCTGCCTTCGACTTCGAGATCTCACGCACCGCGAACGACCTTCGCGAGCGGGGCATTCGAAGCCAGCTCGGCCGCGGCAAGGCTGGGATCAACTGCAGGACGGGGAGGATCTTCCTCTGGGCCCAGGGTTGGGGTATGACCCCCCGTACGCTCTCGATCTGCCCGAAGGCAACCAATAAGCCAACTGACAGCTTCGCTGTTGCCTGCGCTCCCGGATACCGAGGGGTTAACGAGGCTGTCGAGGTCCCTCTTCCCTAAGGGCGATCGCTGCGGCCAATTGGCGGCAGTCGCACGCCGCCCAACTGATCGGCAAACCGCCGAACCGCTGCTTTCCAGCAGAGCAGCGCTCCCCCGCAGCGACGATCGGACCATTTGGCGCCTTTGTTCGGATATGCCGAACAAAGGCGCCAAGCCGGGCGATTTCGCGCCGAGTCCGGGCGGACGCGACGCCGCGACTAGCCGAGCGCGGCGAGCTCTTCGTCGGTGAGCTCGATCTCGAGCGCGCCGAGGTTCTCGCGGAGGTGCTCGATCGAGAGCGTTCCCGGGATCGGCAGGGTCACCGGCGAGCGGCGGAGCAGCCAGGCGAGGGCGATCTGCGGCGGCGTGGCGCCGCGGCTCTGGGCAATCTCGCGGAGGGCCGGCGGCCCGTCGCCCTTGAGGGGGTAGTAGGGGACGAAGATGATCTCGTTCTGCTCGCAGTAGTCGACGACGTCGTCGTAGCGCCGGTCGGCGACGTTGTAGTGGTTCTGCACGGCGGCGATCGGGACCACCCGGCGAGCCGCCTCGATCTGGTCGACGTCGACGGCGGAGATTCCCACCTCGCGGATCCTTCCCGCCTCGCGGTACTCGGCGATCGCCCCGAGGCTCGTCTCGAGCGGGGTCTGCGGGTCCACGCGGTGCAGGTAGTAGAGATCGATCGCCTCGGTGCGGAGGCTCTCGAAGCTCTGGTCGATCTGCGCGCGCAGCGACTCCGGGTCGCCCCTGCCGCTGTAGCCGCCCTTGGTCGCGATGGCGAGGCCGTCGGGCTTGGGTGAGAGCGCCTCGCCGATCGTCCGCTCGCTGTCTCCGCCCGAGTAGGTGTGGGCGGTGTCGATGTGCCCGAGGCCGGCCTCGACGGCCTGGCGCAGGAAGTCGTGGCTCTCGGGCGTCGAGGTCAGCCGGTTCGTGCCGAGTCCGATCCGGGCGACGTCCTTGCCCGCGATGGTCAGCGTCCGCGGCGCCGCTGAGGGCTGCGTGGCCATGCCCCGAGACTAGCCGCGGGGCTACCCCGGCAAACCAACCGACTCGAGCGCCGTCGAGATGTCGGAGTAGACGGTGAAGCTCGCCACCTTGCGGTCGCGCTGCTCGAGCACGTGCGCGAGGGGCACGTCGAGCTCCCCCGCGTCCTCCTTCTGGGTGATCTGAAGCCGCCCGAGCACGACCCAGCGCCCGTCACGGGCGGCGCGCAGGCCCTCCGGCTGGAAACGGTCCGCATCGAAGAGCTCCTCGATGTCGGATCGCCACCGCCTGTAGCCGCGCATTCCCTTGTACGTCTTGTCGTCGATGAAGACGGTCTCCATCCGGATCTGGAAGTCCGGATGCAGAAGGGCCTCAAGTCCCTCGCCCCCGCGGTCGAATTCATCGTAAATGCGCCTCACCGCCTCCAGCGCAGAGCCGGTATCGGCCTCCTCCATCGCCGCATTGAACTGACGCTCCAGCGTCTCGACGTCGTGCTGGTCGTACATCTGATGGTTTCCAGTATCTCCCCAGTAGTGCGGATTCGCCTCGGCGGCGCCTGCGGCAAGCTATCGGAGCCATCGAGGAGGGGACGTCCAGCGTGAGGGGCGATCGGTCACCGCAGGGAGCGGGCGGCACAAGCGAACAGGAAATCCAGTCACGCCTGAGGTCGGTCCAGGTCGGCATCTGGCTGTCGGTGATCGTCTCGATCGGCTGTGCGCTGTACGCGCTCGAGACCTGGGACCGGCCAAACCGCGCCCTGATACTCGCCGTGATCGGGATCGGGGTGCTGAGCGCCCCCCTGATCAGGGCCCTGCCCGTCGAGCGGATCGTGCGTGGCCCCCGGCGCGACCTCTTCTTCGCCGGCTGGTCGATCGGCGACCTTGTCCTGATCGCGACCCTCGCCGGACTGGACGGCGGCTCGGAGAGCGCCTACACGATGCTGCTGGTCCTCCCCTTCCTGTTCGCCTCGCTCTCCTATCCGACCAAGTGGACCGCCCTCGTGGGCTTGACGGCGCTGGCCTCCGTTTTCATCCTCGGCCTCGGAATTGGGGGCGGCTTCCCGTTCTCAGGGTTCGGGCTGTTCGTCGGAACCTGCGTCGCGCTGCTGGCCGCCCTGGAGGCACGCAACCAGCTCAGCCAACGGCGTGCGCTGACCGAGACCGCGAGCGCCCTGGCGCGCAGCGAGGAATCGAGCCGCCTGCAGGCCCACCAGCAGAGTGAGGTCGCCCGCTTCGGTCAGCAGGCGCTCGAGGGCGCGGACATCGACGAGCTCGCCCGGAAGGCAAGCCGAATCCTCACCGACGTCCTCGACATCGACTACGGAGGGGTGTTGAAGCTGCTGCCCAGCGGCGAGGAGCTGCTGCTGGTCTCGGCGGTCGGCCTGCCCGAGGAGCTGATCGGTGAGGCCCGCGTCCCGGCCGACCACCGCTCGCAGTGCGGCTACGCAATCGCCACCGGCAAGGCAACCGTCGTCAACGACTGGGGCATCGAGACCCGCTTCCAGCAGTCCGAGCTCCAGGCCAAGCAGGGTTTGAAGAGCGCGGCGATCGTCCTGATCAGGGGCAAGGGGCCGCCCTACGGCATGCTCGTCGCCGGCTCACGGGGGCGTCATAAGTTCACGCGAGAGGACGTCAACTTCATGCAGGCGATCGCGAACGTCCTCGCCAACGCGATCGAACGGCGGCGAACCGAGGAGCGAACCCAGCACGAGGCGCTCCACGACCCTCTCACCGGCCTCCCCAACCGCAGCCTCTTCCTCGATCGGCTTCAGCACGCTCTCTCCGTCGCGGCCCGCCGACGCACAGCGATCGCCGTTCTCTTCCTCGACCTGGACCAATTCAAGCTCGTCAACGACAGCCTCGGTCACGCGGCCGGTGACGAGCTGCTCGCCACCGTCGCCCCGCGGCTCGAACAGGCGCTGCGCCCCGGCGACACGGTCGCCCGCTTCGGCGGCGACGAGTTCGCGGTGCTGGCCGAGGAGGTCGGGGACGAACGTGGCGCGACCCGCGTCGCCGAGAGGATCGCCGAGGCGCTCGCCCGGCCCTTCATCGTCCGCGAGCGGGAACACTTCGTCAGCGCGAGCATCGGGATCTCGATGGGCGGCGGCACGGAGGAGCCGGGGGCCCTGATTCGCGACGCCGACTCCGCCCTCTACCGCGCCAAGGACCACGGGCGCGGCGGATACGAGATCTTCGACGAGGTGATGCGGTCACGCGTCATCGAGCACATGCAGACCGAGAACGACCTGCGCCGGGCCATTCAGCGCGAGGAGTTCGCCGTCCACTATCAGCCGGTCGTCCGCCTTGCCGACGGCACGATCGAGTCGATGGAGGCCCTACTCCGGTGGGATCACCCCGAGCGCGGCCTGATCGGGCCCCTTGCATTCATTCCCGTTGCCGAAGAGTCCCGTCTGATCGTGCCGATCGGCCGCTGGGTGATCGAACAGGCCTGCCGCCAGGCGGCCGCCTGGCAGCGGCTCCGGCCCGATTCCGCCCCGGTAGGGGTCGCGGTCAACCTCTCGGCACGCCAGATCGCGGACCCGGAGCTGATCCCCAACGTCGAGGAATCCATCAGTGCGAACGGGATCGAGCCCTCGACCCTCTGGCTCGAGCTCACCGAGAGCACGCTGCTCGACGACACCGCCCACGTCGAGCGAACGCTCGAGTCCCTGAACCGGCTCGGCGTGCGCCTGGTCCTGGACGACTTCGGCGTCGGCTTCTCATCCCTCGGCTATCTGAAGCGCCTCCCCCTCTCCATGGTCAAGCTCGATCGCACGTTCGTCAAGAACGTCAGCGACAG
>DATAPB010000090.1:0-7858 GCA_036265435.1 Solirubrobacterales bacterium | reverse complement strand
TCGAGCTCATCGGGCAGATCGGGGTCGGCGATCAGCGAGTGGTATCGCCCCGCAACCAACGGGTTGGAGAGCCCGTCGTAGATCGCCTTGCCGTCGTGCCGCACCTCGGCGTCCTTGCCGTGGATCGGGTCACCGCGCACGACCTCGCCTCCGAACGCCTCCACCAGCGACTGGTGCCCGAGGCAGACTCCCAGGACGGGCGTGCCGGCCTCCGCGAAGGAGCGGATCGCCTCGACCGAGATGCCCGCCTCCTTCGGCGTGCACGGGCCGGGAGAGACGACCAGGCGGTCGGGCGCCAGAGCGCGCAGCTCCTCGACGGTCGCCTTGTCGTTGCGGACCACCCCGACCTCCGCGCCCAGCTCGCCCAGGTACTGGACGAGGTTGTAGGTGAAGGAGTCGTAGTTGTCGATGACGAGCACGCTCTTCGCCCCTCTGCTTCGCGCTCCGCTCTGCTCCGCGCTCATGGCCACTCCGGCTGCTCGGCGGCGAGCTCGACGGCGCGGAAGACCGCCTTCGCCTTGTTGACCGACTCGTTGTACTCGTAAGCCGGCTGCGCGTCGGCGACCGTGCCACCCCCGGCCTGCACGTGCACCAGCCCGTCCTTGACGACGACGGTGCGGATGTGGATGGCGGTGTCGAGATCGCCCGTATAGGAGAGGTAGCCGATCGCGCCCCCGTAGGAGCCCCGCTTGTGGGGCTCGAGCTCGTCGATGATCTGCATGGCCCGCACCTTCGGCGCGCCTGACAGCGTTCCAGCGGGCAGGACCGAGCGGAGAACATCCATGGCGCTGATCCCGTCGCGGAGCCGGCCCGAGACCTGGCTGACGATGTGCAGCACGTGGGAGTAGGTCTCGACCACCATCAGCTCGTCGACATGGACCGATCCGTACTCGCAGACCCGCCCGAGGTCGTTGCGCCCGAGGTCGACGAGCATCACGTGCTCGGCGCGCTCCTTGGGGTCCTGGAGCAGGCGCTCTGCCTGGCGGCGGTCCTCCTCCTCGTCGGCCCCACGGGGGTAGGTGCCCGCGATCGGCCGTGTCTCGACCCGGCGGCCGGTCACCTTGACGAGCGGCTCGGGTGACGCGCCCGCGATCTCGAAGTCGCCGAAGTCGAGGAAGTACATGTACGGGGAGGGGTTGACCGTGCGGAGGCCGCGATAGATCGAGAACGCCTCGACGGGCGTCCGGGCGGTGAAGCGCTGCGAGGGGACCACCTGGAAGGCGTCGCCGGCGTGGAGGTATTCGATGATCCGCGAGACCGTTCCCTCGAACTGATCGCGGGTCATGTTGGATTGGAACCGGACGGCTTCGCCATCGACCCGGTTCCGGTCCGGCTTCGCCTCCGCGGACCCTCGCATCATCTCGCGCACTTCGGCGATCGTCTCGACGGCTCGGGCGTAGGCGTCGTCGATCCCACCGTCCTCGACGAACGCGTTGGCGATCAGCGTGACCTCGTGTCGCTGGTGGTCGAAGGCGACGAGCACATCGCTGATCATCAGGGCCATGTCCGGAAGTCCGACGGGGTCCGGGTTGGGCTCGCCGAGAGGCTCGACCGTTCGCACCAGGTCGTAGCCGAAGAACCCGACGGCGCCACCGGCGAATGGCGGCAGCTCATCCGACTCGGCGATCTGAAAGCGGCCGAGGTAGTCCGCGACCGCGGCATACGGGTCGGGCTCATCGGTGACGCGATCCGGGGCGGCTCCCGAGCCCGATTCCGAAGCCGAATCGCCACCCCACTCGGATAGCTTCCCGTCGCTCCAGCGCAGGACCGATCGCGGGCGGAATCCCAGAAACGACCAGCGCCCGAGGCGGCCCTGCTCAGCGGACTCGAGCAGGAACGAGGGGCCGTCGCCCCGCAGCTTCAGGAAGGCGCCGACGGGCGTCTCCAGATCGTCGACGAAGCGATAGCGAACGGGGATCACGTTCGAGCTCCGCGCCAGCTCGCGGGCGCGATTCGGACCCGGTTCGAGGCCGGGCAGGCTCGCCGTCGCGTCGATCGCGTTCATTGCGACCGTCGTCGGCCGTTCAGGATCTGCAGCACCTCGGCCATCGAGACGCCACGTGAGAGCAGCAGAACGGCGAGGTGATAGACGACATCCGCGGCCTCCTCGGCGACCCGCTCCTCGGACTCGGAGCTCACCGCCTTGACGACTTCGGCCGCCTCCTCGCGGACCTTGTCGCCGGCCAGACCCGAGTCCTCCAGCAGCTCGACCGTGTAGCTGCCCTCCGGCCGGTTGCGCTGCCGGGAGAGCAGGGTCCGCTCGAGAGCAGCGAGCGCCTCGTAGGGCAGGGCCGCCGGCTCACCCGGGACGGATGGCGCGTCGACCCCGGGATCGGCGGTCCCCTCCAGGTCCCGGTAGAAGCAGGACCGCTCGCCGGTGTGGCAGGCCGGTCCGACCGGATCGACCAGGGCCACGAGGGCGTCTCCATCGCAGTCGTAGCGGACCTGGCGAACGCGCTGGATGTTTCCCGACGTCCCGCCCTTGCGCCAGATCTCCCGGCGGCTGCGGCTGTAGAAGTGGATCTCCCGAGTCTCCAGCGTGAGCTGCAGAGCCTCCTCGTTCATGTAGGCGAGGGTGAGCACCTCGCCTGAGCGGGCGTCCTGCATGACGCACGGCACGAGGCCCCGCTCGTCGAAGCGGACCTTTGCCGCGTCTCTCGCCGTCTGCACAACCATCGGGCGATTGTACGAATCGCCCACTCACGCGCCTGAAGGCGCGAGTTCAGTTCTGGGGCCTGCGAGAGGCTCAGCTCTCTTCCTCGTCCTCGTCGCGGAAATTCAAGACCGTCTCGACCTCGCCCGGATCTCCCTCCGCCTCACGGTTCTCCTCCTGCAGCTCCACCTCTTCCGCTATCTCGGGGTCGAGGTCAGCATCGAAGCCGTCCTGTCCCTCCAGCCCGACTGCCAGGCCCTCCTCCTGAACCGGTATTGGCTCCTCGGTGCCGCCCGGGTGGCGCTCATCCTCATCCGTCCATTCCTCGCGGTCTCGGTCGGTGTCCATCTCGCTCCTCTCTTCGCTTGAGTGAATGCTGACCGCGGCGAACCACCCGGCGGTGAACGGGATGTGAAGAGCTACTCGATGCCGAGGCGGTCGAGCAGGCCCTCGTCCTTGCGCCAGCTCCTGCGGACGCGCACCCGCAGGTCGAGGAAGACCTGGCTGCCGAGCTCGCGCTCGAGCTCCGCGCGGGCGGCGGTGCCGATGTCCTTGATCTTGCTGCCGCCGGCGCCGATGAGGATCGCCTTCTGGGAGTCGGTCTCCGCCCAGATCTGGGCACGCACCTCGACGACCCCGTCGTCGCGGTGCGCAACGTCCTGGACCTGCACCTCGACCGCGTGCGGAAGCTCGTCGCGGGTTCTGCGGAGCACCTGCTCGCGAACCAACTCGCCGAGCAGGACCTCGCTCGGCAGGTCCGAGCGCTGGTCCGGCGGGAACAGGAAAGGTCCCTCGGGCATCAGCTCGACGAGCTTGTCTATCAGCGGCCCGAGCCCCTTTCCGGCGCGGGCGCTCACCGGGAAGATCTCGTCGACCACCTCGAGCTCGGCGGTTTCAGCCAGCACGGCGGCGGTCTCCGCGTTGTTGAGCCGGTCGACCTTGTTGACCGCACAGACGACCGGCGTCTCCGTGCTCGCCCCGAGCAGCGCGTTCGCGATGAAGCGGTCTCCGGGGCCGATCCCCTGCTCGCCGTTGACGACGAAGAGAATCGCCTCGGAGTCGGCGATCTCGCGCTCGACGCGGCGCTGCATGCGCTCGGTGAGCGCGTCGCGGGGGCGCTGCACCCCGGGGAGGTCCGTGAGCACGAGCTGCCAGCCGGCCGCGGTGTCGGTGGCGACGCCGCGAATCGCTCGGCGGGTTGTCTGCGGGCGTTCGGAGACGATCGCCACGTGCGCCCCGACGATCGCGTTGACCAGAGTCGACTTGCCGACGTTCGGCCGGCCCGCCACGCCGACGAACCCGGCGTTGCTCACCTCAGGGACCGCATGACCTTGGCCTGCAGCTCGAGCATCTCCCCGCTGTCGGTCTCGTGGTCGTAGCCGCAGAGGTGGAGCGTCCCGTGTACGGCCGCCTCGGTCACGTCCGTCGCCTTGTCCGGGCAGATGAAGACGTCGCCGAGCTCGCGAGGACCCGCGTCCTGCTGCTGATCATCGATCGGGAAGGCGAGGACGTCCGTCGCCTCGTCCACGCCCCGGGCGGCGTAGTTGAGCGTTCGCATCCGCCCCTCCCTCACGATCTCGACGCCGATGTGGCCGTCGCTCACTCCCGCTGCGTGGAGCGCGGCGCCGACTGCCCGCCTCAGGTCGCCCGGGACGTCCGAGAGGTCGATCTCAGCCGCTCCCGGAATCCTCGGGGCGGTCGCGGGTGCGGCTCTCAGCCTCGCCGTAGGCGGCGACGATCCGTTGCACGAGCTTATGGCGTACCACGTCCTCGCCGCCGAAGCGGATGAAGTTGATGTCCTCGACCCCGGTGAGGATGTCGCCCACCTCGATCAGGCCGGAGCGAGACCCCTTCTCCAGGTCGATCTGGGTGATGTCGCCGGTGACGACGAACTTGGAGCCGAACCCGAGTCGCGTCAGGAACATCTTCATCTGCTCGGGGCTCGTGTTCTGTGCCTCGTCGAGGATCACGAAGGAGTTGTTGAGGCTTCTTCCGCGCATGAACGCCAGCGGCGCTACCTCGATCGTGCCCCTCTCGAAGTACGAGTTGACCCGCTCCGGGTCGAGCATGTCGTAGAGCGCGTCGAAGAGCGGGCGCAGATAGGGATCGACCTTCGCCTGGATGTCCCCGGGCAGGAAGCCGAGGCGCTCCCCGGCCTCCACGGCGGGACGGGTGAGGATCACCCGCTGGACGTCCCCGCGCGAGAGCGCCGCCGCGGCCATCGCCACCGCGAGGAACGTCTTGCCGGTACCGGCGGGACCGATCCCGAAGGTGATCGTGTGCCGGCGGATCGAGTCGACGTACTGCTTCTGGTTGACGGTCTTGGGCGCGATCCGCGTGTTGCGGTGCTGCCAGACGACGTCCTCGAGGATCTCGGCCGGGCTCTCGTGCTTGTCGAGCGCGCCCGTGACCGCCTCGATCGTGCCGGGGGCGATCTCGTGGCCCTGCTCGATCAGGTCGACAAGCTCACCGACCACGGTCTCGGCGGTGCGGACGTCGCCGGCATCTCCGTCGAGCGTCAGCACGTTGCCACGCAGGAAGAGATCGACCTCGAGATGGCCCTCGAGGGTCTTCAGGACGGCGTCCTCGGAGCCCGCCAGCTCCGCAGCGACGGTGTTGTCGATGGTCAGCTGTCTACGCGCCAAGCTTCTCGCGCACCGCCTGGCTGACGCGCTTGCCGTCGGCGCGGCCGCCGACCTTCGGCATCAGCACCTTCATGACGCCCCCCATGTCCTTCGGCTCGCTCGCTCCGGACTCGTCGATCGCTCCGGTGACCAGCTCTGACAGCTCCGCGTCGGACAGCTGCTCGGGCAGATAGCCCTCGATCAGCTTCGCCTCGGCCTCCTCGGTGTCGGCCTGCTCCGTCCGGTCTCCCTCGCGCAGGGCCTCGGCTGCGTCAAGCCGCCGCTTGCGCTCGCGCTGGAGCGCGGCGACCTCGTCGCCCTTGCCCTCCTTCTCCTCAGCCTGGAGGGCGTTGACGAGCATGCGCAGCTGGCCGACACGCTCCCGCTCGCCGGCCTTCATCGCGGTCTTGACGTCCTCCTGGACCTGCTCGAGGATGCTCATCCGCCCAAAGCGTAGTCGGAGGGGTCGTTGCTCCGTTTGTCTCGAGGCCCGCGGCGCGGAGGACCAGGCTGAGCGAGGCCTCTGGTCCCGGCCAGGCCTCGCGCACGAGCTCGATCCCCCCGCCGCGGACCACAACTCGCAGGGCGAGACCGAGCACGACCGCGTCGTCCAGCTGCCCGATGCCGGGCAGGAAGTCGGGGACGAGGTCGATCGGGAGGGCGAGGTAACCAAGGACGAGGAAGAGCACGGCCCTCCTTGCGCGGGAGATCCGCCTGTTGCGCGCCAGCCGGCCGATCAGCACGAGGCAGTCGGGAATGAAGCCGGCGAGCGCGCGGGCGTCCTCGCGGCGGCCCCCCGCGATCAGAGCGGCGATTCCGAGGATGTAAAGACCGACAATGAGGAGGAGCACCCCCCAGGGCCAGAAGGGGACGTTCTCGGGGTTCAGCGCCGCCGTCACGGCAGGTCGACGCGCTCAACGTCCCCGAGTGGCAGCTGCAGGAAGCGGGTACCGAGCTCGCGGAAAGACTCGGGATCTCCGGTGCAGATGAAGCGATAGGTCCCCTCCTCGTTGCCGGCCTTCGCGAGCTCGGCGTTGGTCAGCACCCTCTCGACCGTGCCCGCGATCGCGTGGCCCGCCGTGACCAGGCGAACGTCTCGCCCGAGGACGCGCTGGAGCATGGGCCGGACCAGCGGATAGTGCGTGCAGCCGAGGATCACGGTGTCGACCTCCGCGCGCTTCAGCGGAGCGCAGTAGGAGCGGACCATCTCGACGACACTCTCGGAGAACGGGAAGCCGCGCTGGATCACCGCGGCCAGGTCGGGCGCTTCCACCTCGGTGACGGTCAGCGCTCTCTGCTGTGAGGCCAGTGCGTTCAGATAGGCACCGCTCCGGACGGTCGCGGGCGTGGCGAGGACGCCGACGTTCCCGTTGTCGGTCAGCGCCGCGGCGATCTCGGCCTCCGGCTCGATCACCGCCACGACCTCGATCCCCGCCTCGGCGGCGATCTCACGCGCCTCCTGCTGCCCGGCGGAGGCGGCCGAGTTGCAGGCGATCACCAGGAGCTTCGCGCCCCGCTCGAGCAGGTATCGGCTCACCTGCTGCACGTGGTCGCGGAGCTCGTCGGACGTTCGGGCCCCATACGGGAAACGGGCGTCATCTCCGAGGTAGACGTAGTTCTCCTCGGGCAGCGAGACCAGGCACTCGTGGAGCACCGTGAGGCCCCCAACCCCGGAGTCGAACATCGCTATCGGCAGGTCCTGGGTGAGGTCGGCCTCCATCAGTCCCCGGTCCCCCGCCGGAGGAGGAGGGCCCCCCACTCGTGCTCGGTCGCTCGCCGGGCCTCTCGGAGGTACACCGGCGCGAAGGATCCGGCGACGTCGTCGATTTCGGTTTCCAGCATCCCCGAGCAGACGAGCACCGACGGCTGCTGCGCCGCGACCGCAAGATGCCGGGCGCAGTCCTGGAGCAGGTTGCCCGTGAGGTTCGCAACGACGGTGGGCGCGAGGGGCGGTGCCTGCTCCCGGACGTCGATCCGCTCGAGGGCGAGGGCGACCCCGTTCGCCTCGGCGTTCGCCCGCGCGGTCTCGAGTGCAGCCTGCTCGCGGTCGCAGCCCGTGACCGGGCCCCACCCGAGCTTGGCCGCCGCGATCGCGAGCACGCCCGAACCGGTGCCCCAGTCGGCGATCGCCCCAGACGCCTGTCCGGCCTCCTCGAGGCCGATCAGCAGCGCGAGGGAGAGCCTGGTCGTAGGGTGACCCCCGGTACCGAAGGCGCGCCCTGGATCGACGACGACGTCGATCAGACCATCCTGCGGATCCCACCAGGACGGCCGGACACCGACCCTGCCCGCGACCTCGATCGGCCGGTGGAAGTCGGCCCACCGATCGGCCCAGTCATCGGGAACGGATGTCGTCGTGACATCGACGAGCGCGCCGCCCGCGGCGGCCTGCAGCTCTCCCAGATCCGGGACCTCGCCGGGCGGGCCGTAGATCGCAAACTCGACCCAGCCGGGGCCGCGCTCCTCCTCCAGCCCGTTGGGCGCAAGCTCGAGCAGGTTGGCCATCACCTGCTCCGAGTACTCCGGCTCGCAGCGAACCGCGAGACGGATCATTTACGGCGGCTGATGCGAGGGGACTCCG
>DATAPB010000089.1:0-8155 GCA_036265435.1 Solirubrobacterales bacterium | reverse complement strand
GATCCCCTGGACGTTCGAGGCGACCGCGTCGAGGCCCTCGCGCACGGCGACGAGGAAGTCGAGGCGCAGGAGCAGGTCCTCGGGTGGATAGCCGGAAACGCAGAGCTCCGGCAGCAGCACGAGTTGCGCTCCGCCGTCCCGAGCGCGCTCGATCGACTCGGAGATCAGGCGAACGTTGCCCTCGACGTCTCCCACCGTGGGGTCGATCTGGGCGAGCGCGAGGCGGAATCTGGTCGACTCGGACATGACCCAAGTATGGCTTCATCCGCCGCCCCGCCCGGCTCATCCGCGGCGCGGGCTACGCTGGCGCGCGTGTTCAGGCAGGACCGAAAGCCCCCCCGGCGCCGGGGAGTGGATCTGATGGAGGCTCACGTCGAGGACCTCTGCCGCGAGCATGGGATCGAGCTGGCCGGCGCGTCCTCCCGCGGGCGGGCGATCCGCTGGCGGGGCGGCAAGCTCGAGATCTCGATTCCGCCGATCCGGGGGCAGGTCTCCTACTTCATCGCCCTGCATGAGATCGGGCACCTCGTCGGGCGTGGACGTTCGGCGCCCAGGCTGGAGTCCGAGGCCAACGCCTGGCTCTGGGCCCTCAACCAGACCGTCGTCCAGCCGACGCCCGCGACGCTCCGCTCGATCTCGCGGCGGCTCCGCGGCTACCTCGATTGGGCCCGGAACCGTCAGTACCGGCGTGTGCCACCGCGGATACCGCCGCGCGACCATCCGTTCTGGTCCCTGCTCGAGCTGGCCTGATGCGAGGTGCGCCGCTAGGGGCAACCCGTTTCATGCTCGGTTGGCTGCCGGGCGCAGGCGGGTGACGATCAGGGCGACCACGGTCACCAGGTAGATCTGGCCGAGCAGCGCCTCCGCGATCGCCAGCGAGCGGCCCAGGTTGGTCGCGGCGACCAGGTCGCCGTAGCCGACGGTTGTCAGCGTCGCGAAGGAGAAGTAGAGGAAATCGTCCCGGCCGGCGTGCTCGACCGTGAAGAAGTCGGTGCTGGAGACGTCCTGGACCACCCCGAACGTCACGGCGAAGATCAGGCCGACCAGCAGGTAGAGGCAGAGCACTCCGAACATCGAGTGGATGGTCACGTTGCCCTCCTCGCGGAACTGCTTGAGCACGCCGACCACGATCGCCGGCGGGGTCAGCAGGACATAGAGCAGGGCGACGATCCCGGCCGCGGCGTTGCCGAACTCGCCAGTGCCGAAGAGCGCCGCCGCCGACCCGGCGATGCCGACGACCGCCGCGGCCACGGTGAGCCTGATCACCCACGTCGGCAGCTTGGAGGCGATCACGGCGGCGATCAGCACCGCGGCCTGGAGCGTCACGGAGACGAAGCGCGCACCGTCGCCCTGAGGGGCCGCCATGACGAAGAAGATCGTCACGATGATCAGGCAGAGGACGATCCCGAACCGGTAGTGGATCCGGTGCACGGCGCCATCATCCACGCCGGCGAGGACGAATCGCGGGGGGAGGAGGGGTCAGGTCAGCAGGACTTGGCCCGCGGATCGAGGCCCTTGTCCCGCTTTGCGCCTTCCAGGCGCTTCGGGCCCGGTCCGCAGCTGATCTTCACGTCGCGCGCACCGTCGCGCGCGTTGATGCGGTCGATCCCGTTCTTGCCCTTCATCACGTCGACCCCGGTCCCGCCGCGGAGGAAGTCGTCGTCGGGGCCGCCGGCCAGCCGGTCGTTCCCGGACTTGCCGAACTGGCGGTCGGCACCCAGCCCACCGCGCAGGATGTCGCTGCCGGTTTCCCCGATCAGCAGGTCGCTGCCGTCAAAGCCGAGCACGGTGTCGCCTCCGCCGTTTCCGACTTCGAAGTCGTCGCCGCCGAGCCCGACCAGCGTCTCCGGTGTGCGATCCCCGACGAGCACGTCATTGCGCTCGGTTCCGAACTGAACGTCGACATCGCCGTGCACCGTGTCGCGGCGGCTGCCCGTCTGGTCCTCGGGACCTCCATCGTTGAAGTTGCCTGAGCCGATCGTCACGTTGACCCCGTTGACCCTCCCCGGATATACGAGGGTGTCGGCCTGGCTGCCGCCGGCGATGTCGTCCGCCCCGAACCCGCCGTCCAGGTTGTCCCTCCCGCTGCCGCCGCGGAGGTCGTCGGCCAGCGGCGACCCCGTCAGCAGGTCATTGCCGGCGCCGCCGTTCACGGTTCCCCGTCCGTGCACGTTGTCGTTGCCTGATCCGCCGCTGACCGTGCCGGGTGTATTGGCGCCGATGACGTCATCGTTTCCCGAGCCCCCATCCACTGTCTCGCTGATCGTGCCGGGAATCGTGGCCGCGTCGAGCGTGATCGCGTCGGCGCCGTCGCCGGTCTGGACGATGATCGTCTTGATGCCCGAGCGCGGGCAAACGGCGAAGTGCCCATTCACCGCGACGCAGGTTCCGCTCGGGGTCAGCGTGGCTGCCGAATCCCTGACCGAGTAGTAGGCGTCCGTCCCGGGGTCGACGCTGACCGTGATCTGATTCACCTCATTGCCTGTCTCGGCGACCCTGACTGTGTCGCCGCCGGTCACCGTCACAGTCGAGGCCAGGGCCGCGGGCGACGCGATCATGATCGCGCCGAGGGCCGCGAGCGCGACTGCGCCTGCCTTCATGATCGCTCCCTGATACATGCTCCGTGACTACAACACGGAAATATCCCCGAACGAGCGGTCTGCTCGGGCTTTTGGGCGCGTTCAGGTTCGTTCGTAGCATTGGGTTGTGCTCTCAGAGCGGAACTTGCGCATCGCCGCGGCGATGCTCGCGCTGGTTGGGATCGGCGTCGCCACCTACATCGCCATCGCCGAGAGCGGGGGCGGCGCACCGAAGTGCCTCGTCGGAGGCAGCGGCTGCGAGACGGTGGCGAACAGCAAGTACTCGGACCTCGCCGGCCTCAACGTCGCCGTCATCGGCATCGCAGGCTACGTCCTCCTGCTCGCTGCCGCGATCGTCCCGGGCGATCTGGGCCGCTTCGGTGGCTTCCTGACGGCGCTGGTCGGCTTCGGCTTCAGCGCCTACCTGACGTACCTCGAGCTGTTCGTGATCGATGCGATCTGCCAGTGGTGTGTCGCCAGCGCTGTCGTGATGACCGTTTCGCTCGCGGTCGCGGCCACCCGCGCCTTCGCCTACGCCGGGAGTGAGCTCGGGGCCCCGCAGATACAGTCTTCGCATGGAAGGTAGGAAGCGAGAGCGAGAGCGCCTGCGTGCCGAGCGGCAGGCGGCCGAGTCCCAGCAATCGGGCTCTCTCGCGCGCAAGCGGCGCCTCCAGTACCTGATCATCGCCGGCTTTGCGGCCGTGGCGGTGATCGTCGCCCTGATCGTGATCAGCCAGTCGGGGGGAAGCGACGACGGGGGAGGGGGGACGCCCTCCAACGTTGCGGGCGCACAGCAGGTGAGCGCAGAGCTCACCGGGCTCTCCCAGAGCGGCTCGGTCCTGGGGGACGCCGGCGCCCCGGTGTCCGTCATCGAGTACGGGGACCCACAGTGCTCCTCGTGCAAGTTCTTCTCGGAGAAGGTGGCGCCCGACCTGATCTCGAGCGAGGTGAAGCCGGGCAAGGTCAAGTACGAGTTCCGGCCCTTCCTCATCATCGGCCCGGACTCCAAGCCCGCGATGAAAGCGGTCCTCGCCGCTGGGGACCAGGGCCGGTTCTGGAACTTCCTCCAGCTCTTCTACCTGAACCAGGGCGGCGAGAACTCGGGCTACGTCACCGACGGCTTCCTGACCAGCATCGCCAAAGGCGCAGGTGTGCCGGACATCGATAGGTGGAATACGGATCGCAACGATTCGAAATGGGACAGCGTGATCCAGCAAGGCTCGAGCCAGGCTCAGTCATTCGGCTTCAACGGCACACCTTCGATCGTCGTCCAGGGCCCGAACGGCCAGAAGGCGATCGGTGGCTCCACGATCCCGACGCTTCAGGAGATCCAGTCCGCCATCCAACAGGTGAGTTAGCCGCGTGCGCATGCTGGTGATCACCGGCGACGACTATGGCTACTGGCCCTCCTACAACGAGGGCATTCTCGAGGCGATCGAAATGGGCGGGGTGGACAGCGTCAGCGCGATGGTCGAGAGGGACTACTGCGAGCCCGAGCCGTTGCTCGCGACCGGGGTGGAGATCGGGCTGCACATCGAGTTCGAGGGCCGCTGGGGCCCACGCAGCGGCGCCCCGGCTCGCACGGCGCTGCGCGTTCAGCTGGAGCGCTTCGGGGACCTCTTCGGCCGCTGGCCGGCATTCCTCAACGGGCACAAGCACTGCCATGCCCGACCGGAGCTGGCCACACCCGTCCTGCAGACGGCCCAGCAGATCGGTGCCCCGGTGCGATCGGTGAATCCAGATCACCGCCAGTGGCTCCGGGAGCGCAATATCGACACCCCGGACCTCCTGATCGGCCGCACGGAGAGCAAGGAGCCCGCCGAGCCACCGGAGGTCCGCAACCCGCCCGAGGGCGTCACCGAATGGATGGTCCACCCGGGCCACGCGGATTCAGAGTCCGGCTCGAGCTACGACCTCGCCCGCCAGGAGGACCTCTCGCTGTTGCAGAAGATCATGCTGCGAGCCCGGTTCGACGAGCCCGTCTGGGCCAACGCCGAGCGCGTGACCATGAAGGAGGCCTTCGCGCAGGAGCGCGCCGAGCGCTGAGCGTGCGGCCCGTCGGCTAGCCCGCCGGGGATTCCTCGCGCTCGCTGCCGCCGTTCTGCGGGGCGGCCTTCACGCTCCGGCGAGGCGCGAAGCGGCGGAAGATCCCTGGGCGGCCCCCGGCGGCCTCGATCAACTCGTCGATCGAGTCCTCGAGGTCCTGCGCGAGGTCCTCGAGATCCGGCATGCCGTCATAGTCGCCGATCAGGCCGAAGTTGACCTGCCCGTCGTAGCTCATGATCCCGATGCAGACGCCCTGGTTCTTCGCCAGCGGGACCATCGGGAAGACGCGCTCCATCCGGCGCCCCATCAGGTAGAGCGGGAACTGGGGACCTGGAATGTTGGTGACAACCAGGTTGAAGAACCGCTGCCGCGACTGGAGGCGCGCCGCCTGGCCGGCGATCGTCGGAGGCGCGAAGTCAGCCAGCTGGGTCAGCAGCGAGGCGCCCACGGCCTGCTTGGACTGCTTCAGGTCTCCCATCGACTTGCGGACGATCTCCATCCGCCGCTTGGGGTCCTCGCACCAGACGGGCAGCGTGGCCATCATCGCCGTCACCTGGTTGCCGAGGGTTCCGTGCTGCTCGGCGGTCCGCACGCTGACGGGAACCATCGCCCGCAGCTCGAGGCCCACCGTGGGGTGGCCCCGGGAGCGCATGTAGCGGCCGAGGGCTCCGGCGACGGCGGCGAGGATGACATCGTTGACCGTCCCTCCGAGCTCGTTCTTGACCTGCTTCATCTCGGCCAGCG
Organism: Solirubrobacterales bacterium; assembly: GCA_036265435.1. Classification (GTDB taxonomy): domain Bacteria; phylum Actinomycetota; class Thermoleophilia; order Solirubrobacterales; family 70-9; genus DASUPK01. The sequence continues at coordinate 2,786 of DATAPB010000089.1, read as the reverse complement.
AGGCCCGCACCCAGGCGAAGCGGCGGTGGGTGCCGATGTCAAAGTTGAATGGGCTGCTGGGAGCGCCGACCCCGGTCCAGGCGAACGATCCGGCCGCGAGAGCCGCGTCGGCTGCGTGGCGCAACGCCCGCCGGGGACCGCGAACGATGCGGCGTAGGCCGCGCGCGATCTCCCTCGGGTAGATGGCGCGCTCCACGAGCGCCTCGGCCAGCAGCTCCGGCCCGTTGGGCTCCGGTTGCGGGACCCAGTTCTCGCTCTCGATCGGGGTCTGGGCCGGGTCCTTCTCGACGTCGAAGAGGACCGTGGTGATGTCGACGCCCGAGACCCCGTCGACCATCGCGTGATGGGTCTTGCCGACGATCGCGAAGCGGTCTCCCTTGAGGCCCTCCACCAGCCAGATCTCCCAGAGCGGCTTCGAGCGGTCGAGCTGCTGGGAGAAGATCCGAGCAGCGAGCACCCGGAGCTGCTGCTCGGAGCCGGGCTCGGGGAGCGAGGTGTGCCGCACGTGGTAGGAGAGATTGAGATGAGGGTCATCGACCCACACCGGACGACCCTGCCCGAAGGGCACGAAGCGCACCTTCTGCCTGAAGCGGGGAACGAGGTGAAGCCGCGACTCGATGTGCTCGCGGAAATCCACGTACGGCGGCGCGGGGCCCTCGAACAGCGTCGTCGAGGCGACGTGCATCTGGGTCCCATCCCGCTCCAGATGGAGGAACGAGGAGTCCAGGCCTGTCAGGCGGTCACTCATGCCCACTGATAGTCGCATGTCGCATACCGACTGTGCGCGAGGTCACACAAATAAGTCAATAGGTCTCTACCCTGGTCGGCCGATTAGTCGCCAAACAACCCGCCTAATCGCGTCGACGGACATCACGCGAGCGGGGGACCCACTTCCCGGCATCCCACCAGGGGCGCCGGCGCCGGCACCGCAGACAGGGGGCCGGCCGGGGCGAATGGAGCGGTGGTCCGCTCCTAGCGGCAGACGTGAACGGGCTGCGCCTTGTGGCGCACCCTCGCGTCATCGCGAGCCCGTCAGCTAACCCCGTAGGCGAACAGAGAGGCAAGGTGTATTGCTTTGCATCGCTTCCGTTGGAAGCGGAGGCGGGCTGCGCTAGCGCTGCTGCCCGCCATGGGATTGATGATCACAGCAGGGATCGCCGGCGCCCAGGACACGGTCCCGGGACTGACCGGTAGCGGCCCCGAGGCGAGCGCCGCGAGCGCCCCGACGGCCGTCAAGCTGAAGGGCCAGCGCAACGTCATGGCCCACGGGGCCGTCAGGTTCGGGGGCCACGTTGCCCCGGGCGGGAGCCACCGCGTCATCGTGCGCGTGGGGGGCAGCAAGCTCCGCACGCACAGCCGCCGCGGCGATGGCACCTACAAGGTCACCTGGCGCGCTCCGCGGGCCGGCGTCTACACGGCGCGCGCTCGCGTCAGCGGCACCGCAGTCCGCTCGAAGCGCGTCCGCGTGAACGCCTACAGGCCGGCCGCGGCCTCGTATTACGGCCCCGGCCTCTACGGCGGCGGTCTCGCCTGCGGCGGGACCCTGACCCCGAGCAAGCTGGGCGTCGCAAACAAGACGCTGCCGTGCGGCGCGAGGGTCACTCTCCGCTACCACGGCCACACGGTCACCGTGCCGGTGATCGACCGTGGTCCCTACGCGGGCAACCGCGAGTACGACCTCACCGCGGCGACCAAGGCGAAGCTCGGCTTCCCCTCCACGGGGACCGTGCTGACCACCCGCTAGCGGCAGGTCCTCAAACGGCGAGCTGGCCGGGCTGGTGGGTGACCTCTTCGCTCACCAGTCCGGCCACGCCCACGCCGACCAGGCGGACGGGCGTCTGCGGATCGAAGCGCTCAAGCAGCTCGAGCGCCGTCGCCGCGACCGTGTCCTGCTCGACCGTGTGGGCGGGGAGGGTGCGCGAGCGCGTGTAGGTCTTGAAGGGACGGAGCCTGATCTTCAGGGTGACCGTCCGGCCGCGCCGGCCGTTCCCGGCGAGGCTCTCGCAGACCGAGCGCGCCAGCCGATCGACCGTCTCACGCAGGATCTGGCGATCGGTGACGTCCTGCGGGAAGGTCGTCTCGCGGCTTTCGGATTTCCGCTTCACCTCCTCATTCAGGCTGGTGCTGCCAATGCCACTGGCTCGATCGCGGAGGCCGACGCCGTGCCCTGGCCCGAAGGTCGACTGGAGCAGCTGCAGGTCGGCCTCGGCGAGCTGACTCACCGTCTCGATCCCGATCGAGCGGAGTCGCTCATCGGTGCGAGGACCGACACCCGGCAACAACTTGGCCGGCTTCGCCCCGACGGTGTCGAGCCAGTTGTCGTTGTCGAGAACGAAGAATCCGTCCGGCTTGTCCAGGTCCGAGGCGATCTTGGCCATCAGCTTGTTGGGCGCGAGCCCGATCGAGCAGACAAGACGCGTGGCTTCGGTGATCCGCCGCTTGATCTCGCGGGCGCGCGACTGCGGGACCGGGGAGCAGGAGAGGTCGACGTAGGCCTCGTCGAGACCGACCACCTCGACCTGGTCCGAGAAAGCCCTCAGCGTCTCCATCACCTTGTCCGAGCCGCGCCGGTAGAGCTGCATCTCGACCGGCAGCACGATCAGCTCGGGACACCGCCGCCGGGCGGTGATCATCGGCAGCGCTGAGTGGACGCCGTACCTGCGGGCCTCGTACGAGGCGGTGGTGACGACGCCGCGCGGCCCGTCGTAGGCCACCACCACCGGCTTCCCGCGAAGCTCGGGATGCCGGAGCATCTCGATCGAGACATAGAACGCATCCATGTCGAC
>DATAPB010000088.1:0-12395 GCA_036265435.1 Solirubrobacterales bacterium | reverse complement strand
GATGCCGTCGCTCACGCAGGTCATCAAGCTTGAGGTCACGCCCCCCGGCAGCGGCGAAGCCGCCACGCTCACGTGCGAGCGCCAGGCGGAGTACGGCTACGACACCGTCGAGGTCGAGCTGCCGGCCGTGATCAGCGTCGGTGACGCGATCAACGAGCCGCGCTACCCGAGCCTCAAGGCGATCATGGGCGCGAAGAAGAAGCCGCTCGACACCAAGGCGATCGGCGACGTCGGCATCGAGTCCGACCGCGTCGGGGAGACCGGCTCGCGCACCGCCGTCCTCGAGCTGAAGCCGCCGCCCGAGAAGGAGGCCGGCGAGATCATCGAGGACGAAGACACGAACGAGACGGTCGAAAAGATCATTGCCTGGCTCGAGGAAAGGAAGCTGATCTAGATGACCTCCTCCCGATCAACGCACGCCCGGCTGATCCGCCCGGCGCTGCGCATCTCTGCGTCCTCGGGCTCGCCTTTGGCACCACCAAAGGCTTCGCCCTGCGTCCTTGAGCTGCTTGGCCGGGCGCATCCCCGGTCGCACGCTGACCGGAAGGAGATCATCTGATGGCCGGGATCCTGGTCTACGCCCTCCACGACGACGAGGGCAACTTCAACAAGAACTCCCTCGGCGCCCTCTCAGAGGCCGCGAAGCTGGCCGGCGAGCTGGGCACCGAAGCGGCTGCGGTCGTGGTCGGCGACGTCTCCGATGACGCCGCCGCGGGGCTCGGCAAGTACGGAGTGAGCAGGGTCTACCGGGCCAAGGAATCCCCCGAGGGCCTGGCGCAGCCGATCGTCGACGTGATGGCGAAGGTGATGCAGGACAACGATTTCGACTACGCGCTCTTCGGCGGCGGCCTGCTCGGCTTCGAGATCGGGGCCGGCCTCACTGCTCGCCTGAACGCGGGTGTGACCATGGAGGTCACCCAGGTGAACGTCCAGGACGGGAAGCTCGTCGCCGAGCGGCCGATCCTTCAGGACTCGCAGATCGCGGACGTCGGCTACGTCGAGAAGCCCGGCATCATCATCGGGCGCCTGAACGCCTTCGACACGAACGAGGGCGACGGGACCGCCGAGGTCGAGGACGTCCAGGTCGAGCTGTCGCCCTGGTCGACGAAGGCCAGGATGGTCACGCGAGGCGAGCAGCGCGGCGCCGACGTGAACATCGAGGACGCCAACATCCTGGTCGGCGGAGGCCGCGGGCTCGGCAAGGCCGAGAACTTCGAGCTCGCCGAGCAGCTCGCCGAGTCGATGGGCGGCGCCGTGGCGGCGACCCGCGCGGTGGTCGATGCGGGCTGGTACCCGTACGCCGCGCAGATCGGCCAGACCGGCAAGACGGTCGCGCCGAACCTCTACCTCGCGCTCGGGATCTCCGGCGCGATCCAGCACAAGGTCGGCATGCAGAACTCGGAGAACATCCTGGCCATCAACAAGGACCAGAACGCTCCGATCTTCGAGTTCTCGGACCTCGGGGTGGTGGGCGACCTCCACAAGATCGTCCCCAAGCTGACCGAGGCGATCAAGGCCAAGAAGGGTTAGAGATGCCCGCCCTCCCCGTCATGCACGCACGGATGACGCGTGAGAGCTTCGCATCTCGGCGTCCTCGGGCACGCCCTTGCCACCAGCAAGGGCTGCGCCCTGCGTCCACCGATCTGCTCGCCCTCACGCGCCCCCGCGCGCACATGCCGAGAAGGCCGGGCATCTAGGTGGCCGTCGAGCCGCTCGAATACCCGCCGCCGGTGAAGCCGGCGGAGGAGTTCGTAGCGGGCATCACCGATCCCGAGGACGAGCGCATCGAGGTCGGCGTCGCGATCGTCGGGGGCGGGCCCGCGGGGCTCGCCTGCGCGATCAAGCTGATGCAGCTGCTCGAGGACGAGCCCGAGCTCATGGAGAAGCTGGGCGAGGTCCCGGTCGCCGTGGTCGAGAAGGGCAAGACGACCGGGGCGCACCTGCTCTCGGGGGCGAACATGAAGCCCTCGGCGATGCGAGAGCTGTTCCCGGACCTCGCGCCCTCTGAATGGCCCGTCTTCCAGGAGGTCACCAAGGACGCGGTCTACTTCCTCACCTCGAAGCTGGCGGTGCCACTCAAGCCGATGCCGCCGAACTTCCGGAACCACGGCAACTACGTCACCTCGATCGCCAAGCTGGGGCGATTCCTCGGCGAGAAGGCGGAGGAGGCGGGCGTCTACATCCTCAGCGAGACCGCGGCCGACAAGCTGCTGGTCGAGGACCGGATCGTCCGCGGCGTTCGCTCCGGGGACAAGGGCCGCGGCAAGGACGGCGAGGAGCTGTCCAACTTCGAGCCCGGATCCGACCTGGTCGCAAAGGCGACGGTCCTCGCGGAGGGAACCCTGGGGCATCTGACCAGCGCCGCGCTCGAGTACTTCGACCTGCAGGGCCCCGACCCCCAGCGCTGGGAGCTCGGCGTGAAGGAGGTCTGGGAGGTGGAGAAGCCGCTCGATCGCGTCATCCACACCCTGGGCTGGCCGCTTCGCTGGCGGCCGAAGTACAAGGAGGCGGGCGGCAGCTTCATCTACCCGATGGGCGAGGACAAGGTCGCCATCGGCCTGGTCGTCGGCCTCGACACGAGCGACGCCACCTTCTCGACCCACGACGCCCTGCAGGAGCTGAAGACCCACCCGTTCGTCAAGAAGATCCTCGAGGGCGGCAAGCGGGTCGCCTGGGGCGCGAAGACGATTCCCTCCGGCGGCTACTGGTCAATGCCGAAGCGGCTCTCCAGCCCCGGCATGGTGATCTGCGGCGACGCCGCCGGCATGGTCAACGTACCGACGCTGAAGGGCATCCACTACGCGATGCACGCCGGCATGTATGCGGCCGAGGCGATCGTCGAGTCACTCAAAGAGGACTCGGTCAACTTCGAGAGCTACGAGCGCAAGGTGAAGGGGTCGTTGATCGAAAAAGACCTCTGGCAGTCACGGAACATGCGCCAGCCGCTGTCGAAGGGCCTGATCTTCGGCGGGATCATGGGCAGCCTGATGGTGGCCACCAAGGGCGCCTTCCCGGGCGGGCACTGGAAGAACGAGCCGGACGCCGAGGTGCCGGTGAAGACGGAGGGGGCGGCGAAGAAGTACCCGAAGCCCGACAACAAGTACATCTTCGACAAGCTCAACTCGGTCTTCCTCTCGGGCAACGCCACCCGCGACGACGCGCCCAATCACATCCGCATCCAGGAGAGGGTGCCGCGCGAGCTCGCGCAGACCTGGGTCTCGATGTGCCCGGCGCAGGTCTACGAGATCCCCGACGAGGAGCTCGAGGCGGGCGCCGAGACGGTCGACGTGCACGTCACCCCCTCCAACTGCGTCCAGTGCGGCGCGATCACTGCGAAGGGCGGCCGCCTGACCCTGCCCGAGGGCGGCGACGGGCCGCTGTATCAGGAGACGTAGTTACGGCGTCGAGCTGCCGGAGGCGTTCGCGGCCACGAACGCAGCGACATCCTGTGCGTCCTTCCCCGTGACGAGGTTGCGGGGCATGTTGCCGCTTGGCCCGCTCTCCTGACCCTTGGCGTGGCGCCCGCCGCCGGTCCGGATTGCGTGCAGGACGTCCGCCTCATCGACGGCGATGTCGCCGAGGTCGGGCCCGACATTGCCGAGGGTTCCGGCCGCCTCGAAGGTGTGGCATGCGCCACAGCGCTGGATGAAGAGGTCCCGTCCGTGGGCCTCGGCGGGGGAGAGAGGCTGGGCGGCGCTCGGCGCCTCCGGAGCGCCCGAGGAGCGGGTCCCCTGGGCGACGGTGTCCGAGCCGCTTCCGCCGCAGCCCGCGGCGATCGCGACGCAGGCGAGACCCGGAATCAGGCATGGGGCGAGCGAACGGAGTGGGTGGTTCACACCACTTGCGCGTACCCGGCCGAAGCTGATTTATGCTCGCCCCGATGCCCGACCGGATCAGCCTAACGCTCGAGCGGGAGTTCCTCGAGTTCGCACCGGACGCGGTGGTGGGGGTCGACGAACGCGGGGAGATCCAACTCGTCAACTCGAGGACCGAGGCCGTGTTCGGCTACGGGCGAGGCGAGCTGATAGGACGCCCCGTCGAGACGCTGGTCCCGAGCGGCATCCGCTCCGATCACGTCGACCACCGCGATCGATACTTCGAGGCTCCGCGCACGCGGCCGATGGGCGCCGGCCTCGATCTCCATGCGCGCCGCAAGGACGGCACGGAGTTTCCGTGCGAGATCTCGCTCTCCACGGTCGCGACCGGGGACGGCATGATGGCGCTCGCCGCCATCCGCGACATCACCGACCGCAGGCGAGACCGCGACGACCTGCGCCGAGCGGTGAGGCGCTTGCAGGCGGCGACCGAGGTCGCGATCGCCGTGGGTGGGGAGACCGAGCTAGAGCGGGTGCTCGACGCGATCGTCGAACGTGGGCGGGCCCTGGTCGAGGCCCGGGCTCTGATCATCCTGTTGCGGGAGGGCGATGAGCTGGTGGTGGCCGCGACGGCCGCGGTGGCGGGCGGGCTCGACCCGAAGGTCGGGTATCTCAGGTTCAGGGTGCGGGAGGCATCCGAGCAGGTCCTCCTAGGCAGGATCACGGGAGCGGATCTGGAGGCGAACGAGAGGGGGCGCGCGCTGATCGCGCCGCTGCTCTTCCGCAATCAGTCGCTCGGCCTGGTCGTCGCCCTCGATCACATCGGCGACCCGGGCCACTTCGACGACGAGCACCAGCGGATGCTGGACGCCTTCGCCGCCAGCGCGGCCACCGGCGTCGCGACCGCGAGGTCGATGGCCGAGGAGCGACTGGAGAACACGATCGAGGCGGCCGAGCAGGAGCGCGGGCGCTGGGCGCGCGAGCTGCACGACGAGACCCTGCAGTCGCTGGCCGTCCTGCGTATGAGGCTCGCCTCCGCCCTGAGGGAAGAGTCGCCCGACGACCTCCACGACACCGGACAGGAGGCTGTCCAGCAGATCGACGACGAGATCGTGAAGCTGCGGCGCCTGATCACCGAGCTCCGCCCCGCGTCACTCGACACGATCGGGCTGGAGGCGGCGCTCTATGCGCTCGCACAGCAGCACCAGGAGGTCGGCGACATCACGATCGATTGCGACTTCGAGCTGTCCCGGGAGCCCGACGAGCGCCCTGCGGCGCTGCTCGAGACGGCGGTCTACCGACTCGTCCAGGAGGCGCTCAACAACGTCTCGAAGCACTCCATGGCCGACCAGGCTGAGCTCGTGGTGCGGGAGTCCGCCGGCCACATCGAGATCGAGATCTCAGACGACGGCGTCGGTTTCGAGCCGAACCTCGTGCGTGAGGGCTTCGGGCTGGTCGGGATGCGCGAGCGGGCCTCGCTGCTGGGCGGCACGCTGCGGATCGACTCGACGAGGGGATCCGGGACGAAGGTGTCGGCGGAGATCCCGCTCAACCCACCCAGCGACGAAACCTAGACGTCGATCAGTCCGCGATCGATTGCGTAGCGGACGAGCTCCGAGCGGGTCGTCATCGCGAGCTTCTGCTGGATGTGCGCGCGGTGTGACTCGACCGTGCGCACGCTGAGGTAGAGCTGCTCGGCGATCTCGTTGTTCGTATGGCCGAGCGCGATCAGCCGCAGGACCTCGAGCTCGCGCTCGGAGAGGTCGTCGGGCGTCGCGGCGTCCGGCTCCGCCGCCAGCCGGGCGCCGAGCTCGGGTTGCAGATAGGTGCGGCCCTCGGCCGCCATGCGCACTGCCTTGACGAGCTCCTCGCTCGCGGCCTCCTTGAGGATGTAGCCGAGCACGCCTGCCTGGAGGGCCTCGCGCGCGAAGGCCGTCTCGTCCTGCATCGTGAGCACGACGATCTCGGTATCGGGTGACTGCTCGCGGATCGAAGGGATCGCGGCCAGGCCGGAGCCGCCCGGCATGTTGATGTCGAGAATCAGGACCTTGGGGCGGTGCCCGCTCACATAGCGGGCGGCCGAGTCCGCGTCACCGGCCTCCGCGACGACCTCGATGTTGGGTTCCCGCTCGAGCATCAGGCGCAGGGCACTCCTGACGACCGCGTGGTCATCAGCGAGGACAACGGAGATCTTCTCTCCCTGCTCCTGACCCCCTGTGGGTGCCACGCCATAACCTTAACCCGGCGCGCGGCTTACGGAGAAGGAACCGCACTGCGCAACTCCAGACCCGACTAGCGGTTTTTAGGGGCCGTGGGGATCGGGTTACAGCGGAGGGTGGCGGGGGCATTGCTGGCGGCGGCGCTGCTGTGCGTCGCAGTGGCACTGCTCCCGGCGGGCGGCGAGGCGAAGAAGCGCCAGAAGGCGAAGCAGGCCAGGCCCAACATCGTGCTGATCATGGACGACGACCAGTCGGTCAACCTGCAGCAGTTCCTGACCAAGACGAACGCGGCCCTCGCCGACAGGGGCGTCACCTTCGACAACTCGTTCGTCAACTACTCGCTCTGCTGTCCCTCGCGTTCCACCATGCTCACCGGGCAGTACGCCCACAACCATGGCGTGCGGGGCAATCAGCTGCCGACCGGCGGCTACAGCAAGCTCGCGCCGACGCTCGGGAACAGCCTGCCGGTCTGGCTGCAGCGCGCCGGGTACTACACGGCGCACATCGGGAAGTTCCTGAACGGCTACGGCACCACCTCGCCGGACGTCGAGGTCCCGCCGGGATGGAACGAGTGGTACGGCTCGCTCGACAACCCGGATGCCTTCACGGGCGGCACCTACACGGCGTACGGCTACACGCTGAACGAGAACGGCCAGATCGTCCACTACGGCTCGACGCCGGACGTCGTCGATCCGGCGACCTACCAGACCGACGTCTACTCCCAGAAGGCGGCCGACTTCATCCGTCGCCGGGCGCCGAGCACGAAGCCCTTCTACCTCTCAGTCGCCCCGCGAGACCCGCATGGCGAGGCCGGCTCGTGCAACTGCGCGGGCGACAATCCGCGCGCCGCGCCGCGCTACGAGGGCAAGCTGGCGGGATTGACCGCGCCCCGCGATCCGAGCTTCAACGAGGCCAACGTCTCGGACAAGCCCTCCAACATCAAGAACCTCCCAGTGCTCACTCCAGGGCAGATCGCCAACGTCGACGCCCGCTACCGGGCGCGCGCCGAGGCGGTCCTCGGCGTCGACGAGCTCGTCCAGAACGTCGTCAGCACGCTGAAGGCCTCCGGCGAGCTCAAGAACACGGTCCTGATCTTCACCTCGGACAACGGCTTCTTCCATGGCGAGCACAGGGTGCCGCAGGGAAAGGTCCGGATCTACGAGCCCTCGATCCGGGTGCCGCTGCTGATCCGGGCTCCCGGCATGCCGAAGGGGGTCCACCGTCGGCAGCCGGTCGGCAACGTCGACCTCGCCCCGACGATCCTCGACTTCGCGCAGGCCAAGGCGGGCCGCAAGGAGGACGGCATGTCCCTGATCCCGATCATGGAGAGCAAGCGGGACTTCCCGGGCCGCGCGATGGACCTCGAAACCTACTTCACCCCGGACACGACCGAGGACCCCGAGGACCCGCCGCTCAACTACCAGGGGGTGCGCACCGACCGCTACCTCTACTCCAACTACGGCACGGCGGAGCAGGAGCTCTACGACCTGCGCAGCGATCCATTCGAGCTGCAGAACCAGGCCGGCAATCCGATCTACGCGCCGGTCCAGAGCGCGCTCCGGCGCCTGCTCTCCTCCGAGGCGCGCTGCGCCGGCAGGACCTGCCGGGCTCGGCCGGCGGTGAAGCTGAAGGCCCGCTGCTCGAGCGCCAAGGTCGCCGGCAAGGGGAAGCCGCAGGAGGCCACCTTCTACCTCCGCGGGAAGAAGCTGAAGCGGGACGCGAAACCGCCGATCCAGGTCCGGCTGCCCAATGCGGCCTCAGGCAACAGGCTGGAGGCGGTGGTGACCTCCCTCGACGGGCGGATCGTCACCCTGAAGAGCACGCTCCACTGCTGATCAGCTGACGGGCGCCGGCTCCCGCGCAAAGCGTGCGATCAGCTCGGACAGGCGCTCGGGCTGGTCCTCCGAGACGAAGGTGTAGGAGTCCTCGATCCGCTCCAGTGTCGCCCCGTTGATCGTGCCCGCGAGCTTCTCGGCGAAGGAGATCTTGAAGAAGCGGTCCTCGACCGCCCAGGCGAGGAGCGTCGGCCGGTCGAAGCCGCGAAGTTTCTCGGCGGCCTCGATCGTGTAACGAGGGTGGATGCCGCGGAGGACCTTGATGGTGTCGCGCCGGATGCCGCGACGGGCGAGGTAGGGCTCGACCCACTCCCGAGTCGGCGCCGCGTCGAAGTCGCGCTTGATCAGCCACCCGTAGGCATTCGGGAGTCGCCGCATCGGCGCGAACCGCATCCCCTGCATCATCGCCGTGAGCGCTCCGGGCACCCGAGCGGCCCACTGCAGCGGGCGGAACGCGAGCGGCAGGAAGTTCTCGAACGCATCGCAGTTGGTGAGCACCAGGCGGCCGATCCGCTCGGGGTGGTTGGCGGCGGTGATCTGCGAGATTGCGCCGCCGGTGTCGTTGGCGACCAGGACGACGTCCTCGAGATCGAGTGCCTCGAGGAAGCCGGCGACGATGGCGGCGAGGCCGGGGGGAGAGAGGTCGGCGTCCGGGTGCATCGGGGTGAGGTGGGAGCCGAGGGGGAGGTTCGGAACGATGCAGCGGAACCGGTCCTCGAGCAGCGGCGTCACCTTGCGCCACAGGAGCCCGTCCACCAGCAGCCCATGCGCAAAGACGATCGGAGGTCCTTCGCCGGACTCGGTGTACCCGATCGGTCCCTGGGTCAGTCTGACTTCGCTCATGAGGGCCTCCTCAGGTTGCCCAGCTGCGCCCGGATGAAACGGGGCCACACCCGCGGGCTCGCGGCAACCGCCTTGAGCAGCGGCGCGGGGTCCAGGTAGGCGACCCTTTCGACCGCCTTACCGTCTTGGAGCTCGATCCGGTCACAGGTGTGGATCGTGAAGCGCCGGCGGCCGACGGTCCCCTCGAGCCGCAGCTCGATGTAGACGGAGTCGCCCGACGCGGCCCATCCCTCGACGATGCCGTGCAGGTCCGGGACGATGGTGAAGAGCGGGCGGGCGAACTGCTCGCGAAACGCCCTCCGGCCGACGGTTGCGCGCAGGTTCGGCTGGATCATCCGGACCCGGTCGTCGAACCACGGGTCGAAGTGGTCGCAGAAGGTGTCGGCGTCCACCGGATTCGCCCAGCCCTCGGCGAACATGCCCACCCAATCCGCCGCAGCGGACTCCTTCTCGGCAATGGCCGACATCACTCACCTCCCAGCTGGCGCTGCATGGCGAGCGAGTCGATGTAGGTCTGCTTGCTCGCTACGAGGCCGTCGCGGACCTCGATGACATCGACGCAGTCGACCTGGACCCGGGCGCCGTTCGCCCCGAGCGCCTCACCCTCGACCTCGATCGACCCCGCGACGGTTCCGGACATCGTCGACTCGAGCACCCAGTGATCCTCGCCGACGTGCAGCGCGCGCTCGGCGAAGTTGATGTCGGGGAGGAGGGCCAGGTAGCCGGCGAAGGCCTCGCGGACCGCCGCCTTGCCCTCAGCCGGGATGCTGCCCGCCGCGTGGGCGACGAAGACGGAGTCCTCGCTGTGCAGGTCCATGATCGCGTCGAGCTCCTGGCTGTTCCAGGCCTCGCCGTAGCGCTGGGCGAGCTCGCGGATCTCGGTCGTTGCCTCGGTCTGGGTCGTCACCGTCGGCCTCCTCGGTTCGTCGTCTGCGCCCGCCGCGGCGCCTTTCGCATACAGGCTGTACGTATATCTGACCTACAAGCTGTATGTCAACGTGACGTCCGTCTCACTTCCGGGGCCGCTCCTTGCAACCACGGGAAGTGTTGGCATCCCTGGCTAGACTTGAACGAGATGAAGACCGAAATCCATCCCGAATACGTCCTCTCGCACGTCCACTGCTCGTGCGGGAACGACTTCTATACGCGCTCCACGAAGCCCGAGCTTCACGTGGAGATCTGCTCGCAGTGCCACCCCTTCTATACGGGCAAGCAGAAGCTGGTTGACACCGGGGGCCGCGTCGAGCGGTTCCGCCGCCGTGCCGCCAAGCGTGCCCGTTGAGCCCCGAGCCTGACCCAAGATCCAACGGGAAGCGTCCGACGGGCGCCCAATCAGAGCGCATGCCGGACGGCCGGCCCGTAGCGGTCGGCGATGCCCCGGTGGGGGGTCAGGCGGTGCTCGAGGGGGTGATGATGCGGGGCATCTCGATCTGGGCCGTCGCCTGCCGCACCCCCGAGGGCCGGATCGATGTCACCACCGAGCCGATCGTCTCCTGGGCGAAGCGGAGCCGGATCTGGCGCCTGCCCGTGATCCGCGGGGTCGTCGCGCTGGCCGAGTCACTGAAGATCGGCTTCAGGGCGCTCGCCATCTCCGCCAACAAGCAGCTCGCCGACGGTGAAGAGGAGGAGGAGATCGGCGGGTTCACCTGGGGGCTGACGATCTTCTTCTCCCTGCTGCTCGCGGTCGGCCTCTTCTTCGTCATCCCCGTCGGCGCGACCAGCCTGATCAAGGACTGGCTGGGCTCCGCGATTCTCTTCTGGCTCGTCGAGGGAGTGCTGAGGACGGCGATCTTCATCGGCTACCTCGCCCTGATCAGCAAGCTCCCCGACCTGCGACGCGTCTTCCAGTACCACGGGGCCGAGCACAAGACGATCTCGACCTTCGAGGCCGGGGACGAGCTCACCCCCGCGAACGCGCGCCAGTACTCGCGCCTGCACCCGCGCTGCGGGACCAGCTTCCTGTTGATCGTGATGGTGCTGGCGATCTTCGTCTTTGCGCCGATCGGGCTGCCCGCCTGGTACTGGCTGCTGCTCTCGCGGATCCTCGGCATCCCGCTGATCGCGGGTCTCTCCTACGAGGTGATCAAGTGGGCGGGCAAGCACCGCAACCTGGCCTGGGTGCGCGCCCTGATGTGGCCGGGGCTGCTGCTCCAGAACCTGACCACGCGGGAGCCCGACGACGATCAGCTCGAGGTGGCGATCGTCTCCCTGAAGGCCGTGCTCGCCGTGGAGGACCCCTACGAGGCGAAGCGCGACCAGGCGATCGAGATCGTCGCCTAGTTCCTAAGGAATTCTCAGGGTCCGCTTACGGTCGCTTGACCGAGCGGGAGAAGCATCGGCGGCATGCCATCCCGCCCGACGATCTCGTCGGCCTTCGAGCACGAGCGCCGCGTCAGCCTCTTCGGCTCGCACGTACGGCTGCTGATCGGCGATCCGGTCCTCGAGGGACTTCCGTCGCCGGAGGCGATGGGCATCCAGATCGAGTTCTTTCTGCGGCTCCTACAGCGCAGGCTGAGCCGATTCGATCCCGGCAGCGACCTCTCGGCCCTGGACGCCGATCCGAGGCCCCACGTCATGGCGAGCTCGACGCTGGCGGTGGCGATCGAGGCGGCACTCTGGGCGGCCCGGCTCTCCGATGGGCTGGTGGATCCGACCCTCGTCAGGGAGCTCGAGGCGGTCGGGTACCGTCGCTCCCGCGCCGACGTTCCGCCTGCCCCGATACGAGATGCGCTCGACCTCGCGCCCAGCCGCAAGGCGGCCCATCCCTGGGCCGCGTCACGCTGGCGCGAGATTGCGGTCGATCGCGGGACCGGAGTCGTCAGCAGGCCGCCCGGGGTGCGGATCGACACCGTGGGCACGGGAAAGGGTCTGGCAGCCGATCTGGCCGCGGACCGGCTCCGCGGCTATTCCACCTTCGTCGTCGACGCCGGGGGGGACCTGAAGCTCGGCGGGGAGCGCCCGGTCGAGAGGCCAGTGCGCATCGAGCATCCGCTCGAGGACGGCATCGCGCACGAGTTCATGCTGGGCGGCGGTGCCGTCGCCACCAGTGGCATCAGGACGCGGCTCTGGCGGCGCGGCGACGGCTTCGCGCATCACCTGCTCGACCCTTCAACGGGCGAGCCGGCATGGACGGGCGTCATCCAGGCGACCTCGCTCGGCGCCACCGCACTGGAGGCCGAGACGCTCGCCAAGATGGCCTTCCTGTCCGGGCCTGAGCGGGCGAGGGAGATCCTCGCGGCGCACGGCGGGCTGGTCGTTCTGGACGACGGTGCAGTGCAGCTGATCGGGCGCTTCGCCCGCGGCAGCCCGGCCGAGGCGGCGGCGTGAGCTCGTACACGGACCCTGGGCAGCATCTCTTCTGGATCGCGAGCCGTTCACTGGGTGTGGTGGCGCTGGTGCTCACGGCTGTCTCGGTGGGCCTCGGCCTCGCCATGTCGAGCCGGCTCGCGAAGGGCGCTGGGCCGAGGGCGCGCATCAAGCAGCTCCATGAAGCGACGGCGCTGGCCGGCCTGCTCGCGATCACGGGGCACGGCCTGGCGCTGCTCGGCGATTCCTACCTCCACCCCGGGCTGTCGGGGGTCGCGATTCCGTTCGAAACCTCCTACCGATCGTTTTGGACCGGCCTCGGGATAGTCGGTGGCTACCTCGCGGCCGTTCTCGGTCTGAGCTTCTACATCCGTGGC
>DATAPB010000087.1:0-6543 GCA_036265435.1 Solirubrobacterales bacterium | reverse complement strand
CCGACGGCGAACTGGAGGTCGAATCCGTCCGTGAGCGCGGTCGCCGGAGAGGTGCCCGAGGCGACCTCAGAGTGCGTGTGGTGGGCCGCGATCGTGCTGAGCACCGCCAGGCCCAGCGCCGCGCCGACGAAGCGGGAGGTGTTGAGAACGCCGGAGGCCAGGCCGCTCAGGGCCCGCGGGACGCCCTCGACAGCGACGATCGTCGCGGGAACCAGCGCCAGCCCGAGGCCGAAAGCCCCGAGCAGGCCGCCGGGGAGCACGTTCGCCAGATAGGTGCCGCCCGGGTGGACGCCGATCAGCAGGGCCTCCCCGGTGGTTGCGGAGAGCATCCCCGCGGCCAGCACCCACCGGGCGCCGAAGCGCTTGGCGAGCCGCGGCGCCAGGGTGGCTCCGGCGCCCACCGCGGCGGTCATCGGGACGAAGGCGAGCCCGGTCTCGAGGGCGCTGTAGCCGAGGGTGCCCTGCATATAAAGCGACTGGAAGAACCAGAAGCCGAAGATCGCGGCGTACAGGAGGAAGATCACCAGGTTGGCGGCGCGCAGGTTGCGAAGGCGGAAGACGCTGAGGGGCATGAGCGGAACCCGCCGCGGATGGCTGGCCAGCTTCGCCTCATAGAGGCCGAAGGCGACCAGCAGCGCCACTCCGGCGGCGACGGGCGCGACCACGCCCAGCGAGCCCCAGCCGAGTCGGTCGGTCGTGACGATCCCGTAGGTGAGCGCGGTCATCCCCAGCGTGACCAGGACGGCGCCGGCGAGGTCGAAGTAGCGGTTCTCCACCTCGCTCCGCCCCTCGGGGATCAGGCGGCTCGAGAAGAGGACGATGGCGAGCCCGATCGGGACGTTGATGATGAAGATCGCGGGCCAGCTGAAGGCCTCGGTGAGGACGCCGCCCAGGAGGACTCCCGAGGTCGCGCCGATCGCGCCGACGGCACCCCAGGCGCCGAGGGCGCGATTGCGGGGGGCGCCCTCGTCGAAGGACGTGGTGATGATCGCCAGGGTGGCCGGGGAGAGGATCGCGCCGCCGATGCCCTGCGCGGCGCGGGCCGCCACGAGCGCGCCGGAGGTTGGGGCGATCGCACAGAGGAGTGAGGCGCCGGAGAAGAGGAGGGTGCCGAGGTAGAACATCCGGCGGCGGCCGAAGAGGTCCGCGGCGCGTCCTCCCAAAAGCAGGAAGCCCGCGAAGGTCAGGGTGTACGCGTTGAGAACCCACTGCAGGCCGGTCGTCGAGAACCCGAGCGCGTCCTTGATCGAGGGAAGCGCCACGTTCACGATCGAGACATCGAGGATGACCATGAACTGGCCGAGACAGACGACCAGGAGGAGCGCATTGGAATTGCGCCCCACGATGTCGCGTGCGGCCGTGACCGGGTTCACTTGCGAACGGCCTCCAGGATGTATGCCGCCTCGACGACGGCGGCGACCTGCGAGGCGCTGGAGCCGCGTTGATCCTTCTCTGGGGCCTCCGCGGCGGCTGGAGTCGTGTCGATCTTGTGCTCATTCATGGGCTTGCCTTCCTGCCGATTCGCTAGTACGATGACTATCGTATCAAAAGTTCGATCATCGTCGTACAATCGAACCATGGGAATGGATCAAACAACGAAGCTGCATCACCCGGAGCGGGACGAACTCGAGCTGCCGGGCGTGCTCCACGCGCTCAGCGATCCGCAGCGGCTCGAGATCGTGCGCCGGCTCTCGGGGAGCGATGAGCCCTGCCCGTGTGGATCGATCAAGCTCGGGGTCTCCAAGTCGACCATGACCCATCATTTCCGGGTCCTCCGGGAATCCGGGGTCATCCGGCAGAAGCGAGAGGGGACCAGCAAGCTGACGGAGCTCAGGCGCGAGGATCTCGACGCCCGGTTCCCGGGTCTGCTCGATGCGGTTCTCACCTCCGAAGCGATTCCGGCGTAGTCGGCTCATCTGACGCTCCTTCTTCGTGGCGGCGCTTCTCGCCGTCCTTACCTAGTGGACGAACGGGCGCGCCAGAATTCGACATGGCCATGTCCCAGGCGCCGCCCATTTACCCGCAGATAGTCGTCGGCTATGTGGACACGGAGCGCGGCGAGGATGCACGCGTGCTCGCCGAGCGGATCGTCGAGCGCGACGGTGGAGAGCTCAAGGTCATCCACGTCGAGAAGGGCTCGCCGTCGGACGCGCTGCAGGCCCTGGCGGAAAGGGGCGAAGCCGACCTGATCGTCCTCGGCTCGACCCACCACGCGCACGTCGGGTCGGTGGCGCCCGGAAGCGTCGCCGAGCACCTGCTTCGCGGGGCCAAGTGCCGCCTGATGATCGCACCGAAGGGATACGCGGAGTCCGACCACTCCCAAGACCGCCTGCGCGTGGCGGCCGTCGGGTTCAACGGAATGGCGGAGTCCCATGCCGCGCTGGAGGAGGCCGCCAGGCTGGCGTCCAGGTTCGGCGGCTCCCTGCGCGTGATCGCGGTCGCAACGCCTGTCCCGGGAATGGCCGCCGCAGCGGCCGCGCAGGCGGGGGCCGAGGCGGCGCCGGACTTCCAGACGCAGCTCAACGAGGCCGTCGCCGAGCTTCCAGCCGAGCTCCGGGCCCTACCCGTCTTCGAGCGTGGCGATCCGGTCGAGAAGCTGCTCGAGGCGGCCGAGATGGGAGTCGATATTTTGGTACTCGGCTCACGCGGCTTCGGCCCGGTGATGCGGCTGCTGATCGGAAGCGTCTCCTCGCGGGTAATCCGCGAGGCGCCCTGCCCGGTGCTGGTCGTCCCCAGGCCCGCCTAGTTACTCCCGGTACGAGGCCTGCGCACGGCCCAGTCGCGACCCCTTACGATCCGTATGACCCCTCGCAAGCCGGAGCGGCCTCGCGGCCGGGGGATGTGAAACCATCTCGCGCCCGGCAGGGATGGGGGGTCATCAATTCAACGGCAAGGAGTTGAACGCATCAGTGAGTGACACAAGCGCCACGACAGAGGCATCGTCCACGCAATCCACAAAGCACGCGAAGCTCGTCGAATGGGTCAATCAGATCGCCGAGCTGACGCAGCCCGATTCGATCCACTGGTGTGACGGATCGGCGGAGGAATATGACTCCCTCGCCCAACAGCTCGTCGATGCCGGGACCTTCGAGAAGCTCTCCGATGCGAAGCGCCCCAACTCCTATCTGGCCCGGTCGAATCCCTCCGACGTCGCGCGCGTCGAGGACCGGACCTTCATCTGCTCCGAGCGCGAGGAGGACGCGGGCCCGACCAACAACTGGCGCGAGCCTGGCGAGATGCGCGAGGTGCTGAAGGCGCTCTTCACCGGCTGCATGCGGGGCCGGACCATGTACGTGGTGCCGTTCTCGATGGGCCCGCTCGGCTCGCCGATCTCGCACATCGGCGTCCAACTCACCGATTCCGCCTACGTCGCGACCTCGATGCGGATCATGACCCGGATGGGCGCCGACGCGCTCGAGGTCCTGGGCGACGACGGCGAGTTCGTCCCCTGCGTCCACTCCGTCGGTATGCCGCTCGAGGAGGGGCAGGAGCGCGTCTCGTGGCCGTGCAACGAGACGAAGTACATCGTCCACTACCCGGAGAGCCGCGAGATCTGGTCCTTCGGCTCGGGCTACGGCGGCAACGCCCTGCTCGGGAAGAAGTGCTTCGCGCTCCGCATCGCCTCGGTGATGGCGCGCGACGAGGGCTGGCTGGCAGAGCACATGCTGATCCTCAAGCTCACCTCCCCGGAGGGGAAGGTGAAGTACGTGAGCGGCGCCTTCCCGTCGGCGTCCGGCAAGACCAACCTGGCGATGCTGATCCCGAAGCTCGAGGGGTGGACGGCCGAGACGGTGGGGGACGACATCGCCTGGATGAAGTTCGGCAACGACGGCCGCCTCTACGCCGTCAACCCGGAGGCCGGGTTCTTCGGGGTGGCGCCGAACACGAGCTACAAGACCAATCCGAACGCGATGGCGACGATCGAGAAGAACACGATCTTCACGAACTGCGCCAAGACGGACGACGGCGATATCTGGTGGGAGGGGATGACCGGGGAGGCCCCGGAGCACGCGATCGACTGGAAGGGCAACGACTGGACGCCCGACTCCGATGAGCCGGCAGCGCACCCGAACGCCCGCTTCACCACGCCGGCCGCGCAGTGCCCGTGCATCGCAGAGGAATGGGAGGACCCCGCTGGCGTCCCGATCGACGCCTTCCTCTTCGGCGGACGCCGGGCGACCGTCGTGCCGCTCGTCACCGAGGCGTTCGACTGGGAGCACGGCGTCTTCCTAGGCGCGACGATGTCCGTCGAGAAGACGGCGGCGGCCGACGGCACGGTCGGCGAGCTCCGCTTCGACCCGATGGCGATGCTGCCCTTCTGCGGCTACAACATGGCCGACTACTTCGAGCACTGGCTGAGGACCGCTGAGCGCGACGGGGCGAAGCTGCCCAAGATCTTCCTCGTCAACTGGTTCCGCAAGGACGACGAGGGGAACTTCGTCTGGCCCGGGTTCGGGGACAACATCCGGGTTCTCGAGTGGATCTTCCGCCGCACCGAGGGCGAGGGCGAGACCGTCGATACGCCGATCGGCCGCGTGCCCGCCGAGGGGGAGATCGACATCGAGGGGGCCAATGTGGACCTCGACGACATGAAGCTGCTGCTCGAGGTGGACCCGGAGGCCGTCAGGGCGCAGCTCCCGCAGGTCGAGGAGCACCTGGCCCGCTTCGGCGATCGCCTGCCGGACAAGCTGCAGTCGCAGCTCGAGTCGCTGAAGGAGCGCCTGAGCTAGCTAGCGCTTCCGGTAGCGCCGCTTGGTGACTTCGCCGGTGGCCGAGTCGAGCACGATCACGGCACCACCGCGGCGCACCGCCAGCCGGACCCGCTCACACGAGGCCTGATCGGTGAGCACGTTCACCATGCCGCCGCCGACTGCTCGCGGGCTGCCGGCCTGACGGGCCTGGATCTTGTTGGCCCGCAGCGCCTCGACCAGGCCGCCGGGCGAGGGGAAGCAGCCGTTGTTGGAGACGCGCTCGGAGATTGCGACCTTCAAGGCCTTGTCCAGGATCGGCGGGGCCTTGATGGTGCGCTCGTGCTGCGCCCTCGTCCCGTGGCGCATCTTCGCGCGTCGCTTGATCATCGCGTTCGTCATGCAGTAGCTGTGGGCGGTCAGGGTCGCGTCCGGACCGAACTCGTTGAACGCGGTGGCGGACCAGCCTCCCGCAGGATTGAAGTACGCGGACGAGACCAGCGCCGGCCCCGAGGGAGAGGTGGAGAAGCCGCCCGCGACCATGCTCGACCCCGAGGGACAGGCGGGCGTGGTGGCTGTGGCGGATTGCTCGACCGGCAGTACTGTCTGCGAGTCGACTTCGCTCAGCAGGGGCCCGCCGGACTTCAGGCAGTACGCGATCGCCGTGAGCTCCCCGCCGAAGTTGCCGAAGGCGCTGCCGGAGACCTGCCAGGACCGATCGGACGAGGCACGGGACTCGGTCACGTAGTTGCCGCCGCGCGTGACGAAGTTGGTGCGCTGGAAGCCGCCGGCGAGGAGGCGGTTGCCCTTCGGGCAGGTGGCGGTCGCCGTGCGGGTTTGGCCCGGGCTGACAAAGACCGTGTTGTGCGGCGAGCTGACCGGGCCGAGGCGCGGCCCGCAGACGACCTGCAGCGTGACCGAGCGGCTGAGGCTCCTCTGCACGGTCGGCGAGTAGAGGACCGGCGTGACGTGCCAGCCGCGCTGGACGCCGAGGCGCTCATAGGAGTGCGGATAGACCCCCTCGCCGTTCGGCCCCAGCGGGTCGGTGAGCATCCCGCCGCTGTAGGGGAGAGCCCTCTTGCCCGGGCAGCGCACGGTGAGCCGCTGCTTCGTGTCGGCGCCGCTCAGCTGGTAGGTCTGGCTCGCCAGTGTCAGGGCGTGGGCGCTCGTCGCCAGAAAGGTGGCAGCCAGAAGGGACGCCGCAATTGCGAGTCCAAGGACCGATGAGCGCCGGAGCGTCATTAGGTCCCCCATCGGGCGCCGAAAGCGCTCGGATTAGCCTTGTTGACCCACCCGACTAGAACATCGGTCCAGTCGGAGCCACTCGCGACGGGCGTCCGTGCCTCGCGAGGCATGGCGAGGATGCTGGCCATAGAATCGGACGCAGGTGGGAGAGACGGTCAAATTCGCGCTCTCTGAGGAGGAGATCCCGAGCAGCTGGGTGAACCTCTTGGCCGACCTTCCGGGTGACCCACCCCCGCCTCCGCTGAGCCCGGCGACGGGCGAGCCCGTGGGTCCGGACGACCTTGCCGCGATCTTCCCGATGGGGCTGATCGAGCAGGAGGTGTCGACCGAGCCCGAGATCGCGATCCCCGACGAGGTCCGAGACATCTACCGCCTCTGGCGCCCGACGCCCCTCTTCCGAGCCCTGCGGCTGGAGCGCGAGCTCGATACGCCCGCGCACATCTACTACAAGTACGAGGGCGTCTCGCCGGCGGGCTCGCACAAGCCGAACACCGCTGTCGCGCAGGCCTTCTACAACCGGGAGGCCGGGATCCGCAAGCTGTCCACGGAAACCGGCGCGGGGCAGTGGGGCTCAGCCCTCGCGCTCGCCTGCCAGCTGTTCGGCCTCGAG
>DATAPB010000086.1:0-43757 GCA_036265435.1 Solirubrobacterales bacterium | reverse complement strand
GACCTTCGCAAGCTCGACTCGATGGAGCAGGCGAAGCGGGCCGGGCAGCTGGTTGCCGAGCGCGCCAAGGCCGCGGGCATCGAGACCTGCGTCTTCGACAGGAGCGGCTACCGCTTCCACGGGCGCGTCGCGGCGATCGCCGAGGGAGCCCGCGAAGGAGGCCTGAAGTTCTGATGGCCGAGCTCATTCG
Organism: Solirubrobacterales bacterium; assembly: GCA_036265435.1. GTDB lineage: Bacteria > Actinomycetota > Thermoleophilia > Solirubrobacterales > 70-9 > DASUPK01. The sequence goes on along the minus strand of DATAPB010000086.1, from coordinate 43,567 downwards.
TCCTCTACCCTCACCCGTTCCATGGCTGTAGAGACCGTCTCCCCGAAGGGCCTCGATCTGCAGGAGCGGGTGATCGAGATCAACCGCGTCGCCAAGGTGGTCAAGGGCGGCCGTCGCTTCTCCTTCACCGCCCTGGTCGCCGTCGGCGACGAGGAATCCGTGGTCGGGATCGGCTACGGGAAGGCACGCGAGGTCCCGCTCGCCATCCAGAAGGCGGTCGAGGACGCGCGCAAGAACCTCGTTCGCGTGCCCAAGTACGGTCAGACGATCACCCATCGCGTCATCGGCCGCTTCGGCGCCGGTCATGTCGTCCTGCGCCCGGCGAGCCCCGGTACCGGCGTGATCGCCGGCGGCGGTGTCCGCGCCGTGCTCGAGCTGGGCGGAGTTCGCGACGTGCTCACCAAGAGCATCGGCACGCAGAACCCGATCAATCTGGTCAAGGCGACGATGGAGGGCATCTACAGCCTGCGTCGTCCGGAGGACGTGGCGAAGCTGCGCGGCATCTCGGTGCGGGAGGTGCTCGGTGTCGGCAACGGCGCCGGCACTGATGCAGAATCGCCCAAGGAAGAGGCCGAGACGCCCAAGGAGGTTGACGCACCCGCAGCCGCCGGCGACGAAGAAGCCGCTGCAGAGGGTGGCGCCGGCGGCGAGGAGGCGTCTTCTGATGGCAAAGCCGAGAAAGCCTCGACTGAGACCACCGAACCAGCGCCGGAGCAGTCCTGATGGCCGACGTCAACCTCAAGCAGGTGCGCTCAGCGAACGGCGCCTCGGAGTCGCAGCGCGCGACGCTGCGCTCGCTGAAGCTCGGTCGCATCGGCCGCGAGGCCAAGCACCCCGACTCCCCCCAGCTGCAGGGGATGATCCGCGCGGTCAGCCACCTGGTCGAGGTCGAGAATGGCTGAGGACAAGCCGAAGGTCGGCCTCCACACGCTGAAGCCAGCCGAGGGCTCGCGCCGTCCGCGCAAGCGGCTGGGACGCGGGGTGGGAACCGGCCATGGCAAGACCTCCGGGCGCGGCCACAAGGGCGCCGGCGCCCGCTCGGGCAACAAGCGCAAGGTCGCCTACGAGGGCGGTCAGAACCCGGTCCACATGCGGATGCGCAAGCTGCGCGGCCCGAACAAGAAGATGTCGATGCCCTTCGAGAAGTTCCGCACGCGGACGCAGCCGGTCAACCTCTCTGACCTCGATGCCCGATTCAAGGCGAACGACGAGGTGACCCCGGAGTCGCTGTGTGAGGCGGGACTGGCCAAGCGCCGGCACCCGGTCAAGATCCTCGCCAACGGCGACATCTCGAAGAAGCTGACGGTTCGGGCGCACGCCTTCAGCGCTCAGGCGAAGGAGAAGATCGAGGCCGCCGGCGGCACGGTCGAGCTGATCGAGGCCGCACGCCCGCCGAAGGATGCTGCCGCCTCCGCAGGCGAAGCCGAGGAGGCGGCGTCCTAGTGCTCCAGACGATCCTCAACTCGTTCTCCGTCCCGGACATCCGCAAGAAGCTCGTCTTCACGGCGGCGATCCTCGCTCTCTACCGGCTCGGGGCCTACATCCCCTCGCCGGGAGTCGATGCGAACGCAGTCAAGGACGGGCTCAACAACGTCGGTGGCTCGAACATCCTCGGCTTCCTCAACCTCTTCTCGGGCGGGAGCCTCTCGAGGCTGTCCCTGTTCGCCCTGGGGATCATGCCCTACATCACGGCCTCGATCATCCTGCAGCTCCTGACGGTGGTCGTGCCGTCGCTGGAGCGCCTCCAGAAGGAGGGCGAAGTCGGCCAGCAGAAGATCACGCAGTACACGCGCTACCTGACGGTCGCGCTCGCGTTCGCCCAGTCCCTCGGCTTCGTCTTCCTGTTCAGCTCGCAGAGCGTCGGGGGCACGAACGTGATCGGCGAACGGACCTTCCCCAAGGTCTTCCTGATCGTGATGACGCTGACCGCCGGCTGCACGGTGCTGATGTGGATGGGTGAGCTGATCACCCAGCGCGGGATCGGCAACGGAATCTCGCTGCTGATCTTCGCCTCGATCGTCTCCCGGCTGCCGGAGGGGATCACGAAGTGGTGGAACAACCCGGACCAGGTCTTCGTGGTGCTGATGCCGTTCATCGCCCTCGGGGTGATCGTGGCAATCGTCTTCGTCCAGGAGGGACAGCGGCGGATCCCCGTGCAGTACGCGAAACGCGTGGTCGGCAGGCGGATGACCGCCGGCGGCTCGACCTACCTACCGCTGCGCGTGAACATGGCCGGCGTCATCCCCGTGATCTTCGCCGCCTCGATCATGGCCTTCCCACCGACGATCGGCCAGCTCCTCGGGGGCAACGGGAACAACTTCTGGACCGACTTCGCGAACTTCTTCAGCCCGAACAGCTGGCACTACGTGGTCGGCGAGGTCTTCTTCATCATCATCTTCACCTACTTCTACACGGCGGTCACCTTCAATCCGGTCGACCAGGCAGACAACCTGAAGAAGTACGGCGGGTTCATCCCCGGCGTACGGCCGGGACGACCTACCGCCGAATACCTGGACAGGATCCTGTCCAGGCTCACTTTCCCCGGCGCCCTCTACTTGGGCGCGGTCGCGGCGTTGCCGACGATCCTGATCAGCCAGACGTCGGCCAACTTCTTCTTCGGCGGAACCTCGATCCTGATCGTGGTCGGGGTGGCGCTGGATACCGTGAAGCAACTCGAGGCGCAGTTGATGATGCGCAACTACGAGGGCTTCCTGAAGTGACGCGCGCCGCGGGGTGCCGGGCTTGCCCGAGCTGAATCTCATCCTGCTCGGACCGCCCGGGAGCGGCAAGGGGACCCAGGGGGAGCGCCTACAGGAGGACTTCCGGCTGCCCTACTACGCAACCGGCGACATCCTGCGTGCCGCGGTCAAGGAGGGGACCGACGTCGGCAAGCAGGCCAAGGAGTTCATGGACCGCGGCGACCTGGTCCCGGACGAGGTGATCATCGGCGTGATCGCCGAGCGCCTGCAGCGCGAGGAAGCCTCCGACGGCTTCATCCTCGACGGCTTCCCGCGGACGGTCCCTCAAGCCGAGGCCCTCGACGCCAAGATGTCCGAGCTGCGCCGGGAGATCACCGGGGTCATCCTGATCGATGTGCCCGAGGAGGAGGTACTCCGCCGACTCGGCGGTCGCCGCACCTGCGAGAAGAATCCGAGCCACATCTACCACGTCGAGTTCGACCCTCCCAAGGAGGAGGGCGCCTGCGATATCGATGGCGCCAGGCTGGTCGTCCGCGACGACGACAAGCCCGAGGTGATCAAGAATCGCCTCGCGCAGTACCGCGAGAAGACCGAGCCACTGATCGACTTTTACGACGAACGTGGCATCCTCAACCGGGTGGATGGGAAGCAGTCACCCGACGAGGTAGAGGAGCGGATCCACGGGATCATCGCCACCCTCCGCCGAGAGGAAGAGGAGGGCATGTGAGATGTACCGCGGCATGATCATTCGCAAGACGTCGGCACAGATCGATGCGATGGCCGAGGCCGGGAAGATCCAGGCCCGCTGCGTGCGGATGTTGCGCTCGAAGGCACGTCCCGGGGTGACCACGAAGGAGCTCGACGAGGCGGCCGAGAAGTTCATCCGCTCGCAGGGTGCGGTTCCCTCCTTCAAGGGCTACCGTGGCTTCCCCGGCTCGATCTGCACCTCGCCGAACTCGATGGTGGTTCACGGGATTCCGGGACCGTACGAGCTGCGCCGCGGGGACATCCTCTCGATCGACGTCGGCGTCACGTACGAGGGCTGGGTCGCCGACGCCGCGATCACCGTGCCGATCGGCGAGGCGCCCGAGGGCGCGGACCTGCTGCTGGACACCACGAAGGCCGCGCTCTTCGAGGGCATCGCGCAGGCGAAGCCCGACAACCACCTGAGCGACATCTCGCACGCGATCCAGACCCGGGTGGAGCGCGACGGCCTCTCGATCATCCGCAGCCTGGTCGGACATGGGGTCGGCCGCGACATGCACGAGGATCCGCAGATCCCGAACTTCGGCGACCCGGGCAAGGGCCCGACCCTCGAGCAGGGAATGGTGCTCGCGATCGAACCGATGGTGAACGCCGGCGGCCCCGAGGTGCGGATGGGCTCGGACGGCTGGGCGGTCTACTCAGCGGACGACTCGCTCGCCGCCCACTTCGAGTTCACGGTCGCGGTCACGAAGGACGGGCCGCGCATCCTGACCCCGTGGCATCTGGACTGAGCTAGGCGGCTAGGTGCCGCGCATCTCGGCGAGCGTCGCACCCGGATTCGCTCTCACCCGTGCGCGCTGCTCCCGGTAGTGGACCGCCTCGTAGGCGATCAGGATCGCCAGCACGATCGAGACGGCGGCGAGGGCAATCAGGGCGTCGGCGCCGAGCGCGAGCGGGATCAGCGCGAGCAGCGCGGCGGCGGCCAGGGCGCGGTGGGGACTGAACGATCCCAGGATCCGCTCCCGGAAGGCGACCTGCCCGAGCAGGTAGAGGGCGGGGCCGCCGGTGAGGGCCAGCGCGGGAACGGTTTCGAGGGGCTCGCCGGTGGCGGCGAGCGTCTCCTTCAGTCCCAGCGCGAGGAGCACGATGCCCGCGATCAGCGGGAAGTGCAGATAGCTGTAAGCGTCCCGCGCCAGGGGTGCCTGCTCCCCCGGTGGGGCCTCGGTCAGCCGGCGCTCGGCCACGATCGCGACCACGTCGAAGTAGGCCCACCAGAGCGCGGCGACCGCCGCGATGCCGAAGACGGCGGCGAACACCTGCCCGGTGGAGAGGGTGAACCCAGCCGCGGCACCGATGGCGAGGATGGACTCGCCCAGGGCGATCATCACGATCAGGCCGTGTCGCTCGGCGAAGTGCCCGGGATCCAGGTGGAATTCCTCGGTCCCGAAAAAGAGCGGGGTCGTCCAGTCGATCAGGATCGCCAGAATCCAGGTCGAGGCGCGGGCGCCGTCGTCGAGCACGCCGGCGACGATCAGCAGGGCCGATCCCAGGAGGAAACCCGGCGCCAGCCTGAGAATGGCCTGCAAATCGCCGTCCGCCGAGGCGCCCGGGGTGTTCCGGACATACAGGAGGAGCTGCATGGCGCGGACGAAGAAGTACGAGCAGCCGAAGAGCACGCCCCGGTCTCCAAAGGCGTCGGGGATGCTCAGCGAGACGACCAGCATCCCTGCCATCGCGCTGAACATGCAGACCCGGTTGAGGTTCTCGTCCGGGTCGATGCTGTTGGTGAGCCAGCCGTAGGCACACCAGGCCCACCAGACAGCCGCCAGGATCAGGAGGCCCTCGCCCAGGCTTTCCCACCCGGGGTGGTCGGCCATCTTCAGCGTCACCTGAGTGAACGAGAGGACGAAGACCAGGTCGAAGAAGAGCTCGAGCGGCGTCACGCGCTCCTCGCCGGCCCGCTCGGCGTCCATTACCCTCGTCTCGCTCTCCACAAGGCCCTTCTATCAGGGGTTACGCACGCACGCTGCTAGACTTTCATGCGTCGGTTCACGCCTAGGCGTGGCCGGCGTTTCTTCTGCCTATCGGCCCGACTCCTGGGGCCGAGGGGCCTACTCCCAGTCCGATACGACCCCACGAAAGAAGGGGAATGAAGGTCCGAGCTTCCGTCAAGCCGATTTGTGAGAAGTGCAAGGTGATCCGCCGTAATGGCGCGGTCCTCGTCATCTGCTCCAACCCCCGCCACAAGCAGAGGCAGGGCTGATGGCGCGTATCGCCGGAGTCAACATCCCACTCAACAAGCGGGCTGAGATCGGCCTCACCTACGTCTTCGGGATCGGCCGTTCGACGGCCAACGAGATCCTCAAGGAAACCGGCGTCGACCCGAACACGCAGATCAAGGACCTCACCGAGGACGAGATCGTCAAGCTGCGTGACGCGGTCGAGAACCGTGAGGTCGAGGGTGATCTCCGCCGGGAGCGCTCGCAGAACATCAAGCGCCTCCAGGAGATCGGTTCCTACCGCGGCCTGCGGCACCGCCGCGGGCTGCCGGTTCGGGGCCAGCGCACCAAGACCAACGCGCGAGGCCGCAAGGGCCCGCGTCGGATGAGCATCGCGGGCCGCAAGAAGGCTCCGCAGCCCAAGTGAGCCGAGGAGGGAACCGCTAGATGCCACGTGCGCAGAAGGGTCGCTCGCGCCGCCGCGTCCGCAAGAACGTCACCTACGGACAGGCGCACATCAAGACTTCGTTCAACAACACCATCGTCACCCTGACGGACACCGAGGGCAACGTGATCGCCTGGGAGTCCGCCGGGTCGGCCGGCTTCAAGGGCTCCCGCAAGTCGACGCCGTTCGCCGCCCAGGTGACGGCCGACTCGGCCGCCAAGAAGGGCATGGAGCACGGCCTCGAGCGCGTCGAGGTGTTCGCCAAGGGCGCCGGATCCGGCCGCGAGACGGCGATCCGCTCTCTGCAGGCCGCCGGGCTCGACGTGACGACGGTGAAGGACGTGACACCGCAGGCCCACAACGGCTGCCGGCCCCGCAAGCGGAGGCGAGTCTGATGGCCCGCGACACCGGTGCCCAGTGCAAGCAGTGCCGCCGCGAGGGCCAGAAGCTGTTCCTGAAGGGCGCGCGCTGCTTCACGGACAAGTGCGGCGTCGAACGCCGCTCCTATCCGCCGGGCGAGCACGGCCGGGGCCGAATGCGGCAGTCCGAGTACCGGGCGCAGCTTCGCGAGAAGCAGAAGGCGAAGCGCTACTACCAGGTGCTCGAGAAGCAGTTCGCCGGCTACTACGACAAGGCGAGCCGCCAGCAGGGCGTCACCGGCGAGAACCTGCTGCGGCTGCTCGAGTGCCGCCTGGACAACGTTCTGGTGCGCCTCGGGTTTGCGGCCTCGCGCCGCCAGGCCCGGCAGCTGGTCAGCCACGGCCACTGGACGGTGAACGGCCGCCGCGTCGACATCCCCAGCTATCAGGTGAAGCCGGACGATGTGATCACGATCAAGGCGAGCAGCGGGGCCACCGACGTGGTCCGCGATGCGACCGAGCTGACGTCCGGAGTTCCGGCCTGGCTGCAGGCCGACCACGACTCGCTCACCGCCAAGGTGCTGAGGCTCCCCGAGAGAAGCGAGATCTCGGCGCCCGTCGAGGAGCAGCTCATCGTTGAGCTGTACTCGAAGTAAGTCTTCAAAAGAAGGAAGAAAGGGAAGTGATGGAAGCAATGACCACCCTGCCAGATTTCCAAGTCCCGAAGATCGCGGGCGAGGATGCTGACGACAACAAGGGAACGTTCACGATCGAGCCGCTCGACAAGGGCTTCGGCTACACGTTCGGGAACAGCCTGCGTCGCGTTCTGCTCTCGTCCCTCGGAGGCGCGGCGATCACCAGCGTCCGCATCGAGGGCGTGGCACACGAGTTCTCGACGATTCCGGGGCTGAAGGAGGACGTCACCGACCTGGTGCTCAACCTGAAGGACGTCGTGGTGCGGATGCACACCGACGCCGACGAGGTCGAGACTCCGCTCGTCGCGACGGGTCCCGGTGAGGTGAAGGCCAAGGACATCGATCTCCCCGCGGGAGTCGAGATCCTCAACCCCGAGGCGCCGATCGCGACGCTCGAGAAGAAGACCAAGCTCGAGATGTACCTGACGATCGGCCGCGGGCGCGGATACTCGCCGGCGGACGAGAACAAGTCCGATGAGAAGCCAATCGGTGTCGTCCCGATCGACTCGATCTTCTCGCCGATCCGACGCGCCGCCTATTCGGTCGACTCCGCCCGCGTTGGGCAGCGCACCGACTTCGACAAGCTCACGCTCGAGGTCGAGACCGACGGCTCCATCGAGCCTGGCGCGGCGCTGCGAGAGGCGGCCGAGATCCTGATCAAGAGCCTGGCGATCTTCACGACCGCCGACCGCGTGGACGAGTTGCGCGGTGAGGGCGCGATCGCGGTGACTGACGGGGCCGGTGGTGGCGGCGACGCTGCGGCCGTCCCTGGCGCCGACGGGCTCGACGAGATCCTGATCGAGGAGCTCGAGTTGGGCGTCCGCTCCTACAACTGCCTGAAGCGCGCCGGCATCCAGACCGTCGGCGAGCTCGTGCGGAAGTCGGAGTCGGAGCTGAACGCGATCCCGAACTTCGGTCGCAAGTCGATCGAGGAGGTCCAGGAGACCCTCCGCGCACGCGGCCTCTCGCTGCGCGCCGACTGAGGCATCTAGAGTCCCGGTTCGGAGCGACCGCGATGAGGCACCAGCGCAAGAGGGCAAAGCTGAGCCGGGACTCGGCTCACCGCAAGGCGCTGCTTCGGACGATGTCGAAGCAGCTGATCGAGCATGAGCGGATCCGGACCACCCAGCCGAAGGCGAAGGCGCTGAAGCCGGAGTTCGAGAAGCTGGTGACGCTCGCCAAGCGCGGTGACCTGCACGCGCGCCGGCAGGCCCTGTCCCACCTGCACAACGACAAGTTCGCGGTCCACAAGCTGTTCGAGGAGATCGCGCCGCGCTACGCGGAGCGGCCGGGCGGCTATACGCGGATCGTCAAGCTCGGTCCGCGACGGTCGGACTCGGCCGAGATGGTCTTTCTCGAGCTGGTGTAGGCAGACGTGACCGCGGCCGGTCTAGCATCGGCCGATGAACAACCTGCGCGTTCTCCATCCCGCCGAGAGCGTGCTGGCCTTCTACGACGGGCGCATTCCGGGATACCGCTTCGCCGACGGCCGGAACTGGGTGGACGACGGCGCCCTGTCGCCCGGCATCGCGAGCTACGCGGTCGTCTCCGGCGGGGCCGCGCTCGTCTACGACACCCACATCTCCCCCGAACACGCGTCGTACGTGCGGCGGACGCTCGAGTCGATGGGCGTCAACGAGATCACGGTGGTGCTCAGTCACTGGCACCTCGATCACGTTGCGGGGACCGAGGTGTTCGCCGACTGCGAGGTGATCGCGTCCTCTCGCACCGCACAGCACCTCGCCCGCAACCGGGCGGCCATCGAACGGGGCGAGCTGGAGGGGCCACCGGGCATCGAGCCGCTCATTCTCCCGACGCGCACCATCGAGGACGCATTGGAACTGCGGGTGGGCGACATCCACGTCCAGCTGATCACGACCGAGATCCACAGCGACGACGCGACGCTGCTCGTGCTGCCCCACGAGCGGCTGCTCCTCTGCGGGGACACGATGGAGGACACGGCCACCTATGTGGACGAGCCCGAGCGGTTCGACATCCATCTGGAGAACCTCGCCGACCTGCGGAGCCTCGACGTGACGCGGATCCTGCCCAATCACGGCGACCCCGACACGATCAGCGCGGGCGGCTACGAGACCGAACTGATCGACGCCACGATCAGCTACATCGAGCGCCTGCGTCGGTGCGGCCGCGACCCTGAGCTCCGAGCGATGTCTCTACGGGAGCTGCTGGGGGACCTGGTGGACGAGGGCCCGCTCCGTTACTTCGAGCCCTACGAGGAGGTTCACCGCCTCAACGTCGAGAGGGTGCTGGCCCTCGGCCGAGCCTAGGTCAGGTTCGGCCGGCCTGAGGCTTCAGGCGCCCTGTGTCCGGCGGTCGAGGAACGCCGCCCAGATCTCCGTCAGCGTCTGCACGGCGGCCTCGGGCGAGAGGCGCGGCTCGCGCCCGAATGCGTCGCGGAGGTAGGCCTCGTTGAGCAGGTTGAGAGCCCTCGCGCTCTCGGCGACGTCGGCCGGCGCGTTCTCCCGCAGGCTCGGCAACCTGGCGAGTGAGTCGGCGACGAGCTCGTTGAAGCGCAGACGCAGCTCGGCGCCGCGTGCGGCGATCTGAGGATCGGACGCGCCCGCTTCGGTCACCGCCCGCAGCACGGGGCCGTGGCGCTGATACACACGGACGGCCGGCGCGATCGCGGCTCGCACGGTCTCGAGGTCGCCCTCCCGTCGCCCGCCGTCGAGCTCGACCTGGGCGTCGTAGAGATCCTCGATCGCCTCCGTCGCGGCGCGCAGCAGCAGGTCGGCGAGAGAGTCGAAGTGACGGTAGAAGATCGTCCGCTCGATTCCCGCGCGCTCGGTGACCTCGGCCACGCTGAGCTCGTAGAACGAGCGGTCGCGCACGAGCTCGGTCGTCGCGGCGACGAGGCGATCGCGCACCTCATCGCGGCTGAGGCGGGGACGGGCGGCTTTCGTCGTGGTTCGAGCGGGCATCAGGAGTTGACAGCGTGTGACACACACCGTAGCATCGGCTCGCGATGCGGGGAGGAGGGACCCTTACGGCGCTGCTCGGCCTGGTGGCCGTGCTCCTCTTGTCCACTGCCGGTGCGGCTCAGGCGCGTCCGGCCGAATCAGGGAAGGGCGACCGCCCGAACATCCTCGTCGTGATGACCGACGACATGAACCAGGCCGACCTCGCCTTCATGCCTAAGACCAGGAAGCTGCTGGCGAAGCGGGGAACGAGCTTCACCGACGCGATCACCTCCTTCCCGCTCTGCTGTCCTTCGCGGGCCACCTTCCTCACCGGCCAATACGCCCACAACCACGGCGTGGGCGGGAACTTCTACCCCGAGGGCTGGTACGGAATGCCGAGGCGCAACAACACCCTCGCCACCTGGCTCGACGCCGGCGGTTATCGGACGGACCTGATCGGCAAGATGCTGAACGGCTACGGGGCCCTCGACGCCCACGGCGAGATCCCGCCCGGCTTCGACCAGTGGCACGCGCTGCTCGACGTCTCGGCCTACGACTACTACAACTTCGTGATGAACAGCAACGGGCGGCTCCGGACCTGGGGTGACGCGGACTTCGCCCGCAAGCTGGTCGACTTCGCGAACATCGAGGTCACCCCGCCGGACGTGAAGAGCGTCGCGGACATCCTGGCGAAGCTGACCGAGGTGATGGGACCTTCCCCCTACACCTACTGGGGAGCCAGCAATCCCGATCAGTACTCGCCCGATGTGACCGGCCGGATCACCAACAAGCTGCTCGGACGCGAGAAGCGCCGCGAGAAGCCCTTCTTCATCTGGTGGACCCCCGCAGCACCGCACCGGGAAGACGTCTCCACGACCCTGATGGGGCGATCCGGCGCCGATCCCCGGCCCGCGCCTCGATACGAGCGGCTCTCGAAGAGCTTCGAGCTGCCGCGGCCACCCAGCTTCAACGAGGCCGACGTCAGCGACAAGGCCACGGACGTCACCAGCCACACCCCTCCGCTCACCGACGCGCAGATCGACCAGCTCCAGCTCGACTACGAGGGGCGCGGCGGGTCGCTGCGCGCGGTCGACGACAAGGTCGGCCTGATGGTGAAGACGCTGCGCCGCACCGGTCAGCTCAAGGACACCGTGATCGTCTTCACCTCGGACAACGGCTGGATGCAGGGCGAGCACCGCATCCCCGGTGACAAGTTCCTGCCCTACGAGGAATCGCTCGGGGTTCCTCTGATCATCCGTGGTCCCGGCATCGCCGAGGGCAGGAGGGTCAAGCGGCAGGTCGCGAACATCGATCTGGCTCCCACCCTGGCCGCCTTCGCCAGGGTGAAGGCGCGCAGGAGGATGGACGGGGTCTCCCTGGTGCCCACCCTCCGGCGGGACAAGAACCCGCCCAAGCGCGCTCTGGCGATCGAGGCGCCGCGCCCGCTCTTCGAGGGTGCCATACCCAACAACGCCTGGGATCGGCCGTACTCCGGGGTCCGCACACAGCGGTACACGTACGTCGTCTACACGGAGACCTCGGAGGAGGAGCTCTATGACCGCCGGACCGATCCCTATGAGCTCCAGAACGTCGCGCGGGACCCTGCCTACGCGGGGATCAAGGCGCATCTCAACGCGCTGATGCAGCGCCTGTCGACCTGCAGCGGCCGCTCCTGCAGGGTGAAGCCGTAGCGAGCCCTGTGACACCCCCCAATTTCCTGGTCCTGATCACGGACCAGCAGCGAGCGCCGCGCCACTGGCCCCAGGACCCCGCCTGGCTCCGTGAGTTGATGCCGAACGACACGGAGCTGGCGCGAACCGGGCTGACCTTTCGCAAAGCCTTCTGCAACACGGCGATGTGCTCGCCCAGCAGGGCGAGCCTCTTCACCGGGCTCTATCCGGCGGAGCACGGGATGGAGCTCACCCTGACGGCCGCCGACCTGCGGCCGAACCCCCGCTACGCCCCGGCTGTGGCGGCCACGATGGCCCGGATCCTGCGCCGCCGCGAGGTACCCGCGCGGCGACTGCTCACGCAGTTCGGCAAGGGCCTGCTGCGGATCGGGGAGAGCCGGGGTCAGGAGCCCGAGCTGCCCGCAGGCCTGCCGAACATGGCGAAGCTGCTGCGGTCCGCGGGCTACCACGTCGCCTACAAGGGCAAGTGGCACCTCACGCATCCCTCCACCGGGGAGGGCGGCCTGCTCGGAGGGTGGGGAGGCGCGGACGAACGCAGGATCGAGCGGGACTATGGGTTCGCCGACTGGGAGGCCCCGGACGCGGGTGAGAACGCCAAAGCCGAGCACTTCGGGGGCGGCAACGCGGGGGAGGGCGAGGGCTGGGATGAGGTCTACACCGGGCAGGTGGAGCGATGGCTCTCGGGCCCCGCGCTGCCCGAGCCCTTCTGCCTGGTCGTCTCGCTGATCAATCCCCATGACGTCCTGGGCTATCCGGGCTCCTACGAGCGCGGCGGGTACTCGGCCGCGGAGTTCCGCGACCTCGGGGTGCGGCTGCCGCCGACGGTCGACGAGGACCTCACCGGGAAGCCCGCGGTCCACGCCCTGATGCAGATGGGAATGACGGCGTACATGGGGCCGCTGCGCAACCGCCGCGATCAGCTCGACTACGTCAACTTCTACGCGTACCTCCACGGGCTGGTGGACGCGAAGATCGGCCGGATCCTGGGCGCATTGGGCGACGGCTCGGACCCGGGATCGCTCCGCTCGCGCACGGTCGTGATCCGGTGCGCGGACCACGGCGAGATGGGCCTGTCACACGGCGGTCTGCGCCAGAAGACGTTCAACGCGTACGAGGAGACGATCAACGTCCCTCTCGTCGTGTCGAACCCCGTGCTCTACCCGAAGGGCGCCGACACCGGCGCCCTCGCCTCGCTGGTGGACGTGCTGCCCACGATGCTCCGCGTCGGCGGCGTCCAGGCGCCCGACGGCCTTCGCGGCCGCGATCTGACCCCGGTCCTGGCCGACGCGGCTGCACCCGACCGCGAGCCGCTGCAGCGCGTCCCGGTGGCGCTGACGCCGGTGACGAACCACCCAGCACCCGCCGCGTCGGTTCGCGACCACGTTCACTTCACCTACGACGACCACCAGGCCGGGACGGCGATGACGGAGGCGCCCGGCCAGCCCAATCGGATTCGCGCGATCCGCACCGCCGGCGCGAAGTACGCGTTCTACTTCGATCCGCACGGGCGGAAGCCGACGGAATTCGAGCTCTATGACCTCGAGCGAGACCCGCTGGAGGCCGAAAACCGCCTCGACGTGCGCTCCGGACAACCGCGCGATCCAGCGACAGCGGCGCTGCGGCACGAGCTCGCGCAGAGGCTGGACGACGCTATGGAGGAAGGCGGCACGACCCCGCGGATCGAGCGGTCGTCCCGTTAGCTAGCGGCCCACCTTGAACTGCGACCCGGACCCCTTGCGGGTCGGACCGATCGCTATGGCCACGGCGACCGTGAACACGACGATCACGCCGAGCACCAGCCACTGAGCCCAGTTGTCGATCGTCCTCACCGCCGCATACGCGAGGACGACGCCGATGACGAGGGCGATCACGCTGTACACCGCCGCGCCCTTCTCGGAGCCTCGGCGAATTCCCTCGCCGCCAGCGAGCAGATCACTGCGCTCATACTGAGCTCGCTGCGTGATGTCGGTGTTGGCCATTCTTCCTTCTCCTCCTCTGTAGGTCTTCCGAACCCTACGCCTACGGCGCGAGCCTATGCGTGAATCTGGTCACACCAATCGTCTCACTCGCGGCGGCTCGGGTTGAGGGCGATGATCACGCCGAGGACGGTGGCGATGATCGCCGCCAGCACCACCCACTGCGACCAGTTGTCGATCTCATCGAAAGCGATCGCTGCGCCGATGAGGCCGAGCACGATCGCGACCACCTCGTAGACCTCCATCCCGACCCGGCTCGGGCCTCGGCCGAACAGCTCCTGGCGCGCCTCTTCCTGCGAGATCGATTCGGGCTCGTCCGAGCCGGGCAGGGCCATCGCTGGATAGTGTCGCGCACCGGTGACCGAGCCCGCAACGGATCCCCTGCCATGACCAAGATCCGGCTGGACCTGGGCTATCACGGTGCCCGCTTCGCGGGCTGGGCGGCACAGCCGGGCGTGCGCACGGTGCAGGGTGAGCTGGAGGCGGCCCTCGAGCGGATCCTCGGCGCTCCGACGCCCCTGACCGTCGCCGGGCGGACGGACGCCGGCGTTCATGCCTGGGGCCAGGTTGCGAGCTTCGCGGTCCAGCGACAGCCTCCGCCCGACCTGGCACGGGCGCTCAATTCCAACACGGGCCCCGACGTCGCGGTGTTCTCCGCCGAGGCCGCCGCCGAGGAGTTCGACGCCCGCCGCGACGCCCACTCCCGCACGTACTGCTACAGAGTCCTCGCCGAGCGAATTCCGAATCCATTCGAGGCAGGAGTCGCCTTGCACTGGCCGCACCTCATCGACGATGCCGCGCTCGCAGGCTGCGCCGACGCCCTCGGCGGCACGCACGACTTCACGGCGTTCACCCCGACCCGGACCGAGCACGTCCGGTTCGAGCGAAGCATCCTGCGCGCCGAGTGGCGCCAGAAGCAGGTGGTGCTCGGCCCCGGGCGGGTCCTGGAGCTCAGGATCGAGGCCGACGCGTTCATGCGCAGCATGGTGCGCGTGCTGGTTGGGACGATGCTCGAGGTGGGTGGGGGGCGCCGCTCACTCGAGGACTTCGAAGCACTTCTGCGAGGAGCTCCACGCGAGAAGGCGGGCGACACCGCCCCGGCTCACGGGCTGCACCTTGCGTCCGTGCGCTACTAAGACCGTTCGGTTTCGGAGGATCGATTAGGGTGCCCTAATCCTTGTGGTACTGTTCCGCCCGGATGTCGTTCGGAGAGACAGTCCTTCTCGGCGCTCTCGCCGGCTTCACGATCTACCTCGGCCTACCGTTCGGGCGGGTCGAGTTCGTCTCGAAGCGGGCCAAGGTCGCCCTCGCGATGTTCTCCGTCGGCGTCCTGGCGTTCCTCTTCGCGGAGGTTCTGGTCCACGGCGTCGAGATCGTCGAGGAACGCTTCGATGCCCTGCACGACGGCGAGGGCTCTGCGTTCGAGGCCTTGGGTCTCGCCCTGCTGCTCGGGGTTGGCTTCACCGCTGGAAGCGCGGGCCTCGCTCTGGTCGAGAGCAGGATGCGCTCGTCGAAGCAGCGGCCGATCTCCGGCGGTGCGACCGACGCGATGACCGTCGAGCAGACGGAGATCGCGGGGTCAGGCGCGGAATTCAGCGCTCGAGCCGCCGCCCTGCGCACCGGAATGACGATCGCGGCCGCCATCGGCCTCCACAACTTCGCCGAGGGCCTGGCCATCGGCGTCTCGGCGAGCACGGGGGAGATCGGGCTCGCCACCGTCCTGATCGTCGGCTTCGCCGTTCACAACGCGACCGAGGGCTTCGGCATCGTCGGCCCGCTCGGCGACGTCAGGCCGAGCTGGAAGTGGCTGTTCGTGGCCGGGCTGGTCGGCGGAGGGCCGGTCTTCCTCGGCGCGATCGTCGGCTACAACGTGACCTCCGAGCCGCTCGAGCTGCTCTTCTACTCGGTCTCCGCTGGCGCGATTCTCTACGTGATCGGCGAGATCTGGGGAGCGATGAGGAAGCTGGGCCATCGCGAGCTCGGCCTGCTGATGCTCGCCGCCGGCGTCTTCCTGGGCGTAGCGACCGAGATGGTCATCGCGTACGGCGGGGGTTAAACCGCCTCCGTCGTCGCGATGACGAAGTCATCGCGACTGGTGGAGCCGGTTTAACCACCCGCCGGCCTGATGGCGAAGCCGTCAACCTGCCCGCGGAACCGATGGCGAACCCGTCAACCCCCGCGCGCCGCTAACCCCGAAGCCGCCAACCTAAACTCAAACCCGTGCGCGTCCTGATCACCAACGACGACGGGATCCAGGCGACGGGGCTGAACGCCCTGCGCCGGGAGCTGATGGGCATCGAGGGCCTCGAGGTGCACGTGATCGCGCCGGACTCGAACCGCAGCGCGACCGCCCGCAGCATCACCACTCGTTCGCCGCTTTGGGTGGAGGAGATCTCCTTCCAGGACGGCTCGACCGGCTACGCCACGGACGGCACGCCCGTCGACTGCGTGCGGTTCGCCGAGCTCGGGCTGATCGGCGAGCGCCCGGAGCTGATCGTCTCGGGCATCAACCACGGCTCGAATCTGGGTGACGACATCACCTACTCGGGAACGGTCGCGGCGGCGTTCGAGGGGATCGTGCTCGGTATCCCGGCGATCGCGATCTCACAGTCCGCCGGCGGCGAGGCCTCCGGACTGCCCTGGGGCCGGGACTTCGACTTCTCCTCCTCGGCGGCGTTCTCGGCGGAGCTGGTGCGACGGGTCGCCGAGGACCCGCTCCCAGCCGACACGCTGCTGAACGTCAACTGCCCCTCGGGCGCGCCGAAGGGCGTCGAGGTGACCCATCTCGGCAAGCGGCTCTACAACGACGAGCTCAAGCTCGTGGAGGAGGACGCCGACGGTCGCCGCCGCTACCAGATCTACGGCTACGAGCCCTCGTTCGAGGACGAGGAGGGCTCCGACCTATCCGCGATCGCTCACGAGCGAATCTCGGTGACTCCGGTCCACTTCGATCTCACCGACCGGCCCAGCCTCGATCGCCTGCGGGAGTGGGACTTCGCGGGAATGCTCGATAGGGCCGAGGAGAATGTCGCGGCAGGGGAGGCCTCCTCGCAGCGGTGAGCGGCACGAAGGGGGCAAAGAAGCGAGCCGAGGAGCTCCGGCGCCAGATCGCGCACCACGACCACCGGTACTACGTCCTCGATGACCCGGAGATCTCCGATCCGGACTACGACGATCTCCTGCGTGAGCTGCGTGAGATCGAGGAGGCCAACCCCGAGCTACTCACCCTGGACTCGCCGACCCAGCGGGTGGGCGGGAAGCCGCTCGACAAGTTCAAGCAGGTCACCCATCACGAGCCGATGCTCTCGCTCGCCAACGCCCGAGACGAGGCCGAGCTGCGGGCGTGGGCGAAGCGCGTCGAGCGCCAGCTCGAGCGGCTCGACATCTCCGGCCGTGAGATCCGCTACGTCACCGAGCCGAAGGTGGACGGGCTCGCCATCTCGCTCACCTACGAGAACGGAGTCTTCACCCGCGGGGCGACGCGTGGCGACGGCAGGATCGGCGAGGACGTCACTCAGAACCTGAAGACGATCAAGGCGATCCCGCTCTCGATCGAGGACGCACCTGAGCTGGTCGAGGTCCGGGGGGAGGTCTACCTGCCGATCGCCGGCTTCACCAAGGTGAACGAGCAGCGCGCACAGGACGGGCTCTCGACCTTCGCCAACCCGCGGAACGCCGCCGCCGGGTCGCTGAGGCAGCTCGACTCTTCGATCACGGCCACCCGCCCGCTGTCGATCTGGTGCTACGGGGTCGCGGCCCTGAGGGGCTGGGAGCCGGAGAGCCACTCGGAGTCGCTCGAGTGGCTCAGCGAGCGGGGCTTCAAGGTGAATGACGACATCTCGATCCTGCACGGGATCGACGAGGTGGCCGAGCGCTGCCGCTGGTGGGAGGACAGGCGGGACGCACTCGATTTCGAGATCGACGGGGTCGTGGTCAAGGTGGATGACCGCGGACTGCAGCGCGAGCTCGGGGTGGCCGGGCGTGAGCCGCGCTGGGCCGTCGCCTGGAAGTTCGCGCCGACGACGGCCACCACGAAGCTGAACAAGATCGTCTGGAACGTCGGGCGCACCGGCCATCTGCTGCCATTCGCGATGCTCGAGCCAGTCCACGTCAGCGGCGTCACGGTCAGCACCGCCACGCTGCACAACGAGGAGGACCTCGAGCGCAAGGACGTCCGCGAGGGCGACGAGGTGGTCGTGATGCGCGCCGGGGACGTCATCCCCCAGGTGGTCTCGCCGATCATCCAGCGCCGCAAGAAGGGCGCCCGGCGGTCCCGGCCCCCGAAGAAGTGCCCGCTCTGCGGCACGCCGACGGTGAAGCCTGACGGGAGCGTCTTCACGATCTGCCCGAACCGCACCGGCTGTCCGGGGCAGCAGTTCCAGCACATCAAGCACTTCCGCGGGGCCCTCGAGATCGAGGGGCTGGGCGAGAAGAACGCCTATCGGTTCCTGCAGGAGGGACTGATCTCCGACGCCGCCGACATCTTCGACCTGACGGCGGAGCGGGTCTCAGCGCTGGAGGGATTCGCGGAGATCTCGGCGCGGAATCTGATGGAAGAGATCGAGGAGGCGAAGAAGATGCCCTTCTCGCGCGTCCTCTACGCGCTCGGCATTCCCGGGATCGGCTTCGTCAACGCCGAATCGCTGGCCGAGCACTTCGGGACCATGGATGCCCTTCTGGAGGCGCAACCCGAGGACATCGTCGAGGCGGAAGGGATCGGCCCCGTCCTCGCCGAGCAGATCTACGAGGAGCTCTCGGAGGAGCGCACCAGGGAGCTGATCGAGCGCCTCCGGAAGGCGGGCCTGAGGATGGAGCTCGATCCCTCGGAGCGCCGCCAACAGGGCGGGCCGCTCGACGGCAAGACGCTGGTGCTGACCGGCACCCTGCCGAACCTGAGCCGCGAGCAGGCAACGCGGCTGATCCGCCTCGCGGGCGGGAAGGTCGTCAACTCCGTCTCGAAGAAGACCGACTACGTGATCGCGGGCGACAGCCCCGGCTCGAAGCTCGCCAAGGCCGAGGAGCTCGGAACGGACGTGATCGACGAGGGAGAGCTGGAGAAGCTGGTCGGCGCGGGCCGGGCATCGAAGAAGAGCACGCCCCCACGCGGGCGCGTCTAGCGTCAGCCCTTCAGCCTCTACCGCTTCTTCTTGTGCACCTTCTTGCCGAGCGTCAGGTCGACGGGCGCGGCGTCCGAGATCGAGCTCCCCGCGGCCACGCTCTCGGCCCGCACGAACTTCGCCTTCTTTCGCTTCGCCTTCTTCCTCGGCCTGACGATCCTGCCGAGGGCGCAGTCGGCCGCCGCCAGCGCCTGTTTGGCGGCTCCGAGCTTCTTGCCGGTCAGCGGCGGGACGACGCAGTAGCGGACGTCGGCGTTGAAGGCGATCTCGTAACCGGCGCCGTAGGGGTTCGTGTAGGGGAGGCTGGAGCCGTCCGCGAGCGGAGGGAACCAGTCCGTATAGGTGGCCCCCGGGGCGGCCATGGACGCGAACGTGTCCATCGCGCCCGTGTTGTCGAATCCGACGATCTGGCCGGCCTTGATGGACAGGCTCGCCGGGAAGGTCTCCGTCGCATCGGCTGTTGGGATCTGGGGAGGACCGGTGCCCGCACCCGTATAGGTGGTGCCACCGACCGGGGTCAGCACGCGCAGCTCGAAGGGGCCTCCGCCGGCCCCGACGATCCGCCAGCGCACGATGGTCCCGTCGCTCGGGGAGGTGAGAGTGTCGCCCGGGGGCAGAGCGGTGTTGGTCCACGTGGAGGCGAACCCCGAGGTGCCCGGCGAGAAGGGTCCCGTCAGCGGGCTCCCGATCGTGACCGTCGCCGCCTGCGCCTCCGATGCGGTGAGCAGGGCCAGCAGGGCCGCGATCGCCAGTGGGAGGTAGAGCCGAGCCCGCGATGTCCTCAGAGCGGCGACGGCGGCGATCGTATCGCCTGCCGCTCTCGGTCTAGCGCCGGTAGCGGGCGATCAGGGCCGCCATGCGGTCCTGGATCAGGTGCGCGCGGTTGACGTCCACCCGGTTCATCAGCAGTGAGAAGACCACGGCGTGGTCGGCGTCCTCGGCGCCCTGGAAGCAGTAGCCGGAGAGCGCGCTGACGGCGTTCAGCGTGCCGGTCTTGAGGTGGCAGCGACCCTTGGCGGCGGTGCCGCGCATCCGGTGCGCCACGGTCCCGCTGCGGCCGGCGACTGCGAGGGAGTTGATCCAGGCGTCGCGCTGCAGCCGCTGGACCGCCTGGGCGGACGGCGTGGTGTTCTCGTCCACCTCGATCATCGAGTCCAGCAGCTTGACCACCGACTTGGGCGAGGCCTTGTTGCGGCGGGTCAGGCCCGAGCCGTTCTCGCCGGCAAAGCGCGCGCCCTGCTCAGCCGCGAAGCGCTTCACGACCTCGATCCCGCCGGCCGTCGAACCCGAGTCGCCGAACTCGCCTCCCAGGTCCTTGAGGAGCATCTCGGCCAGATAGTTGTTGGAGGTGACGTTGGTGTCCTGCACGATGCTCGCCACCGTCGGGGAGGTGAAATTAGCCACCTGGATGGCGCCCGGCGGAACCGTCGCGGGGACGACGCTGTTCCCGATCGAGACCCCGTCCTTGCGAAGTGCGTCCTGGAATCGCTGTGCCGCGGTCTTAGCGGGATCGCTCGGAGACCCGTTGTCGATCTGAAGACCCGAGAGCCTGCCGACGCTCTCATACCTGATGCCGTGCTCCGGGACCCCGGTCTGGCTGTCGAGGAATGAGGCGTCATAGAGCAGCGGGCCCTGAACCGTGGTGACGCCGGCACCGCGCACGCGATCGGCCAGTTTGTTGATCCCGGCCGTGGTCAGCGTCGGGTCTCCTCCTCCGCGCAGATACAGCCTCTGACTGACGTTGTCGGTGATCGGATCGCTCGACAGCGCAGTCGTGTGCAGGCGCCCAGTGGATCCGAATCGCGCGAGCGCGGTCGAGGTCGTGAAGATCTTCGAGTTGGAGGCCAGGATCCGCGAGCGCCCCGCCTTCCGCGAGAAGAGCACGCTGTTGTTGCTCGCATCCATCACGAACGCTCCGCTCCTCCCGACGCGCCGGAAGAGCTTCGCCAATCCCGACGAGAGCTTGGGAGCAGAGACGGCCTTGTGGGCCTTGGCCGAAGCATGGGCGATCGGCGTCACAGCCGCCCCGTCGGGCGGCATCCCGCTCGCTTCGCCGCTCGCGAGCGCGACGAACCCGGCCGCGCCGAGCAGCGCGAGCGTGACCACCCCTCTGCGCATTGCCATCCCCATGCGTTGTGCGTGAAACAGGCCGAACCTCCCTAGGTTGCGGCGGAATACTGACTGGCTGACCAGCCGGTACTGCGATAATCCAAGCCCCATGGGGAAAGTCGTCCAGCTCGACGGCCCGGACGGCAGACCGCGCGGCTCTAAAGGGAGGAAGCGGCGCGGCCGGGCCGACAAGACAGCCCTGGTCCTAGGCGGCGGTGGCTTCACCGGCGGCGTCTACGAGATGGGCGCCCTGCGCGCCTTCGACCTGCTCGCCGTCAACCGCACGGTCAACGACTTCGACATCTACGTCGGCACGAGTGCCGGGGCGTTCGTCGCGAGCATGGTCTCCAACGGCGTCACGCCGGAGGAGATGTTCCGGGTGCTCGACAAGGCGCTGCCCTCACCGATCGAGAATGCCTCGCTTCGGACGCTCCTCCGTCCCAACTACCGAGGCTTCGTCAGCAGCATGGCGGCGCTGCCACTGCGCGCCGCGGCGACCCTGCGACAACTCGCGTCCAACATCGGCGAGATCTCCATGGTTGATGTCGTGATGGGGCTCGCCGAGGGGCTGCCCACCGGCGTCTACCACAACCGCGGGATCGAGCAGTACGTGCGGAACGTGCTCTCCGACCCCGACCGCAGCAACGACTTCCGCGAGCTCGCTAACGAGCTCAGGATCGTCGCCACGGACCTCGACACCTGCGAGCGGATCGTCTTCGGGGAAGGGGAGTGGGACAACGTCCCGATCTCCCGCGCGGTCGCTGCCTCCGGCTCGCTGCCGATCGTCTACGAGCCCTATGAGCTGCGCGGCAGACAGCTGATCGACGGCGGGATCATCTCCACCACCAACGTCGACGTCGCCGTGGAGGCCGGCGCGAAGTTCATCGTGGTCGTCAACCCGCTGGTGCCGTACGTGAACGACTTCGAGACGCGCATCCCGACGGTCTTCGGCTCCCGGGTGCGTCGTGTCTCGGACATGGGCATGCCCGCGATCGGCAACCAGGCCTTCCGGCTGCTCGCCCACGCCCGCCTGCACCTCGCGATCGAGTCCTGGAAGGAGCGCTTCCCCGACGTCGACATCATCCTGATCGAGCCGGAGTTCGACGACGAGCTCATGTTCGGCACCTCGGTCCTCGACTACTCGGCCCGCCTGCAGATCGCCAAGCACGGCTTCGAGTCCGTGACCGTCAAGCTCGCCCGCGACTATCAGCGCTACAAGGAGATCGCCGCCCGCCACGGCATCGAGATCTCCGCGCGCAGGGTGCAGCGGGTGCTGGCCACGGTCGAGGAGGAGGAGAAGGGCATGTCGGCCTGGCGACGCGTGCTCGAGCAGACCACCGGCGCGCTGCTGCGCCAGTCCGGCCAACGCGAAGCAGCGGAATCGGGAAAGTAGGCGGACCTAGCTTCGGTGCACGTCCCGGGCCGTCGCCTGGTCCGTCGGCTTGATCGAGAGGTAGTCGATGTCGACGTGCGGCGGTCGGGTGACGACGTAGGTGATTGCGTCGGCGACGTCCTCTCCCGTCAAGGGAGTCGTCCCTTCGTAGACCGCGTCCGCCTTGGCCCGGTCCCCTCCGAAGCGGACCAGCGAGAACTCCGTCTCGACCATTCCGGGCGCGACCTCGCTCACCCGGATCGGCTTGCCGAGAAGCTCCAGGCGAAGCGTCTCGGCGATCGCGTGTGCGGCGTGCTTTGCCGCGGTGTAGCCGCCCCCTCCGGGATAGACCTCGATCCCCGCCACGGATCCGATGACGACGATGTGGCCGTTGCCGCTGCGTTCGAGTGCGGGCAGCAGGGCCTTGGTCACGCGCATGACGCCCATCACGTTCGCCTCGTACATCTCGTGCCAGTTCTTCTCGTCGGCCTCCGCGACCGGCTCCAGGCCGAGCGCGCCGCCCGCGCTGTTCACCAGGACCGAGAGGTCGGGCAGCGACTCGGCGAGCGCGTCCACCGAGTCGGGGTCCGTCACGTCGAGGCGGAGCGCGCGGCCGCCGACCCCGCGGACGACCTCCTCCACCCGCTCGATGCGTCTCGCGGCCCCGACCACCTCGAAGCCCGCGGACGCGAGGGCGCGGACAGTGGCGGCGCCGATCCCGCTGCTCGCCCCCGTCACCAGCGCCACCCGTCCTTCGCTCATCTTCCTGACGCTACAGCGAGACGTCCGCCGCGCGTGGCGCGCTGATAGGTTCCCCGCCGAGGACCAGGGAGGTCCCGTAGGGAATGGAGAGAGGAATGGCGTTGTCCCGAGGCCGACGGATCGGCCGCGAGACCCGGATCGGGCTCGTGGTGCTGGCCGCCTGTCTCGCCGTCTGGATGATCGCCGGGCCCACGGGCGCGGCGATCGCCAAGAAGCACGGCTCCAGCAAGCTCTCGCTCTCCTTCAAGTCGAAGTCCCAGAGCGATCAGGGGCTACTCTCGGCGGGCAAGGTCAAGGTGATCGTCGCTTCGCCACGCGCCCGAAAGCTGGTCCTGGCTGTCCGCGGATTCGGTGGCGGCCCCGCGCTGACAGATCCACTGCGCGTCAAGGCCAAAACCGGGACGAAGAAGTTCTCCCTGCCGCTCAGCACCGCCGGCAGGGAGGTCCTGCAGGGCTGCGGCGCGAACGGCCTTCTGTTGACCGCCAAGTCCCCGGGCAAGTCGAAGCCGAAGAAGAGGAAGAAGACGGGCAAGAACCCGAAGGCGCGGGCGACGCTCACCAAGTCCGTCCCGCAGTGCGACTCGCTGTCACGGGCCGATCGGTGCGAGACCATCGCCAGTCCCGGAACCAACTGCCTGTTCCCGTTCCCGAGCGACCACTACACGGTGCCGGACTCGAGCACGCCCACCGGGCTGCGGGTGAGTCTCAGCGCGGCCTCCACGCCCGCGAACAAGAACGGCGTCCACATCGACCCGGCGGGCATCAACACGAGCGACGGCTTCAGCCCGGGGGAGAGCATCGTCACCCGGGTTCCGGGGCTCGACAACCAGCAGGCGTTCCAGAACACGGGCGCGGTGCCGCTGACGGACATGGACCGCGCCTTCGACGCGAACCAGCCGATCGTCCTGATCGACGCCTCGACCGGACAGCGGCAGCTGATCTTCTCGGAGCTCGACTCGACCGCCACCTCCCCGGGGAGCACGGACCTGATCATCCGGCCCGGCCGCAACCTGATCGAGGGGCATCGCTACATCGTCGCCCTGCGCAACCTGAAGGACGCCGCCGGGGCGATCATTCCGGCGCCGCCTGGCTTCGCGCTCTACCGCGATGGGGTGACGACCGACGTCACGGCGATCGAGCAGCGCCGCGCTCACTTCGAGGAGATCTTCTCGAAGCTGCAGGGTGCCGGGATCGGCCGAAGTGACCTGTACGACGCCTGGGACTTCACCGTCGCGAGCACGCCCAACATCACCCAGCGGATGCTCTCCATCCGCGACCGCGGCCTCGCGGACCTCGGCGACAACTCTCCCGGTGACGGAAACATGCAGGGCGGCGCACCCGAGTTCAACATCACCGATGTCACCGATTTCCCGACGGCGACGGGCCACGGGGTCCAGAACATCCGCGAGGTCACGGGGACGTATCAGGTGCCCTGCTTCCTCGACAGCCCCGGCTGCGCGCCCGGAGGGAAGTTCACGCTCGGGCCCGATGGGCTCCCTGTCCAGACCCCCGGCAACTTCCAGACCGCCCGCTTCACCTGCAACATCCCCAGATCGGCCGTCACCGAGACCAGCCCGGGGGTCTTCGACGTCGACCACCCGGTCAGGCCGTCCATGTACGGCCACGGGCTCTTCGGCGACTACACCGAGGTCCACACGACGAACGTGCGCCAGCTCGGCACCGACGAGGGCGTGCTCACCTGTGCCACCGACTTCACCGGGATGATGGAGGACGACGTCCCGACCGCCGTCACCGCACTCCAGGACCTCTCGAAGTTCCAGCCGCTGCCCGACGGCCTGCAGCAGGGGTTCCTCAACTTCATCTACCTCGGGCGCCTGCTGATGCTGCCCGACGGATTCTCGAGCAACGCCGCATTCCAGTTCAGCGGCAACTCGGTGATCGACCACTCCCAGGGCCTCTACTACTACGGCAACAGCCAGGGTGGGATCGCGGGTGGGGCGCTGACGGCCGTGGAGCCGGACATCACCCGGACCGTGCTCTACGTGCCGGGAATGAACTACTCGACCCTGCTCACCCGCAGCATCGACTTCGCGGCCTACTCGCTCGTCCTCTACCCGTCCTATCCGAACGAGTCGGAGCGCCCGCTGCTGCTCGCCATGATCCAGATGATGTGGGACCGCGGGGAGCCGAACGGCTACGCCAACCACATGACCAGCGACCCGCTTCCGGGCACCCCCGCGCATCACGTGCTGATTGAGATGGCCTACGCCGACCATCAGGTCTCGAACGTAGCGACCGAGGTCGAGGCCCGGACGATCGGCGCTCCACTGCGTTATCCGACGCTGGATCCGGGCCGGACTCCGGGCTTCGTGAACTTCTTCCCCGACATCCCCACGCTCGACCTGCCCACGGATGCGGACGGCAATGGGATGTTCGTCTGGGACATCGGGCCGAAGCGCGACGATGGACTTGGCGGTGTCCTCGGCACGGATCCCGCACCGATCACGAACACCGCGCCCGACGACAGCTTCGGCGTCGATCCGCACGACACGGTGATCAACACCTCACCCCTGATCCGCCACCAGATCGCGGAGTTCCTGAAGCCCGACGGGCAGATCATCGACCCGTGCGGAGCAGACCCCTGCTACGCGGCGGGCTGGACCGGACCGCCGTAGCCGGAGGTCTCAGCGTGATGTGGCCGCTGCGATCCGCTCCGCGGCCCCGGTGATCGAGTCAAGGCTCCCCGCGGAGGCGAGCGTCGCGAATCCGAACCAGGCCTCAGCCTCCGGGTCGAGGGCGATCTCTCCCGCGATCACGTGGCAGGGAACACCCGATTCCCGGCAGCGCCTCGCGACCTGTCCCGTCAGCTTGCCCTCGCGGCTCTGGCGATCGACTCGGCCCTCCCCCGTGACCACCGCGTCCGCGTTCTCGAGCCGCCGGTCGAAACCCACCACCCCGAGGACGAATGCCGCCCCGGGCGCCAGGTGGGCGCCGAGAGCGGCCCAGAGGCCACCGGAGAGGCCCCCGGCGGCGCCGGTCATCGCGCGGCCGCGCGGGTCCCGGGGCAGCGCTCCCGCCTCCGCGGCCAGTCTCGAGGTGAGCCGCTCGACCTGCTCCGGGGAGGCGCCCTTCTGGGGCGCGAAGACCTCCGCCGCCCGCTCGAAGGGAACCGAGGTGTCGCAGAGGACCTCGAGGTGGGTGTCGCCGATGCCTCCGGCCGCCTCGATCGCCTCGATCGCGCCGCGGCCCCCGTCGGTCGTCGCGCTGCCGCCGGCCGCCACGAGGATTCGGCCCGCACCCGCGCGGGCCGCCGCGACGATCAGCTCGCCGGTGCCCGCGCTCGACGCCCGCTCGGCATCACGCTCCTGATCGTCGACCAGGCCGAGCCCCGACGCCGCCGCCACCTCGACCGCGGCCTCGCTGCCGTCGCGCAGCAGCGCATAGCTCGCCTCGATGGGCCGCCCCAGCGGGTCGTGCACGTCGGCCTTCCGGCGTTCGCCGCCAAGCGCCTCGAGCAGGATCTCGGCCGTTCCCTCGCCCCCATCTGCCGCGGGGCAGAGGTCGGGAAGCGCCCCGGCATCCTCGACGCCGCGGCCGATCGCCTCGGCGACCTGCCGGGCGCTGAACGTGCCCTTGAACGAGTCCGGCGCGACGAGAAAGCGGCTAGGCGTAGAGCGAGTCGACTTCCCGCTCGTACTTCTCGGCCACCACGTTGCGCTTCACCTTCAGCGTCGGCGTCAGCTCGCCGCCCTCCTGCGAGAGGTCCTGCGGCAGGATCTCGAACTTCTTCACCTGCTCGACCCGCGCGAACTTCTCGTTCACGTGGTCGAGGTGCTCCTGCAGCAGCCTGCGCATGCCCTCATGGTGAGCGAGCTCTGCCGGGTCGGCCGGCCAGCCCTTCTCCTCGGCGAGCTTCGCGCACTCCTCTGGATCGAGGGTGATCAGCGCGACCAGATACGGCCGGCGGTCGCCGATGACGACGCACTGGGAGACGTACGGGCTCTGCTTGATCTCCGCCTCGAGGTTCGCGGGCGTGATGTTCTTGCCGCCCGCGGTGATGATGATGTCCTTCTTGCGGCCGGTGATGGAGAGGTAGCCGTCCGCGTCGAGCTCGCCGATGTCGCCGGTGTGCAGCCAGCCATCCTCGAGCGTCTCGCGGGTCGCCTCCTCGTTCTTGTAGTAGCCCTGGAAGATGTTCGGGCCCCGGACGAGGATCTCGCCGTCGTCGGCGATCCTGATCTCGCAGCCCTGGAAGGCCTTGCCGACCTTGCCGAACCTGAAGGCGTCCGGCCTGGCGACCGTCGCCGCGGTCGACGTCTCGGTCATGCCCCAGCCCTCGAGGATGAGGACGCCGGCTGCGTCGAAGAAGCGCAGGATCTCGGGATTGATCGGAGCGGCGCCGGTGACGCAGTTCCTGATCCTGCCGCCGAACAGCCCTCGGATCTTGGAGAGCACCTGCTTGTCGGCCACCTCGTACTGCTTGCGGAGGAACCAGCCGACTGGCTGGCCGGCCCGCTCCTTCTCGCGAACCTTCTTCCCGACGCCGATCGCCCAGTTGAAGACCAGCTTCTTGAGACGGCCGGACTTCTCGACCTCGCTGGTCGCCGCGGTGTAGATCTTCTCGAAGATCCGCGGCACCGAGGGGAAGTAGTCGGGCTTCACCTCGACGAGGTTGGGGATGATCTTCAGCGGGTCCCGCTCCCAGTAGGCGATGTTGCCGCCCAGGTCGAAGCTCAGCAGTTGGATCAGCAGGGCGAAGGAGTGGGCCAGGGGAAGGAAGAGGTAGGTGGTGGTGTTGCCCTCGAGGACGCTCTCGTCGAGAGCCATCGTGACCATCGAGCGGTAGTTGCCGTGCGAGATCACGCAGCCCTTGGGCGGCCCGGTGGTGCCCGACGTGTAGATGAAGGTGCAGATGTCGTCGGGGGTGACCGACTGCCAGCGCTGCTCCCACTCGGCGTCGGTGCGGCCGCTGCCCGCCTCGATCAGCTCGTCCGTGGAGATCGCGTTGCCGCCGGAGCCCTCCATGCGGATCACCTGCTCGAGCTTGGGGACGCGGTCCCGAATCGCATCGATCTTCGCCAGCTGCTCGTCGTCCTCGACGACGACCGCCTTCGCATCGGAGTTCTCGAGCACGTACCGGCATTCGTCCGGCGAGTTGGTCTGGTAGATCGGAACGACCACGGCGCCGACGCTGAGCGCGGCGAAGTCGAAGTAGGTCCACTCCGGCCGTGTGTTGGCGAGGATCGAGACCTTGTCGCCCTTCTCGATGCC
This sequence comes from Solirubrobacterales bacterium, assembly GCA_036265435.1. Classification (GTDB taxonomy): domain Bacteria; phylum Actinomycetota; class Thermoleophilia; order Solirubrobacterales; family 70-9; genus DASUPK01. The sequence continues at coordinate 15,265 of DATAPB010000086.1, read as the reverse complement.
CAGCTCGATCAGGCCGAGAGCGAGACGGCGGATGATGTCGCCGACCTCACGGTAGGTCTTCGAGACCCACTGCCCCGAGGCGTCCTTGTAGGTGGCGGCAGGGAGGTCTCCGTGACGCTCGGCCGCGAGTGGAGCGAGGTCAGCGACGGTCTTGCTGCCGGTGCTGGATTCGGCGGCCGATCCCGTGGCCGCAACTGTTGCGGTCTCCATCCAGACCTGAGTGTATTAGGGACTGGCTGGTTGGCCAGACTTCCTGGACCGGTGCGCGGGCGCGCACCCTCGCATCCTCAAGCAGTGACCTTCTTGGCCTGTGCCTGGAACGCCCGGAGAGAGGACTCGAAGAGGGTCTTGTCGATTCGGCCCTTGAGGACGGGCACGTGCATCTCGATGCACTTGCTGAGCACATCGCGACGCTTCATGTGCATCTCCTCGGCGAGCTCGGTGGGCGTCAGGTGAACGGACATATAGGCCACTCCTCTCCTTGTATAGCCGGCTACTCATGTATATCGCTTAACGACGACGTGTCAATCATTTCTCCGCAAGTTGCGGGGGTTCCCCGGGGCTTCGCCAGCGGATCCCGGCTGCAAGTCGTCGCTAGATCGGGTTGGGCACGTCGATGAATTCCTGCTCGATCGAGAAGCGCTCGGCGACCAGCTCGCCGAGGCGCCGGATGCCGAGCGTCTCGGTGGCGTAGTGCCCGCCGGCCAGGAAGTGGACGCCGTACTCGCGTGCCTCGCCCATCACGGGCTCGCTGGGCTCACCCGTGACGAGCGCATCCAGCCCGAGCGGCCCCGCCTCGTGCAGCGCGAATCCGCCCGCCCCGGTGACGATCCCCACGGTCGAGATCCTCTCGGGGCCGGCGTCGAAGACCAGGGGCTCCCGCCCGACGGCCTCCGACAGGCGGCGACGCAGCTCGTCGACGCCGATCGGCTCTCTCGCCCGCCCGATCAGTCCGACGGCCGACCCCTTGGCATGCCCGAACGGACGCTCGTCCGCATCGAGGTCGAGTGCGTCGCGCAGCAGCGCGTTGTTGCCGATCTCCGCGTGAGCGTCCAGGGGGAGGTGGTACGCCGCGAGCGACACGTCCGAGCAGAGCAACGCGCGGAGGCGGGCGGCCATCGGTAGGGAGAGGGGAGAGAGCTCGTCGCCCCAGAGCAGCCCGTGGTGGGTGAGGACCAGCTCGGCGCCGGAGTCCACCGCGCGTTGAAGCGTCTCAAGGTTCGCGCTGACCCCCGTGGCCACCTTGCTGACCTCCGCCTGGCCCGGCACCTGGAGGCCGTTCGGCCCGTAGTCGTCGAAGGACGCCACATCCAGCAGCTCGTCGCAGAACGCACTTATCTCATCTCGCTTCGCCATAAAACGGGTTGCTCCTCGGTTTGGCCTGCGGACACCCTCGCGTCACATCTACCATGCCCAGCCCCGTGAACGAGGATCAACCGCGCAGGCGCCCACGTCTGATCGGGCTGCTCGTGCTGGCGCTCTGCGTCGGCGTATTGGGCTTCGCGATCGTCAGCCTCTCCGTCGGGAGCGGCGGCGAGAAGGCCGAGGTGACGATCACCGGCGCCGAGGAGATTCAGAGCCTCGTCGGCGGGATCCCTCAGGACGGCGCGCGCCTCGGCTCGTCCGACGCCCCGGTGACCATCCAGGTCTTCAACGACATGTCCTGCGATTCGTGCTCCGACTGGAACAGGGACGTGATCGTGCCGCTCATTCGCGGCCCGGTCCGGAGCGGCGACGTCCAGCTCGTCTATCACAACTTCCCCATGGCCGAATCCGGGTTCTTCCTCGGCGCCTACGGGGCGGTCGCCGCGGCCAAGCAGGACTACGAGTGGCAGTTCATTCAGCTCTTCTTCTACAACCAGGACGAGGCGAAGAAGCACGGGGCGGATCAGGACTTCCTCGATGCGATCGCGCGGGGCGTCGGGGTCGTGAACTTCAACGTCGAGCAGTGGCAGCGGGACATGAAGGACTCCGACATCCAGGACACGCTCGACGCGGACGAGAAGCTTTCCGCGGAGCGGCGGCTCCCGGTGGAGCCGGCTGTGGTGGTCGGCGGGGCGAACGGGACCGAGCAACTGGACCAGTCACCCTCGCTGGCGGACGTCCAGGCCGCGATCGCGAAGGTCGGCTGAGCGGCTGGCGCCGAGGTGACGCGCAAGCGTGGGCTGATCGCGTCGGCCATCGCCACGTTGGCGATCGGAGCCGTCCTCGTGGTGCTCGACGGCCGCATGATGGACGCCGGTGGGCCCGGCATCGTCGGCTTCGAGCTCGCCGGGAGTGAGGCTCGAGCCACTGAGATCCTGGCCGACTGGGGCGACGAGGGGATCGACGCGGCAAAGGCCTCGCTCTGGATCGACTACGCGTACATCCTCGCCTACGGCAGCTTCCTGATCCTGGCCGCGTCGGCGACCCGCGACCTCGCCCGGAGGCGCGACTGGAGCCGGATGACGACATTCGGGGCGTTCGCGATCTCCTTCGCCGTCGCCGGGGCGGCCTTCGACGCGATCGAGGACGTCGGGCTCCTGCTCGCGGTCAACGGGAGCGGCGGAGCCTTTGCGCCTCGGCTTGCGCAGGTCTGTGCGTTGCTCAAGTTCGCCCTGCTGGGGGCGACGATCGCCTACCTGCTCGCCGGATTGCTCATGCGGCTTCGCGCTCGACGCGCCTGAGGCCCGGGAGTATTCTTGCGACGGGTACCGGAATGAGCGCGAGCGATCAGAGGAGGGTGAGCTCGGCCGCCTCGCTGCGCCTGGAACCGGGTAGGCACCGCTCTCCCCGCGATGGCGTTTGCGTGGTGGAGCTCGCCTCGATGATCGGCGGCGAGCGATTCTCGGATCGACCGGACTGCGTCTGCCCCGTGATCGGGTCATTCCTGCGGAGCTGGAACGACGGAGTCGGCTACGCCGATCGCCAGCGCCTCGAGCCGTACGCATCTCTCGTCGTCGGCACCGGGGGCCACCGCAGGATCAGCCGGATCCGACGGGACATCTGCCTCAGTCACGGAGGGGCGAATCTCGCCCGGGGACCGCTCCGGCGCTTCCTCACCCGCCTTCGGATGCGGGCGAAGATCGCCTGGACCATCGGCATCTTCCCGTCGATCTGGCTGAAGGAGGGCGCGGGCGCCTATGCCGCCCGTGCCTGTTTCGCGCGAGACGGAAGCGGTGAGGCCTTCGTACTGCTCGACCGGCTGCTCGGCGTCGGCTCTTCGCCCTCGGCCGAGCAGCCGAGCTCGAACGGGAACGGCAACGGCAATGGCCACCACCGCGACGACCTCGCGATCAGGGCGGCGGTCGTCGCGCGCGAGCGCGCTAGAAGCCGCGCCGCTCGCGCATCCGGTTCACCGAGCGGCGCAGCTGGGGATCGCCCCCGCGATCGGCGAGCTGGGCCGCCACCCGTACGTTCCTGAGGGTGAAGAGCACGGCGAGCGCGCAGACCACCGCGGTGAGGGCAGCCGTCTGCCCCGGCGAAATGGTTGCCACCACGACGAAGAAGCCGTAGAGCACCACGCCGCCGACCGCGATGAGCCAGAACGACAACCGCAGGCGACGGATCACTCCCATGAGACCGGAACCAGCCTACTCCAGGCGGTCTGCGGGGCTCGCTAGAGCGTGCTGCCGGTGTGAAGCGGGTCGTTCGGCGAGGCCTGCGACGGATCGTTGACCACGGCCCCCTGAGGCACCGGTACCGGGCCCTCGAGCAGCGGGTCCTCCGTCTCCTCCATCCAGGAGCGCAGACGGCCCCGCAGCTCCTCGAGCACCCGGGCGTGGGCGGGGTCCTCGGCGAGGTTGCGCATCTCGTTCGGGTCGAGCGTCAGGTCGTAGAGCTGCTCCGTGGCGACGATCTGGTCAGCCCATCCGGCCGCCACCAGCGTCTCCTTGCTCGCGCTGTCGTCGCAGTTGGCGAGCACCGGATGCTGGTTGTCGTCGAAACGGCGGATGTACTTCCAGCGCTCCGTCCGGACGGCTCGGGTCGGCTCATAGGCGGCGTGGAAGGTGACCTCGGTGAAGATCTCGTCGTGGACCCGGGAGACCTCGTCGTGGACCAGCGGCAGGAGCGAGGAGCCCTGCAGGAAGCCCGGCTTCTCGGCGCCGGCGATCTCACAGAGCGTGGGGTAGATGTCGAGATGGCTCACCATCGCGTCGTAGACCTTGCCGCCAGTGAACCCACCGGGCCCCCGCACCAGGAGCATCACGCCGGTGCCACGGTCATAGAGCGTCGCCTTCGCTCCCGGGAAGGCGAGGCCGTGGTCCGTCGTGCAGACGATCAGGGTGCGCTCGGTCAGGCCGAAGTCGTGGAGGGCGTTGAGCACCGCGCCGATGCCCTGGTCGAGTGAGCGCGCGCTCGCCTTGAAGGCCGCCATGTCCCTGCGGGTCGCCGGCGTGTCGGGGAGGTTCGCGGGCGGCAGGGAGTAGAGCGAGTCGCGGACCGAGGTCGGGGCCCGGAACTGACGGTGGGTCTCGAAGAACCCGATCGAGAAGAAGAAGGGCTCGGAGGCCGTCTGCAGGGCATCCACCGAGATCGGCGCCACGTCCTGGGCGTGGTGGCTGTCTACCTCGATGACCTCGTCGTATCCGATCACCGCCGGGTCCTCGGAGATGTGCTGCTCGCCGATCAGCACCGACCGGTAGCCGACCGCGCGCAGCGGGTGGATCAGGTGCTCGCCATAGTCGTTCAGCGCCCAGCCGCGGTGTGCCAGGCCGAGCATCCCGTTGTTGTGGCAGTACTGCCCCGTTAGGAGCGAGGCCCTGCTGCCCGAGCAGGTCGGGGCCGCGCAGAACGCCTTGCGGAAGAGCACGCCCTGGTCCGCCAGGAACTGAATGTTGGGCGTGGGCACCTGGTAGCCGTACGGCTGCACGTACCGCCCGGTGTCATGCGAGTGGATGTAGAGGATGTTGGGACGCCCCGAGTCGGCCATTTCTGTACCTTACTGGTCTAGAAACTCAAGTACGAGCAGACGATGCGACTCGACGGTATAGACCACATCACGGGAATCACGTCCGACGGCCAGCGCTGCCTGGATTTCTACGCCGGAATCCTGGGCCTCGCCTTCCTCGGGCGTGACCTGGACTTCGAGGCTCCGGATTCCCACCTGGTTCGGCTCGGCCACCAGCCGGACCGGCCCGAGGGGGTCCTGACCTTCATCGAGGCGCCCGGGATCCGCCGAGGCCGCGCGGGCAACGGAATGGCACACCTGCTGCGCTGGACCGTGCGCTCGCCCGCCGCTCTCGACTACTGGACCGGGCGGCTCTCGGACGCGGGGATCGCAGTCCGCTCGATCGAACGAGGGCAGGGGCGGAGCCTCGGCTTCGCGGACCCCGAGGGGCTCGGTCATGAGCTCACCGTGGACAGCGTCGATGACGGCTCCGGCCTCGCCCTCGATACGAGCGCGATCCCAGACGAGCACGCGATCGCCCGGCTCGCGGGCGTCCGCGCGTATGGCCGGCAGAGCGTGCCGAGCGCCGACATCCTCGCCGGCAGGCTCGCCTTCCGCGTCACCGGCACCGACAGCTACGCGGTTGGACCCGGGAGGCGGAGCTCGGACTTCTCCTTCGATTCACCGCCGCCAGAGCGCGGCGTGGTGGGCGCCGGGACGATCCATCACATCGCCTGGGGCACGGACGGGTCCCTCCCGGCATGGCGGCAGCGGGTGATCGGGATGGGCTGCGTCGCGACGCCGGTCATCGACCGTGGCCACTGCCGCTCGATCTACTTCCGCGAGCCGTCCGGCGTCCTCTTCGAGATCGCCGCGCCGGCCCCGCAGGTGGACGAGGCGGCAACCGAGCCGGTCCCCCGGATGCGCCGGATCTCACCCAAGGTCGATCCCAGGGTTCGCGCGGGCGCCGTCTGAGCCTCTAGTCTCTCCGCGGGATCGGGAGGGTCCGAACCGCCCGGAGGCGTGTTTCATGCACTGGCCCGTGAGCAGAGCCGACCGACGCCATGCCCGGTGGCTGAGCGCCACCGCCGTCACACTCGCCGCCGTCGCGGCGCTCTGCGCTGCGCCGCCCGCCGGCGCCGAGGTGACGCTCGGGCAGCTGGCGCCGTCGTCGCCGACACCCGAATGCTCTCCCACGGCGGACTACCTGCAGCCGAGCATCACCGGCGGCAACCTCTACATCGCCCGGCAGGCGGGGACGATCACCTCCTGGTCGACGCGGTCGTCCGGCGCGGGAGCGACCTACGTCTTCAAGGTCTTCCGCAGAACGAGCGACCCGGACATCTACCGGGTGATCGCGCACGCCCCGGCGCACGAGCTCACCTCGGGCGTCAACACCGTGCCGGTCGACATCGCGGTGCGGTCCGGCGACATGATCGGCCTGAACGAGAGCGGCGGCCTCAACTCATGCACCTTCTCGCAGATCGGCGACGGGCTCCTGACCCGCGGAGGCAGCCTCGCAGATGGAGCGTCCGGGCAGTTCGGCCCGCAGAACGACGTGCGGCTCAACCTCTCGGCCGTGCTCGTGCCCTCGAATGACTTCACCATCAGCTCGATCACACGCGATCGGAAGCAGGGGACGGCCACGGTGCTGCTCAATGTCTCCAACCCGGGCCTGCTGACGATCTCCGGAAAGGGGTTGAAGAAGCGCCCGACCAAGAACGTCGCTGTCGCCGGGACCGCTCAGTTCAACATCGCATCTGTCGGGAAGCGCAGGCGAAAGCTCGAGAAGACCGGAAAGCTGACACTCAGCCCGACGATCACCTTCACCCCGACCGCCGGGGAAGCAGCCAGAATGACCTTTGCCGTGAAGCTCTTGAAGCGGCGACTGCCGCCGACTCCATTGCGCAGCCCGAATGCCCACTAGACCGCTGTACGGATGAACCGACGCGCGGTCCTGGCGGGACTCCTGGCTGTTGCGCTGGCAGTCCTGGTCGTCGTCCTGGTGACTTCCGGCGGCGGCGGAGGGCAAGCCGAGGCGATCGAGGGGACCCCCTTCACCGCTGAAGCGGGCATCACGCGCAGCGTGGCCTCCATCAAGGCTCATCAGCGCTACCTGGATGCGCACCCGGAGATCGAGGCGCGAAGGAACCGGCAGCTCGAGGCGGAAGAGGCCGCCCGCGAGGCGGCCAATGAAGGTGCCGTGGGCGAGAGTGAGGCGTCCGGCGAGGAAGGGTCTTCGGGCGAGCAGGAGTCCTCCGGCGATGAGGCGTCGTCCGGCGAAGAGGAAGAGTCGGCCGAGGGAGAGGCGGCCGAGGGAGAGGGAGAGGCGGCCGAGCCGGAGGGCGAGGCGGGCCGGCAGAAACCGCCGGCAGGCGAGGCTCAGGCGGCGCTGGAGCAGGCACGCGCGACGGGAGAGCGCGCCGCGGCGCGGGCCGACATCCGCGAGAAGCCGGAGCCGCCCGGCGGGGAGGGCAGCATGCCGCGGAAGCAGGAGGCCCAGGGATCGCGTCTGCAGCGGGTCGGGAGCGCTGCAATCGGGCCGACGCAGGCGGTCAATCCATCGACCAGCTTCGTCGGCGTCCAGAGCAATGAATCGGGGTTCATCCCGCCGGATTCGATGGGCGCCGTCGGCCCCAGCCAGGTGCTCGTCTTCGTCAACGGACGAATCAAGGTGTTCGACAAGCAGGGAAACGTCGGGGGCCTGAACGTCAGCGACTCCGCCTTCTGGGCGCCGGTGCGCAACGGCAGCGAGCCGACCGACCCCGGAGTCGAGTACGACCGCCTCTCGCAGCGCTGGATCGTGTCCGGGATCAACACCGAGGACTTGAACAACCGGATCATGCTCGCGGTCAGCGACGGGCCGACGATCACGAGCGCCAGCGACTTCACCTTCTTCGCCTTCAACCAGGCCGCTCCGCCGCCGGCCGCCAGCCCGCGCTTCGCGGACTATCCGCAGCTGGGCGTCGACGGGAACGCGATCTACATAGGTGTGAACGAGTTCGCGGCGCCTCCGTCGACCGGCTTCGCGGGCACAACGGTCTACGTGATCAGGAAGTCGTCGGTGATGGGGCCCGGCCCCATGGTCGTGACCGCGTTCCGCAATCTGATCTCCGGTGGACAGGGCCCGGTCTCACCCCAGCCCGCGACCGACATGGTTCCCGGGATCGGCTCGGGCTACGTCGTCGGACCCGACGCCTCGTTCTTCAGCCGCCTCGACATCCGCAAGATCAACAATCCAGGGGGCAATCCGACGATGTCGGCGAACACGGTCACGGTCCCGACGACCTTCGCGCCCACTCCGTTCCCGGTCCCGGCTCAGGGCACGACCGGCGGACTCGATGCTCTCGACGACCGCGTCTTCGAGGCGATGATCGGCCGGGACCCGACGGGGACCCCGACGCTCTGGACCGCTCACAACATCCTCGTCAACTCCTCTGGGGTCGCCAGCGCGACCGGCAACCGGGCTGCGGCGCGCTGGTACCAGCTCGGGGATCTCGACACGACCCCATCCCTCGTCCAGTCCGGGATGCTCTTCGACCCGGCGGCCTCGAATCCGAGGTGGTTCTGGATGCCCTCGATCGCGATGAACGGGCAGGGGCACGCATCGCTCAACACCAGCACCGCGGGAAACACGCTCCAGGCGGGGATCGCCGCCTCGGGGCGGCTGTTCACCGACCCCGCGGGCCAGACCGAGGCGTTCCAGATCAGTCAGGGCCCTGGCGGCACCTACAACCTCGGCTCGAGCACGCCACGCCGCTGGGGCGACTACTCCCAGACCGTCGTCGATCCGAGCGACAACATGACCTTCTGGACGTTCCAGGAGTACGCGAACGCGAACAACTCCTGGGCGGTGAGGGTGATCAAGCTGCTGGCGCCGCCACCGGCCACGCCGTCAACCGCGACGCCGAGCACGGTCCCCCTGGGCCAGTGCTCCCTCGCCGTGGACGTCGAGGGCGCCTCGACTGACGGCTCGGGATTCTTCGACCCCGGGCCCGATCCCGGCGGGCCGGGCTATCCGAGCCACATCAGCGCCTCCGCCAGCGGTGCCGTGGCGGTGAACGCTGTCACCTACACCGATCCCACCCACGTCACTCTCGACCTGGACACCCGGTCCGCGACGAGCGGCCCGGTCGACGTGACGATCACGAACCCGGACGGCCAGTCAGTCACGGCCTCGGGCCTGCTCACGGTCGACACTCCCGGGACCGGCCCGACCATCCCCTGCCTGAACGGCACCACGCCGGACTCCCCGAACAACGACAACAACCCGAAGATCTTCGGCGTGGCCGATGCCGGCTCCACCGTGACCCTCTACACGGATGCCGGCTGCACGACCCAGGTCGGTCAGGGGACGGACAGCGACTTCGCGGCGCCCGGCATCGCCGTGGCTCCGGTGCCCGACAACTCGAGCACCACCTACTACGCGACCGCAACCGACGGCTCCAACAACGACTCGCCATGCTCCTCGACGCTTGGGACGACCGCGGCTTCCGAGACCTATGTCGAGGATTCGGTCCCGCCGGTGCCCAGCGTCACCGGTGGCCCCACCGGCCTCACGAACGACCGTAGTCCCACCTTCTCGTTCACTGCGACGGACGCCGTCGGGCCGATCAGCTTCGAGTGCTCGATCGACACCGGCGCGGCCGACTACGGCACCTGCTCCGGGCCCGGGAACACGGACACCCCGTCGAGCCCGCTGACCGACGGCTCGTACACCTTCCGGGTGCGGGCAACCGACGCCGCCGGCAACTCGGCGGAGGCGACGCGCGACTTCCAGGTCGATGGCACGCCGCCATCGGTGAGCATCGACAGCGGGCCGGACGGGGCCACGACCGAGCCTTCGCCGACGTTCACCTTCAGCGGCGCTGACGCGGTGGGACCGGTGACCTTCCAATGCTCGATCGACTCGGGCACGGCCAGCTTCCGGGCGTGCTCCGGTCCGGGTAACAGCGACACACCCGTGAGCCCGCTGGCGGACGGCTTCTACGACTTCCGTGCCCGCGCGACGGACGGGGCCGGCAACTCCTCGGTGGCGACGCGCGCGTTCTCGATCCAGACGCCGAACACGCCGCCAGAGACGACGATCACCAAGGGACCCAAGAAGACGCGCAAGACCCGCCCGAAGTTCAAGTTCAGCTCCAACGGGCCCGGAGCCACGTTCCAGTGCAAGCTCGACAAGCGCCAGTTCGTGGCCTGTTCATCCCCCTTCAAGACACCGAAGCTCCGGCCCGGCAAGCACAAGCTCCAGGTGAGGGCCATCGGCTCCGGAGGTACCGACCCGACTCCGGCGGTCAGGAAGTTCCGGGTCCTGCCGCCGAGTTGAGAGACGAGGGATATCGGGGCGCCCGGATTTGAACCGGGGACCTCACCGACCCGAACGGTGCGCGCTACCAGGCTGCGCCACGCCCCGAGGCGCTGAAGGATAGAGACGGGATAGCGTTGCCGTATGGCTGACAACGCCGAGCTGATTCGAGACCTCTACGAGGCGATGGACCGCCACGACGGCGAGGCGATTGCGCGCCTCTACGACCCCGACGGCCGCTTCAGCGATCCGGCGTTCGGAGAGTTGAGCGGAGCGGAGGCCGGGGACATGTGGCGAATGCTGACCGGCCGCGCCGAGGATCTCAGCGTGGAGCTCGCCGAGCATTCGGCCGAGGGCGACACGGGCACAGCCCGCTGGATCGCCCGCTACACGTTCACCCGCACGGGCAGGCGCGTGGTCAACGACGTGCGCGCGCGCTTTCGCTTCCGGGACGGGCGGATCGTGGAGCATCGGGACTCCTTCCCCTTCTGGGCCTGGGCCCGCCAGGCGCTTGGTCCGCCCGGGCTGGTCCTCGGGCTGCCGCCGCTGAACCTGCTGATCCGGCGCCGGGCGCGGGAAGACCTGTCGAAATTCCGCGCTGAGGGCTGAGGCGGAGGGGTCGGCCCATTCGGGCTAGCTCTTCTCCGGCTCGGGCTGCGGATCGGGCTTTGGTCGCTGATCCGACCGCCGCGCGGTCCTCGGGAGCAGATAGCGGATGAGCAGCATGCAGAGGAGGAGCCCGATCCCCCCGATCCAGAGGATCGGGTCCTGGGCCGAGAATCCCTCCAGCTTGCTCCCCAGGTAGGTGAAGTACGCCGTGATCGGCGCGTAGCCGATGGCGGTGGTCCAGGTGAAGCGGAGCAGCGGGACGCGCAGCGCGCCGCAGACGTATCCCATGAGGCTGAAGGGGACGATGGGGATCAGCCGACCGCCGATCAGCGCGATGGCCCCGCCGCGTTCGATCAGGTCCTCGACGTGCTTGAAGCGTTCCTCGCCCGCCACGCGGTAGAGCAGCGGCCGGGCGAAATGCCTGCCGACGGCGTAAGAGGCGAGACCCGACACGATCCAGCAGCCCATCACCAGCGGGAACCCGACGCCGAAGCCGAACACGTAGCCCGACGCCGCGTCGAGGATCTCGGCGGGGTACCAGACGATCACGTGCACCATCGCGAGCCAGAAGACGAGCAGCGGGCCGGAGGCACTGCCGCCCAGGTCGTCACGAATCTGCGCGGTGTTGCCGTGGATCGCGTCGCCGACTGCGTCGCGCAGCGACGGGATCGCGAGCGCCACCGCCACGCCAACCACGATTCCCCCCAACGTCACGGCGACGCCGGTCCACGTTCCTCCGCCGGGCGGGCCGCTGTGCACGATCGTTAGATTAGAAGTCCGAGCTTTTCCCCACGACGAAGGAGGTCAGATGGCTTTCGAGGTCCCGGACCTTCCCTATGACTACAACGCGCTCGAGCCCCACATCGACGAGCAGACGATGCGGGTCCATCACGACAAGCACCACCAGGCTTACGTCGACAAGGCCAACGCCGCCCTCGAGGGCACCGAATGGGCGGACAAGGACGTCAACGAGGTGCTCCAGAACCTCTCGAGCCTCGGCGACAAGGAGACCGCGGTTCGCAACAACGCCGGCGGTCACTCCAACCACTCGTTCTTCTGGGAGATCATGAGTCCCGACGGTGGCGGAGAGCCCGAGGGCGATCTCGCCGACGCAATCAACGAGGCGTTCGGCTCCTTCTCCGACTTCCAGGAGGAGTTCAAGAACGCGGGCGTGAACCAGTTCGGCTCAGGCTGGTCCTGGCTGATCCACGACGGCTCCGGGCTCGCGGTCGTCTCGACCCCCAACCAGAACACCCCGGTGTCCGACGGCAACACGCCGATCATCGGCGTTGACGTCTGGGAGCACGCGTACTACCTGAAGTACCAGAACAAGCGCCCGGACTACATCGACGCGTGGTGGAACGTCGTCAACTGGGCGAAGGCCGGCGAGCACTTCGCAGCCGCGAACGGCTGAGGCACAGGATCACGCGGTAGGCGCGCGGGTCCTGTCGCCACAGGAACCTCCCACGGACGCTCAGTAATCGCGTCCGTGGGCCCCTCCTATGGCACCACCCGCGCGACTGGCGTCCGGGCCTCCTCCTTGGCAGCCACGTGTGACATGGCGTGCTCGGCCATCGCTGTGATCGTCAAGCTGGGGTTGACTCCAGGGTTTGCCGGGACGGCCGCGCCGTCGCAGACCATCAGGTTCTCGTAGCCGAAGACCCGGTTGCGATCATCGATCACGCCGTGCTCGGGATCGGCCCCGATCGCTGCGCCTCCGAGGATGTGCGCCGTGGTCGGGATGTTGAAGATCGCCTCGTTGATCCCGCTCTGGGCGACTCCGCCCGTCCGCTCCGCCATCCAGCGCGCGACGTGGTCGGCTGCCGGGATGAAGGTCGGGTTCGGCTTCTCCGGGTCCTGCTCGGTCTGGAGCTTCACGCCGCGGCCCAGCAGACGCCGCTTCGGGCGCAGCCGGATCGCGTTGTCGAGCGTCTGCATGACGAGCAGGATCACCGTGCGGCGGGACCACCGGAAGGGCAAGAGCAGGCGGAGAAAGCGAAGCGGGTGTCGCAGGATCTGGCCGAGCCAGAGCAGTGGCCGGGTGAGCTTCGATCCCTGGCCGGTGAGCAGCGTGAACAGATAGCTCATCGAGTCCGCCCGGCGCCCGTAGGTCACCACCTCGATGTGCGTGTCGGGATCGGGATAGATGCTCGAGCTGATCGCGACCGACTTGGCGAAGTCGCGCTCGTCGCTCGGTGCAGTGACGGCGTTGATCGACTCACTGTTCGTGCGGACGAGCTCGCCGAGCCGTCCTGAGACCCGCGGTAGCGAGCCGCGGTGGCGGCAGTTGGCGAGCAGCTCGTTCGTGCCCAGGGCGCCCGCCGCCAGCACCACCCCCCGCGCGGTGAGCGCCGAGCGTTCCTTTCGGAACCAGGAGCCCGAGCGCTCGCTCGTCACCTCGTAGCCGTCCGAGCCGTCCGCGGCCCCGCCCCATATGGGCCTCACGTCCGTGACCTGCCGCTCGGGCAGGATCTCCACGCCGAGCTTCTCCGCGAACCAGAGGTAGTTCTTGACGAGGGTGTTCTTGGCGTTATGGCGGCAGCCGACCATGCAGCTCCCGCAGCCGATGCAGCCCGAGCGGGCGGGGCCCTCGCCCCCGAAGTACGGATCGGGGACCTCCCTGCCCGGCTGGCCGAAGAACGCCCCCACACGCGTCTGCTTGTAGGTGTCGGCGACGCCGATCTCCTCGCCGTACTGCTTGAGCAGGAGGTCGGCCGGGCCCTCCAGGGGGTAGTCGGTGACCCCGAGCATGTGCTCGGCCGTCGCGTAGTGGGGCTCGAGAGCGGACTCCCACTCCCCAAGCTGATCCCACTGCGGGTCCCGGAAGAACGCCGGCCTGGCGCGGTAGAGGGTGTTGGCATAGCCGAGGCTGCCGCCGCCGACCCCGGAGCCGGAGACGATGAAGACGTCCCTGAACACGGTCATGCGGAAGATGCCGCGAAGCCCGATCTTCGGCATCCAGTAGTAGCGGCGGAAGTTCCAGCTCGACTCGGCGAAGTCCTCATCGCGGTAACGCCGCCCGCATTCCAGGATCGCGACCCGATACCCCTTCTCCGCCAGGCGCAGGGCCGACACCGATCCCCCGAACCCGGAGCCGATCACCAGCCAGTCGTAGTCGAGGCGCGACCCGGCTTCGTTCACGCGCCCAGCGTAGTCCAGGCGGCCCACGCTTAACGGCAACTCAACCAGGCAGGCGCGCGCCAAACCGCTCTGGAACGTGGAATCCCGGCCCAGGAGGTGACGGTTCCCCTTTGACAGCTGCAAAGGGCCGATGGAAGAATCGCTGAAGCGTGCGTGCCTGGGCGGGGTACCCCGGCACGTCACCACCGGATTGACGGGCTACGGGTAGGTAGAGGAGCCAGTGCCAACGACAAGCGTTGTCGGACGCATCGCGGCGGGTCTCGCGCTGCTCATCGCTGCGATCGTGGTCGTCCTGCTCGTAGTCGGCGGCGGCTCCAGCTACACGGTCACCGCTCAGTTCGTCAACGCCTCGCAGCTGGTCACGGGCAACAACGTGAACGTCGCCGGCGCCCCGGTCGGCTCGGTCAAGGGGATCTCCCTCTCCGACGACGGCCAGGCCCTGGTCAAGATGGAGATCTCGGACTCCGCCTACACGCCGCTGCCCGATGGCACACACGCCACGATCCGTTCGGCCTCGCTGTCGGGGATCGCCAACCGCTACGTCGACCTCGCTCTCCCCAGCGAGCGGGACGGGAAGACGATCACCTCGGGCGGCACGATCAGCCAGGCGGACACCACCTCCGAGGTCGATCTCGACCAGCTCTTCAACACGCTCGACAAGCCCACGGTCGATCACCTGAAGCAGGTGATCCACGGCTTCGCCACGGCCTACCAGGGCGTGGGCACGAAGGCCAACCGGGGCTTCTACTACCTCAACCCGTTCCTCTCCACCTCGCGGCGTGTCTTCGGCGAGCTCAACTCGGACCAGGCCAACCTGGAGGGCCTGGTCGTGGACGCCGCCGGGCTCACCTCGACGCTCGACGCGAAGTCGCCGGAGATCTCCTCGCTCGTCAACAACCTGAACGGGATGCTGGGCACGATCGGCGAGCAGCAGCAGTCACTGGCCTCGGCCGTGGGCCAGCTGCCCGACTTCATGCGGCAGTTCAACACCACCGCCGTCAACCTCCGCGCCGCCCTCGACGACGTGCAACCGCTGATCAATGCCACCCGCCCGGTGGCCCCCAAGTTGCAGCCATTCGCCAAGCGACTCCGCGGCTTCGCGCGTGACTCCGTTCCGACCGTCATGGGCCTCAGCGGCATCATCAAGGCACCCGGCGCAGCCAACGACCTGATCGAGTTGACCCGCCTACAGGACCCGCTCGCCCAGATCGGCGTCGGGCCTGTGGACCGGAATGGAGCCTCCCGGCCCGGCGCACTGCCCGCCTCCGCCGACTCGCTCAAGAACTCGCTCGACCAGATCTCGATGCTGCGCGCCTACGGACCCGAGCTCACCGGCTGGT
>DATAPB010000085.1:0-22056 GCA_036265435.1 Solirubrobacterales bacterium | reverse complement strand
GATGTGGTGGTGACGTATCGGGCCAAGGCCCGAGGGCGCGGCAGCGGGGCGGTCGTCGATCAGGCCATCACGCTCGTCTGGACACTGCGAGCGGGAAAGGTGGTGCACATCCGCTCCTATGCGGATCGCGCCGAGGCCCTCACTGCCGTCGGGCTGGGGGAATAGCGCTTGAGACGAGAAACGCCCGAGTAGCCGCGCGCCGGCCTAGGAAGAATCCGCCGAGAGGGCGAACGGGCTGCCCTCGGAGTCACGGCACACAGCCCAGCGCTCACCGGGGTGGATCACCGAACCGCCGAGGTCCTGGATGCGCTGCAGCGCGGCGGGAAGATCGGTCACGGTGAAGTACGGGAGCGAAGCCGTGTCACCAGGCCCTGGCCCGCGCTTGTGCACTCCCAGGCGGAGGTCGCCGCCGTTGGTCTCCCATCCCTCCCCTGCCTCGCTGGGCCTCGGCGCGAGGTCTGCGCCGAGCACGCCGCTCCAGAACCGCCGGGCGCGCTCAGGATCGTCCGCAGGGAACTCGATCAGCGGGGCTGGCATGACTCTCAGTATCGGGCATCTTCCTCACCCTCCGATCCTGGCGAAACCGTCGCAGGTAGCCGCTGCGCGTCCAAAAGGCCAAGGGCCCTCGCCGGAGGGCCCTTGGCCTTCATGAGGCCGGGTTTGCCGCAGCTAGGCGGTTTGGGCGCGGCGCCCTCCATAGGCACCGATCGCGGCGAGCCCCAGCACACCCACGATCATGCCGGCGCCGAGGCCCACAGCCGCGTCTCCCCAGTCGAAGCCGTCGGCTGCCGAGGCCCCGGTCGGGGCCAGGTCTGCGACGAAGGAATCGGCCTTCGAGCCGTCACGGCGCAGATCGACTTGGTGGGAAGACCCTGAGGCCACTGGATATGCCCGAAACGGAACGGCCCTCGAGCCGTCCCGATGCAACAGGAGGTCACCAGTGGACGGGGCGGTGGCCGAAGCCGTCGAGACGCTGCTTGTTCCGTCGCCCAGATCCGCGAGCCCCGCGCCCGCCCCGGCGCCTGCCGGACCAGCGAGGGCCGTGGGCGTCACCAGCGCCATCGTCGCCAGCGCCGCCGCCAACCCGAGCATCAGGCGCCGACGCCGTGAAGCCAGCGCCGCCCCCATCTTTGACTCACTCGAGAGATCCGTCATCTCGAACTCCCTTCTCCTCGATGGGGACAACTTCCCTGCCGGAGGTCCTCCGGAGTGTGGGCGTCAGCACGTTGCGCGGTTCACTGTGCCGGGTCGCACAGTGGCGGAGCGCCGGGCTCCTCAGCGCTCCTCGTCCAAACCGGCTATCAGGGCGGGACGCCGCGATCCCTTCGGACATCCCGAGGCTCGGCTCCCTGTAGGTTCGGTCGACAACGTCGTTGACGGAAGGAGAGCCCTATGGCCGAGGTCGTGTTCGCCACTTCCATCGTGCGCGGGAAGGAGGATCTGGAGCGGGAAACGAGGGACAAGATGGCGGGCGCCGGGCGGGAGGAATATGTGGCCGCGCTGAAAGACGTCGGAATCATGCGCCAGGCCATCTGGCACCAGCAGATGCCGGATGGCGGCACCCTCGCCATCATTTACAACGAGGCAACCGACTCCGACGCTCTCGAGCGCTTGATCTCGTCTTATGCGAGTCGGTGGTTCGTGCAGCAGATGCAGGAAGCGTATGGACGTTGGATCTCGCATCCACCTCTTCCGGTCGCGCTGGTTCACGACATCCGCGTCTAACGGCTGAGCGTGGCTGGGCCTGGGTGTCGCGACCCAGCCGTGGCCCGGGTCGGCGCACGGAACTACCGCATTCCATGCAAAGCATCTTCGTTCGCTGCTAGCTGGATGCCGGGGCGGTGCGTGAGCCGACGGGCTCCGGCGCCGCGCCGTTCGATCCAGCCTCGGCCGGCACGACGCCGGCGACAGCGTGAGCGCCGCCGTCGACGTGGATCACCTCGCCACTGATCGCCTCGGACCAGCTCGAGAGCAGGAAGCAGACCACGTGCGCGACGGGTGTCGGATCGTCCGGGTCCCAGCCGAGAGGGGCGATCTCGGGCCAGCTCCCCGAGAGGCCATCGAAGCCCGGGATGCCGCCCGCGGCGGGCGAGGCGATCGGGCCTGCAGAGACGAGGTTGGCGCGGATGCCGCGCGGCCCGAGCTCGCGGGCGAGGTAGCGGTTGACCGCCTCGAGCGCCGCCTTCGAGACGCCCATCCAGTCGTAGGCCGGCCAGGCGACCGAGGCGTCGAAGTCGAGTCCGACGACGCTGCCGCCCTCATCCATCAGAGGAGCCAGGTGCCGGGCGAGCGCCTGGTAGGAGTAGGCGCTGGTCCGGAACGCCTCGACGGCACTCTCCTGCGGCGTCTCGAGGAACTTCCCTCCGATGGCGTCCTGCGGCGCGAAGGCGATCGCGTGCAACACGCCATCAAGGCCGCCCCAGCGCCGATCGAGCTCGCCGGCGAGCTGCGAGAGATCCCGCTCGGAGTTGACGTCCAGCTCGAGGACATCCGGCGGCTCAGGCAACCGGGCGGCGGCTCGCTCGGTCATCCGCCGGGTCCGGCCGAAGCCGGTGAGCAGCACCTCCGCACCGGCGAGCTGCGCCTCGCGAGCCACCGCGAAGGCGATGCTCTTCCGGGTCAGGACGCCGGTGATCAGCAGTTTCTTCCGGGCGACCATCAGGCGAGCAACCTGCCGTCCTGGAGCGGCGAGAGCTCGTCCTCGGCGGAGTCACCCGCCGCGGCGGAGGAGGCCGCCGGCCGAGCCTCCGCCGGCTGCCGCCGCCAGAGCACGACGATCGCCATCCGGGCGACCAGCTCGTCCTCCTGGTTCACGATCCGCACGGCGAGGGTGACCAGCCCGGTCTCCTCGCCGAGGGGGCGCAACTCCGCGACCTTGGCGCGCACCCGGATCGAGTCACCGAGGCCGACCGGCCGCTTCAGCACCGCGCTGTCCATCGAGCGCAGGGCCAGCACGACCCGGGGGTCGATCGGGAGCAGCCCGAGGGCGTAGGAGATGACCAGCATCCCGTGCGCGATGCGGCGCCCGAACGGGCTCTCCGCGGCCCAGGCGGCGTCCGCATGCTGCGGATGCCAGTCACCGGTTAGCGACGCGAACGAGACGACGTCGTACTCCGTGATCGTCCGGCCGGACGACTCCATCGCGTCCCCGATCCGCAGGTCATCGAAGTAGGGGGGCGCCTCGCGCCAAAGTCCCCGGGGATCGCGTTGGTCGGCCTGCTCGGCCGGCCCGGGGGGTGCGGTGGCCGTCTCTGGATTCACGTCTCGTTCCTTTCATTGGAAGTTCCCAGCACGGAGAGTGCCCAGGTCAGGCGTCTCCGTGTGTCGGCCGGCTCCACGACCTCGTCGACGTCGCCGGCGGCCGCCGCGACCTCGGCGCTCAGGTGCTGCTCGGCATACTCAGCGGCGAGGCGGTCCTGCTCGGCGCTCGGATTCGCGGACGCCTCAATCGTGCGGCGATGGACGATTCCCACGGCCTGGCGGGCGCCGAGCACCCCGATCTCCGCGCCGGGCCAGGCGAGGACCAGATCGGCCCCGAGATCGCGGGAATTCATCGTGATGAAGCCGCCGCCGTAGGCCTTGCGCAGCACGACGGTGACCTTCGGCACCCGCGCCGCCGAGAAGGCGTGCAGCAGGCCGGCACCGCGGCGGATGACGCCGAGCCCCTCCTGCTTGGTCCCCGGCAGGAACCCGGGGGTATCGACGAGCACGATCAGCGGCAGGCCGAAGGCGTCGCAGCGGCTGATGAAGCCGGCCGCCTTCTCGGAGGCCGCGGAGTCGATCACGCCCCCGAGGTGGTGGGGCTGGTTCGCGACCACACCGACGGGGTGACCGTTCAGGCGAATGAGGCCGGTGACCATGTTCCGCGCCCAGCGGGGCGAGAGCTCGAGCAGCGAGCTGCTGTCGGCGATCGAGCGGATCGGCGTGCGGACGTCGTAGACCTTGCGGGGGTCGGCGGGCACAGCGGCGCCCGGGTTCGCACCGAAGGGCTCCTGCGGAATCGCGGGAGACGGCGACTGCGCGGAGCTCTGGGGCAGGTGGCCGAGCAAATCGCGGACCAGCTCTGCTGCGGCCTGGTCGTCCTCGGCGACCAGGTCACAGACGCCGTTCCGCGAATGGACGCGCGAGCCGCCGAGCTCGTCCATCGTGACGCTCTCGCCCATCACCTCCTCGACGACCGCCGGACCGGTGAGGAAGAGCCTCGAGCCCTCCGTCATCACGACGAAGTCGGTGAGCGCCGGCGAATACGCGCCGCCACCGGCGGAGGTCCCGGTGATCACGCTGATCTGCGGCACCCGTCCCGAGAGGGCGACGTGCCGGCGGAAGATCGCGCCGTAGCCACCCAGCGCTCCGGCGCCCTCGTCGATGCGCGCGCCGCCCGAGGCGATGAAACCGACGACCGGCGCCGAGGCCCGGCCGGCCAGCTCGAGCACGCGGACGATCGTCTCGGCCTGGGCGGTGCCCAGCGAGCCGCCGGCGAAGCCCTGGTCCTGCGCATAGCAATAGACCGGGCGTCCGCCGACGGTGCCCGCGCCCGCGACGACGCCGTCCCCGGGCGCCGATCGGGCCGAGCGCGAAGCGATCCGCGTGCGCACCAGCTCGAGCGAGCCGGGATCGCACAGCGCCTCGAGCCGGCCGAGCGGGGTGAGTTGCTCGCGCCGAGTCGCCTCGCGTTCAGCCAGCATCAGGTTCAAACCGGAGCCTCCATGCAGAGGACCACGTTGTGGCCGCCGAAGCCGAACGAATTGCTGATTCCGATCGCCGGATGGCCGTTCAGGTCGAGCGCCTTCGCCCCGTCCGTGACGTAGTCGAGGTCGAGGCCCTCGTCCGGCTCCTCGTAGTTGAGGGTGGGCGGCGCCGTCCTCGCACGCAGCGCCTGCAGCGTGGCAACCGCCTCCACCGCCCCGGCCGCGCCGAGCAGGTGGCCGATCGCGGACTTCGTCGAGGAAGTCGGGATCGCCGCGGCCTGCTCCCCGAGCGCGGTCTTCAGTGCCTCGGTCTCGGAGCGGTCGTTCAGCGGCGTCGACGTTCCGTGAGCGTTCACGTAGGCCAGCTGCCCGGGCTCGATCTCCGCGTCGGCCAGGGCCTTGCGAATGGCGCGGGCGGCGCCGTCCCCGTTCGGTTCCGGAGCCGTCATGTGATGCGCGTCGGCGGTGGCGCCGTAGCCGGTCAGGTAGCCGAGGATCTCCGCGCCGCGGAGCCCCGCGGTCTCGGCGTCCTCTAAGACCATCACGCCTGCGCCCTCCCCCATCACGAAGCCGTCGCGGCGCCGGTCGAAGGGGCGAGAGATCCCGGTCGGCGAGGTGGCGCCCATCTCCGCGAATGCCGCAGTCGCGAGATCGGTGATCGCTGCCTCGCTGCCGCCGGCCACACAGGCGACCGCATCGCCATGCTGAACCATGCGGGAGGCCGTGCCCACCGCGTGGGCGCCCGCGGCGCACGCCGAGACGGTCCCGAAGCATTGGCCCCGCAGGTCGTGCTCGATCGCGAGGGCGCCGGCCGCCGAGTTGGCCATCATCTGCGGCACGCAGTGCGGCGAGACGGCCCGTTGTCCCTTCTCGCGAAGAATGATGTGCTCCGACTCGATTGTCGAGAGCCCGCCGATGCCGGTTCCCATCACCGAGCCGATCTCGTCACGGTCGTACGGGGCCTCGTCGAGGCCGGCCTGCGAGATCGCCTCCGCCGCGGCCACGAGCGCGAGCTGAGTGAACCGGTCGGTCCGGCGGACCTGACGGCGGGTGAGGTGGTCGGTCGGCTCGAAGTCCGAGCAGCGTCCCAGGCCGTCCTCGATCCCGGACTCGCCCTCCGTCCAGCGCTCGTGCAGCGTTTGGGCGCCGACGCCGAGTGGCGTGACCGCGCCGATCCCGGTGATGGCGATCCTACGGGTCATGACGTCTGGCGCTCGGCCACGAAGTCGACGACATCCTGGACGGTGGCGATCTTGTCCATGTCGGCGTCGGTCACCTCGATGCCGTACTCGTCCTCGATCACCTGAGCGAGCTCGACGAGATCGAGCGAGTCGATGTCGAGATCCTCGAAGCGCGAGTCGGGCTTCACGTTCTCCGGTTCCTCGCCGAACTCGACGAGGGCGGAGATCACCCTCTCTTGCACCTGGTCCTTGGTTGCGGTGGCCATCGGTCTCCTTTCGTCAATCGGGTCTTGGATGCATGGTCAGGCGGACATGCCGCCGTCGATCGGTAGGACTGCCCCTGTCACGTAGGCCGCGTCGTCCGAGGCCAGGAAGCGGATGCAGGCCGCCACCTCCTCGGGAGTCCCGGTGCGGCGAGCCGGAATCGCGTCGAGCAGTGCGCTCGACCCGTTGGAATCCGAGCTGTTGCCGGTGAAGTCCCGGGTGAGCTCGGTCTCGATCAGGCCCGGGGCGACGGCGTTCACCGTCACCCCGCGGCGAGCCACCTCGGCGGCCACCGTCCGGGTGAAAGCGATCAGGCCGGCCTTCGACGCCGCGTAGTTGGCCTGCCCGGGGTTGGCACGCATGCCGACGACCGAGGAGACGTTGATCACCCGGCCGAAGCGCTGGCGCATCATCGGGCCGAGCGCGGCTCGGGTAAGGCGGAAGGCCCCGGTCAGGTTGACGTCGATCACGCGGTTCCAGTCCTCGTCGCTGAGGCGCATCGAAAGGTTGTCCGCCGTCACGCCGGCGTTGTTGACCAGCACCAGGACGGGGCCGAGCTCGTCGGTGATCCTCGTGAGCATCCCATCGGTGGCGTCGGCGTCCGCGACGTCGGCGCCGAGCGCCACCGCTGTGCCGCCGTTCTCCTCGATCGAGGCGGCCACCGTCTCGGCCCCCTCGCGATCCCGGCTGTAGTTGACGCCCACGGACCAGCCGTCGGCCGCGAGCGCTCTCGCCGTGGCCGCGCCGATCCCGCGGGAGGCGCCGGTGACGAGCACGCAGCCGAGGGCCTGGGGTGTGGCGCCCTTCTCGCTCGCTGCACGTGTCTCGACGGAGCTCATGCCGCCCCCTCCCACTCGACGATCCCGGCGCCCCAGGTGAGACCAGCGCCGAAGGCGGAGAGCAGCACCCGCGAGCCCTTTTGGAGCAGGCCGGCCGAGGCGGCCTCCGACAGCGCGATCGGGATGCTGGCCGCCGAGGTGTTGCCGTACTCCGCGAGGCAGTCGATGACGCGATCGCGCGGCAGGTCGAGCCGCTCGCCGACGGCGGAGATGATCCGCGAGTTGGCCTGGTGGTAGACGAAGAGGTCGATCTCCTCGAGGGCGAGCCCCGCGTCCGAGACGACCTGCTGGGTGGTGTCGCTCATCGCTGCGACGGCTGCCCGGAAGGTGGCGCGCCCGTTCATGCGGACGAGCCGATCGTCGTGGTCGACCTGGATCAGCTCAGCCTGGCTGCCGTCCGAGCGCAGAGCGATCGGCCCGATCTGGCCGGGCCCGGCAGGTACGAGAACCGCCGCGCCGGCGCCGTCCCCGAAGAGGCCGGCCGTCCGCCGGTCCGTGAAGTCGGTGACCTTGCTGATCACCTCGGCGCCGACGACGAGCGCAGCCCGGGCCCGCCCGGACTCGAGCTGCGCCGTCGCCAGGGAGAGGGCCGAGAGGAAGCCCGTGCATGCGGCGCCGATGTCGATCGCTCCGGCCGACCCGGCGCCGAGCCGCTTGGCGACCTGCGGAGCGGCGTTCGGCAGGAGCTGATCGGATGTGAAGGTGGCGACCAGGACGAGGTCGAGATCGCCCGGCTCGACGCCGGCCAGGGCGAGTGCCTTCGCGCCCGCGCCGGCGGCTAGGTCCACCAGGCCTTCGGCGCCCACCCGACGGCGCCGGTGGATGCCGGTTCGCGACGAGATCCAGGTCGAGTCCACGCCGAGCGGCCGGGCCAGCTCCTCGTTCTCGACCACCCGCTCGGGGAGCCAGGCGGCGATCGAAGCGATGCCCGGGCCGGACGTCCGCTTCGACCCATTCGTGGCGCCGGTCGCGCGCGCCACCAGGCCGTCCGGGTCCACCAGCGAGGCATCGACCTCAAATTGCTGTTCGGGACCGAGCTCAGGCAAGGGCGGACTCCCGGCTCGCGAGCGTCTCCGTCTCGGCCCCGTCGATCGTCCGGCGGGCGAGCCCGGCGAGCACCTTGCCGGGGCCGACATCGAGGTAGCGCCTGACCCCGAGCTCGTCGAGCTTGCCCAGCACCGCGGTCCAGCGGATCGGGTTGGTCAGCGAGGCGGCGAGGGCATCCCGGGCGTCATCGCCGAACGGCTCGGCCGTGGTCGAGGAGATCACCGGCGCCTGAGGCGGGCGAAACTCGATCTGCTCGAGGGCATCCCGGAACGG
The DNA here is from genome assembly GCA_036265435.1 of Solirubrobacterales bacterium. Classification (GTDB taxonomy): domain Bacteria; phylum Actinomycetota; class Thermoleophilia; order Solirubrobacterales; family 70-9; genus DASUPK01. The sequence continues at coordinate 13,764 of DATAPB010000085.1, read as the reverse complement.
CTTCACCCCGGAGGCCATCGCCCCGGTGTGAAAGGCGCCCGCGACCGCGAGCTTCTTGGCGCGAATGCCGGACCCCTTCGCCGCGGCCTCGGCCGCCTCGATGGCGTTCATGGGCCCGGAGAGGACGAACTGCTGGGGTGAGTTCTCGTTTGCCAGGGTCAGGCCGTGCTCGTCGGCCAGCGTGGCCGCGCCCTCGAGGTCGCTGCCGACCGCGAGCATCCCGCCCGGCTCCCCGTTCCCGGCGGCCTCCTCCATGACACGGCCCCGGGCGACGACGATGCGCACTCCGTCGGCGTCGTCGATCGCGCCGGCGGCCGCCAGGGCTCCGACCTCGCCGAGGGAATGACCGGCGAAGTACTCGGCCGACGGGCGGCCCAGCTGTTCGTACCCCGCGATCGAGGCGCAGTACACGGCGGGCTGGGCGTAGGCCGTGCCCTCAGACATGCGCTCGTACGGGTCCTCGCCCACCAGCTCGGTGGCGAGGTCGAGAAGATCCGGCCGGACGGCCGCCACGAGCTCTCGGCTCGTGGCGTCGCCGACTCCCTGTCCTGGGAACAGGACAGCTGAGGCGCTGGCGTCCATGCCCCATCAATAACCCCGCACCCCCAAGGGATGAACGGCCTCCCCCGTGATGCCCCCCGATCGGGGGGGTTCACCGGGACGGCCGGGGGGTGTTGTCCCTACCTCAGGAGCGCGAGCGCAGCCAGAGAGCTGCCGCGAAACCTGCTCTACATCACGCTGCGCTAGCCGCCGGCGCCGCCCCGCGTCAGGCCCAGCTGCTCGGCCTTGCGCGCCGCCTCTGCCCGGTTGCGGACGCCGAGCTTGCGGTAGAGCGCCGTGGTGTGGTCCTTGATCGTGTGAGGGGAGAGAAACAGTCTCTGGGCAATCTCGCGATTCGTCGCGCCGGCGCCGATCAGCTCGAGCACCTCGCGCTCGCGGGGCGAGAGAGGGGTCGCCGGTCCCTCCGACTGGCGCGCGAACACGGTCATGCCCCTGCCGACCATGCGCACGGCGTTGGCCACCTCGTCCGCGCTCCAGTCCTTCGAGATGAACCCGGAGGCACCCGCCGCCTTGGCTGCCTCGGGCGAGATCCATCCCGCTCCGGAGATCAGCAGCACGCGCGTCTTGGGCGAGGCCTCGCGGAGCGCCTCACAGAGCTCGGCGCCGGAGCGCTCGCCGAGGAAGAGGTCCACCAGTGCGACGTCCGGCTTGCTGCGCCGCGCGATCGCCACCGCCTCCTCGGTCGTGGAGGCGGCCTCGCACTCGCCCATCCACTGCTGGCGGCCAAGCAACAGGCGAAAGCCCCACTGGACGACGGCGTGGTCGTCGACCACAAGCACGCTCAGCTTGTGGCCGCCGTTCAGCTGCTCGGCAACACGAGGCGCACTCGCCACCGGTCCTCCTCTCGGCCGTACTCGAGCATTCCTCCGCGCTGCAACGCCTCGTAGGAGGCGAGCCGCAGCCCCATCCGTGAGCCGCCTCCGCCGCCCGCGGCGTCGGCGGGCGGCAGGCCATCGTTTCGCACCTCCATCAGGAAGGCTCCGTCGGGTGCGTCGATGGTGACCCGCACCTCGCTCGGATCGGCGTGCTTCTCGGCGTTCCGGAGGGCCTCGTTCAGGACCGAGACGGCCAGCGGCTCGAGCCGGCCAGGCACGTCGACGCCGTCGCGCCAGTCGACCACCAGCGGGAGACGCTTGTACTGGCGCCCGAGCCGGTCCAGCTCAGAGCGCAGCCCGCCGTCGGCGAGGTCCATCAGCGAGCTGCCGGCCGAGCCGATCAGCGCCTCGCGCAGGTCACCGAGGGCGGCCTCGATCTCCGCTGCGCAGCGCTCGCGGTCCTCGTCGGCGAGCGGGCGGTCCGAGCCGAGCGCGAGCGAGACGCCGAAGAGGCGCTGCGTCACCCGCTCGTGCACCTCCCGGGCCAGGTCGATCCGCTCCGAGAGTCGGCGACTGCGCTCCAGCTGGCGGGTTACCTCGCGGACATGGCTCGCCAGGGCTGCCGTCCTGCCGAGCGCCTGCATGGTGGAGCGCTCATACGAGGTGGTGGCGAACGGCTCGCCGTCGCGGTCGGCGAAGATCACGCCGAGCCAGCGCCCGGCTGCCGCGACCGGGGTGCAGGTGATCTTGACGATCCCGGGCAGGTTCGAGTAGCGGGCGGGCACGTCGTTCTCCAGGTCGGTGGTCTCGACCACGCGGTCCTCCGACAGGGCGCGCTGGGCGATCGGGGTCTCCTCGAGGGTCCCGTAGCCGTGCTGGATGAACTCGCGATAGACACCGTGGCTGCCGGCGGGGAGGACCATCCTGCGCTCAGCGTCGTAGAGGAAGATCACCGCGCGCTCCATGGAGGTCTGCAGGCAGATCGCCTCGCAGAGGCGGTCGTAGAAATCGTCGAGACCCCGCTCCTCCTCGAGCTCGAAGAGGAGCTTCACGACCACGTCCAGGGCCTCTGAGCTGAGCGACTCTTCCTTGGTCGTCATCCGTGGGGTAGCCCCGCAGCGCTCCTTTGGTTACTTGACGTGCTCGCGCTCCGCGTTCTCGGCGTTGATGACGATCACGCGCGGCTGGGAGTCACGAATGCGGTGTTCGATCCCATCGTCGCCGTAGAGAACCGAGAGGGAGAGCAGGATCGCTCCTCCCTTCCAGGTCCCCAGGAACATCGCCGCCGTCTCGGGGGAGGCCGGGGCGCAGACGGCCACGCGGTCGCCCCGCTCGACGCCCCGTGAGCGGAGCAGGTTCGCGGCTCGGTTGGCGAGCCCCTGCTGCTCCGCCCAGCTCACCTCCCGCTCGCTTCCGCGGAAGTCCTCGAAGACCATCGCCGTCCTCTCGCCGGGCTGCCGGTCACAGACGTCGGCCGCGATGTTGTAGCGCTCCGGGACTCGCCACTCGTGCGCCTCGCACGCCTGCTCATAGGTGAGGGACTCGGTCGCGCTCATCGTCACCTCCTCTCCGGGTCGGGGCCGCGGACATCATCCCGCTTTCGAACTCCATCCGGGAGAACCATCCGAGAAGGGGAGCAGTGCAAGACGGCGAAGAGGTAGCCGGATGCCACCGAACTCGACTCAGAACCTGAACGCGAAGCTCTCGCTCACCCAGGCCGGGCAGCAGCGCGGCGGCGGCACGGCTCCCGGCTTCGCTCCGCGGCCAAGCCGCAGCTCGGCGTCACAGACGAAGATCGTCGGCGGCCCGAGCCACTACCGCGGTGGCTACCACCTGAACGTCTGACCGGACCGCGGCAGGAGCTCAGCAGGCGCGAGGATGCTCCCGGTGAGACTCCGCCTGGCGATCTGCGCAACCGCCTGCCTGCTCTGCGCCGCGCCGGCCGCGACGCCGGCCTTCGCGGCGAAGCACACCGGCCCCGCCCGCGCCTTCCCCTGGCACAAGCGGATTCGGGACGCCACCCATTTCCTGGCGGGAAGAACCGGCAGCGCCTCCTTCGCGGTGGTCGACGATCGCGGCCGCGTCCACGGCTACCGGGGGTCGGTTCAGTACTCCTCGGCGAGTCTGGTCAAGGCGATGCTGCTCGTGGCGTACCTGAATCGCAAGGACGTGCGACGGCGCGATCTGCGCGCCCGCGAGCGCCACCTGCTCGGCCCCATGGTCCGCATCTCCGACAACGACGCGGCCACCGCGATCTACGCGCGCATCGGAATGGCCGGCCTCAACCGGCTCGCCCACCGCGCCGGCATGCGGAGGTTCGCCGCCTACCCGGTCTGGGGCGGCTGCCAGATCACGGCACGAGACCAGGCCCGTTTCTTCTCGAGAATCCGGTCCCTGCTGCCGGCCCGGCACCGGTCCTACGGCCTCGGACTCCTCCGCCGGATCGTCTCCTACGAGCGCTGGGGCATCCCGCAGAGCGCTCCCGCAGGCTGGACCCCCTACTTCAAGGGCGGGTGGTTCCCCGATGGCGACGGCTGGCGCGTCCACCAGGCGGCGCTGCTCCGCAAGGGCGGCCGTCGGATCTCCATCGCGGTCCTCACCCGCGGCGACCCCAGCCTCGAGTACGGCGCCGCCACGATCAGCGGCGTCACCTCGCGGCTCCTGCGCGGCTACCGCTAGGAGCTCGCCTCGTCGGCGAAGCGGTAGCCGACGCGCCGCACAGTGAGGACCAGCTCGGGGTTCTGCGGGTCGCGCTCGACCTTCTGGCGCAGGTTGGAGATGTGCACGTCGCACGCGCGGACGTCCCCCCGGAACTCGGTCTGCCAGAGCTCCTCCATGATCTCCTTGCGCGAGAAGACCTGTCCCGGGCTGCCCGCGAGCAGCCGCAGGACCTGGAACTCGGAGCGGGTCAGGTTCGTCGGCTCGCCGCGGACCGTGACGAGATGCCGCGCGAGGTCGATGGAGACCGGCCCCGCGAGGATCTCCGCGCCCTCATGCCCGTCGGTCGAGCGGTCGAGCTCGCGGCGGCGCAGCTGCGCCCGCACTCGGCCGAGCAGCTCCCGTACCGAGAACGGCTTGGTGACGTAGTCGTCGGCCCCCACCTCGAGCCCGACCACCTTGTCGACCTCGGCATCCTTGGCCGTCAGCAGGATGATCGGGACCGGGCTGTGGGCGCGCACTTCGCGGCAGAGATCGAGCCCGCTCTTGCCCGGCATCATGATGTCCAGGATCAGGAGGTCGAAGCCGTCGTCGGAGATGTGCCCCTCGGCCTCCTCCCCGTTTGCCGCCAGGGTCACCTCGAAGCCCTCCTGCTCGAGCGCGTAGCCGACCGACTCGCGGACGGAGAGCTCGTCGTCGACCACCAGGATCCGGTTCGCTGTGGGCGGCGTGGGATTCATGCGACGGGCGTTGGGGTCGGCTTGGCGGAGCGGAGGCGGACCCAGAATGTGCTGCCCTCGCCGGGTTTGGAGCGGAGCCCGATCTGACCGCCCATCACGTCCACCATCCGCTTCGCGATCGAGAGGCCGAGGCCGAAGCCCTCGCCCTCCAGGATGCTCGAGCCGCGATAGAAGCGGTCGAACACCCGATCCTGCTCATCGGGCGGGATTCCTTTCCCGGTGTCGTGTACTTCGATTGTCACGGTGTTCTCTGCCCCGCGAGAGGCGCGAAGGGTAACCGTGCCCGGCGCGGGCGTGTACGCGCAGGCGTTGCTCAAGAGACCGATCATCACCTGGCGCAGGAGAACCGGGTCCCCCTGGGCGACCAGATCGTCATCGATCTCGTCGAGCAGCTCGACGCCGTCGGGCTCCTCGATCGCCTCGATCGCCTCCTGCGCCGCGAAGCTCACGTCGACGACCTGGGCCGGATCGCGCTCGCCGGCCGCCTCGACGCGCGCGAGCGTCAGCAGTGACTGAGTGAGCCTCGTCATCCGCTCGGCGTCGTGGCCGAGCCGCTCCAGGAAGCGGTCCCGGGCCTCCGGGTCGTCCTTCGCCCCGGCCTGCAGGACCTCGATACCGCTCTTGATCCCGGCCAGGGGGTTGCGCAGCTCGTGCGCGGCATTCGAGACGAACTCGGCCTCGGCCTGCTCGCGCTGCAGCTCCTCGGTGCGATCGCGGACGACCAGCAGGACGGCGTGCTCCGCCGGGACCTGTCGCGCCTGCACGCCGTAGAGCCGGCCGTCGATGGAGAGCACTGGGATCTCGTCGGCGCCGTGCTCGGCCGCGCGGCGCAGCGAAGGCGTCAACGGCGCGGCCGGCCTGCCGTTGCTGACGAGACGGCCGGCAGCGGGGTTGGTGAAGCGCACCTCGCCGTCCTCCCCGACCACGATCACGGCCTCGGTCAATCCGTCGAAGACGGCCGAGAGGCGATCGCGCTCGGTGGCCAGCATGCCGAATGTCTTGCGCAGCTCCTGGCGCATGGTGTCCAGAGATCGGGTCAGGTCCCCGATCTCGTCGCCGCCGCCGGCCGGCAGCGGCACATCGAAGTCGCCCGCCGCCATCCGCTCGGCCGCGTGCGCCAGACGGCGGACGCGGATCGCGATCAGCGAGGAGGCGAGGAAGCCGACCAGGATCCCGATCACGATGGCGATCATGAGCGCGCGCAGCCGGTCCCCGCGGAGCTCGTCGAAGGCGTGGGTGAGCGCCGGCGGCGGCTCGGCGCGGACGATCACCACGCCGCGCACCGGCACGCTGCCGGCACCGAAGATAGGCGCGGCGGCGACGGTGATGTTGTCGGGCAGGGTCGCCTTGTAGCGGCGGCTATCCAGCGCGACGCGGAACGCTTCGGGCCTCTGCTGGAGAGTCTCGAGCGCGGCGAAGTTCTGGCCCGGGGCGAAGGGATGACCGTGCCGGTTGAGCGCCCAGGCCTTGAAGGTCGGGGAGTTCGACTGCGCGAGGACGTTCGCGGCGTGCAGCTTGTCCACCCGGCCGAGATCGTCGCCGAGACTGGCCGTCTTGCCGACCGCCAGGTCCGCGGACTCGCTCTGCAGGGTGCGCCCAGAGGAGTCGTCGACGAAGACGTAGACCGACGCAGCCGTGATCAGGCTGACGAGCGCGAAGGCCGTGCCCAGCCACAGCCGCATCGGAATGCGGCGCCCTCTCCCACCCCTAGAGCTGCCCTTCGCCATCGTTGACCAGATTGTTACCGCTTGCTCACACTTCCGGTGCAAGTGTGGCGGTGAGCCGCAGCCAGAGCGCCTCCAGGGCGAGCTCCTCGGAGACGTTCACCCGCAGCCGGCGGCGGGTGTCGAGGACCCACTCGACCGCGGTCCGTGCCCTGGCCGGATCGAGTCCCTCTGCGTCCTCGGTCAGCTGATCGAGCCGGTCGGTGTTGAGAACGACGTCATCCGCGCCGGAGGCGATCGCGGCCAGGTCCCGGTACCAGTCGCAGCACAGCGCCAGCCCGAGGTCGAGGGTTTGGGTCCGGGCGCGCCGCTCGGTCCGCCGCACCTGCTCGATCGCCTCGCGCGTCAACTTGCCCTTGCGGCCCCGCCTGGCCGTCGCCTCCGCCTCCTCGAGCAGCCGGCGCTCCTCCTCGCCGCCGGCCCGTTCCCCGGCTTCGCTCGCCGCCGCCAGCAGCTCGCGCCACGGCTCGGCCGCGCCGGAGCCGGAGCGCGGAGCGCGTGCCGCTGCCTCGGCTGTCGCCCGCAGGGCGGCGCCGCGGTCATCGGCCAGCAGACGGGCGAGCTCGACATCCCCGCCGCTGAGCCGCGCAGCCGCGTCGGCTTCGGGCCCGGCGCCGAGCGCCTCCAGCACCGCCGCGGGGGCGAGCGGGCCGAACTCGATCGGGGCGCAGCGCGAGAGGATCGTCTCCGCAAGCTGTTCGGGCTCCGAGCAGATCAGGATCAGGTGGGCGAACGGCGCCGGCTCCTCGAGCGTCTTGAGCAGGGCGTTTTGGCTCTCGTCGCGCAGGTCCTCGGCCTCCTCGATGACGAAGACGCGCCGCGTTCCCTCGGCCGGGCTGAGGCTGGAGGCGCGGATCACCTGCTCGCGGACGTCGTCCACCAGGTGCTGGGCCCCAGGCGGGCGAAGCCAGACGAGGTCGGGGTGCGGGGAGGGATCGAGAAGCGCACGGCGCCGGGCGTCGTCGGGATCGGTGGCTCCCTCGGCGAGCAGCTCAGCGGCGAAGGCGCGCGCCGCCGCGGCCTTTCCCGACCCGCGTGGGCCGCGGAAGAGATAGGCGTGGCCGGGGGACGAGAGCGCCGCGGCCAGCGCGAAGGCGGCGCGGGGCTGGTGCCGGGTCGCCTCGGCGAGGGCCTCCGGAATCACAGGGTTCGTGGCGGCCGCCTGCTCCATCACGCGCGTACCCCCTGAACCTCGGCGAGGACCGCTGCATGGACGGCACCGCGGTCGCCACCGGCCTCGACCACCCGGACCCGGTCGGGGTGCCGGCGGGCGACCTCGTCGTAGCCCTCGGCGACCAGGCGCTGCAGCTCGATTCCCTCTCCCTCGAACCGGTCGGCCTTGCGGCGCCCGATCCGGGCGGCGGCCGCATCCGGATCGATGTGGAGGAGGATCGTGAGGTCGGGCCAGACGCCACCGGTCGCGAGGTCGCAGATCTCCTCGACCCGCTCGGCCCCGAGGCCGCGCGCCACACCCTGATAGGCCACGCTCGAGTCGCTGAACCGGTCGCAGACCACGTCGCGGCCCTCGTCCCTGGCCGGCCCGATCACCTGGGCGACCAGCTCCGCTCGCGCCGCGCAGAAGAGGAGCAGCTCGGCGAGGGGATCGAGCTCCAGAGCAGGGTCCTTGAGCAGGTCGCGGATCCGCTCGCCGGTCTCGGTCCCGCCCGGCTCGCGCACGAGCACGACCTCATCGCCGAGCGCGGCGGCGAGCAGCTTCGCCTGGGTCGTCTTGCCTGACCCGTCGATTCCCTCGAGTGAGATGAACATCGCGACCCAGGCTAACCGTCGCTCCGACGCCGCTCGGCGCAGCCAGGGCCAACTACCTGCGTTCCGCGTTTATTTCCGGTCCTCGTCTGGGTAGCTGGGATCCCAACACCCCCGGATGAGAGGAGCAGGATGCTGGAGACACCGGAGGCACCGGAACCGACGTCGACGAAGGCACCGAAGACGGGGGCGGCAACGAGAACGGTGGCCAGGAGGGAGACATGGGAGGAGACGGCGAGGGCGGCGAGGAGAGCGCCTGACCCACCACACGTCTGCTTGAACTCGAAAGGGCGGCCACCGGGCCGCCCTTTCGTTTGCTCGAGACCCGGCCCACGAGGCCGGTCCCTCTCCCTAGTATTAAGTAGGCATGACCGATTCGCATCTGGTGCGTTCGAGGAATCGAGGAGGAGGGCTGGGCCAGTGGCTCGCGCTGCTCGGTGCCTCGGTGGCCATCGGGGTGGCCATCGCCCTCGTCGTCAGCTGGCCGCACACCGGCGGCGGCACCCTGAGCCTCTCCAAGACGCCGCCCAGCTCACCCAGGGAGGTGGCGAGCTCTGTGACGGCCGCGCCCCACCCCGCCCCGGTCGCTGGAACCCCTGCGGCGAAGGGTGAGGAGCGGGTCCACACCTGCGACCCGATCTTCGGCGGTGGCGCTCCACACCGGGTGACTACCTCCGCTACCCGAGCCGCCCCTGCGAGCTGCGATGCGGCGCACGCCGTCCTGCTCGCCGCCCTCAACGCAGGCACCGCCTCCGTCGGTGATTGGCATTGCGTCAGCAGGCCGAATCAGCGGACGCTCGAGGCCTGCATGTCCTCCGGCGGCCGCCGGATCGCTGCGCGCGACTAGCTTTTCCGCCATCGTTCACCTGCGTTGGAGCAGGTCGCCAATCGGCAGATCGACGCCGGAAATCTACGGGTCAACCTCGTGGAGGCTGGCGCGGGCGAGCCGGTCCTCCTGCTCCACGGCTGGCCGCAAGACAACCGGCTCTGGCGGGAGCTGATCGATCGTCTCGCACCTCGATACCGGCTGCTCGCCCCCGACCTGCGAGGGTTCGGACATACCGAGGCGCCCGGGGATGGCTACGACGGAGAGACCTTCGCGCAGGACCAGGTCGCCCTTCTGAACGCGCTCGGGATCGAGCGGGTCAACGTAATCGGCCATGACTGGGGTGGCTGGACGGCCATGATCCTGGGTCTCGACCACCCCGACAGGATCGGGCGAATGGTCGTGATCAACGCGCCGCACCCGTGGCCTCAGCTTCGGCTGTCTCTACTCCTCGAGCTGTGGCGGAGTTGGTACGCCCTCGCGCTTGCTACACCCGTGCTCGGCCAAGAGCTCCTGCGCCGTACTGACTTCGTCAAGGGCATCTTGCGGCGCGCGAGCCCACCGGGGACCTTTACGCCAGCCGAGCTCGATGCCTACGCCGACAGCTTCCGCGAACCGGCGCGCGCGAAGGCGATGAGTGACCTGTATCGCCACTACCACGCGGCCTTCGTCAACGTCTTTCGTGGCGGCCGGCGAGACCAACACCTCACAGCCCCGACCCTGTTGCTCTTCGGCACACGCGATCTCTACGTCACACCCAAGCTGCTGAACGGTTATCAGCAGTACGCCGATCAGATGTGCGTCGAGATCATTCCCGACACCGGGCACTTCCTCGTCGATGAGCAACCCGATCTGGTCGCGGAGCGCGCCCGCGACTTCTTCGCCGGCTAGCTGTTCGCGCGCGGCTTCGAGCGGGTGCCGCTCTTTGACCGGGAGCCGTTGCCCCGCGTCCGCGACCCGGAGCCGTTCCGCGCGCGCTTCACCTTGGTCGCCGAGGCCTGGCCGGCGATCTTCTCGGCCTCCTTGACCGCGTCCTCACCGTCGCCGCCGTCCTTCGCGGCCGCCTCGGCGGCCTCCTTCTCGGCCTTGGCGCGCTCGCGCTCGGCCCGGCGGCGCTTCATCTCCGCCATCGAGGGGCACTCGTCGTTCAGGCAGAGCTTCCAGGGACGGCCGCGCCAGGGGATCACCTGCAGCCGTGGGGTGCGCCCGCAGACCGAGCAGACCTCCTCGATCTTGTAGAGGCCCCTGACTCGCTGGGGCAGCGGGAACGTCTGGTCGCACGAGTCGGGCGAGTCCGGGTTGTCGCCGTCCCACCCCTGACAGCCGACGAAGCGCTTGCCCGACTTGCGCGCCTTGATGATCCGGAGCATGTTCGGGGAGCCGTCCTCCTGCTTGCGACCGGCCTCCTGACAGACGATGCAGGGGCCCAGGATCCGGTCCTGGTCCATCCCCGCCCAGACCTCGCGGGCGAACTTCCGCCACTTGGCTTCCTCGTCCTCGGTCTTCACGTCGTCGCCCATCTCGTCGAACGCCGAACGCAGCATGTCGCGGCTGTCTCGGAGCACCTGGTCCTTGGTCATCTCGCCGGCGGCGATCTGGTCCATCTCCGCCTCCATCTCGGCGGTCATGTCCGGCGTCGCCATCCGCGGCACGTAGTGCTCGAAGGCCTTCGACATCGCGATCCCCGTCTCCGAGGGCTCCGGCGGGTTGCCGAAGACGTAGCCGCGGTCGTACAGCTTCTGGATGATGTCGGCGCGGGTCGCCTTGGTGCCGAGGCCGCGCTCCTCCATCAGCTCGATCAGCTTGCCCTGGCTGATCCGGGGCGGCGGCGGGGTCTCCTTGCCCTCCATCTCCACGTCCTCGAGGTCGAGCTGCTGGCCCTCCTCGAGCTTGGGGATCTCGGTGTCGGCGGAGCGGGCGTAGGTATAGATCGCCGCGAAGCCGGGGTCGAGGACAACCGAACCACGGACGAAGTAGGTCTCACCTGACTCAGCCGAGGCTGTGCCCTTGGCCGTTTCGATGTTCGCGCGAGTCGACTCGCTCACCATCGGCGGTGAGAAGGTCGCGAGGAAGCGGCGGGCGACCAGCTCGTAGACGCGGCGATGCGCCTCCGAGCGCGCCTCGAGCCGCTGGGGGTTGACCGCCTGGGTCGGGTAGATCGGCGGGTGGTCGGTGGTCTCCTTCTTGCCGCGGGTCGGATCGAGGCTGGGCTTGTCGAGCAGGAACGAGGCGGCCTTGAAGTCATCGACCGCGACCAGCTGCTTGACCAGCTCCTTGGTGTCGAGCGACTTGGGATAGACGGTGTTGTCGGTCCGGGGGTAGGAGATGTAGCCGTCCATGTAGAGGTCCTCGGCGATCCGCATCGCCCGTGAGGGCGTTATGCCGAGGCGGCTGGAGACGTCGGTGGTGAAGGCCGTGGTGTTGAGCGGGGTGGGCGGCTTGCGGGTGTTCTTCTTGGCGCTGATCTCCTTGACCGTGCCCGGGGTCTTCGAGTTGGCGACGGCCGCCTCCGCATCCTGCTTCTTCCAGAAGCGGTCCGTGGTGTGCTCGGCGACGAACTCGCCGTCGGGGTGGGCGAACTTGGCGGTGACCTCCCAGAAGGGCTCGGGCTCGTGGGCGCGGCGTTCGAGCTCGCGCTGCACGATCAGGCCGAGCGTCGGGCTCTGCACGCGGCCGACCGAGAGGAAGTTGGAGCCGAACCGCCGGGTCGCCGTCGAGACTGCGCGGGTGAGCGTGGCTCCCCAGATCAGGTCGATGTCCTGGCGGGCCGCGCCCGCGTTGGCGAGCGGCATCGAGAGCTCGTCGAGGGTGCCGAAGGCGCGCTCGATCTCGTCTTTGGTCAGGGCGGAGTAGCGGGCGCGCTTCACATCCGCGAAGTCGCCGTTGTTGCTGACGGCCAGGTCCGGGTTCGACTCGACGATCTCCTGCAGCGCCTCGAGGCCGATCAGCTCGCCCTCGCGGTCGAAGTCGGTCGCGATCACCAGGTCGTCGGCGTCCTTGGCGACCTTCTTCAGGGCCCGCACGACGTTCTTGTCCGTCGGCTCCTTGATCAGATCGGCATCGATCAGGTCACGCGGATTCGTCTCCTGCCAGTTGTTGTAGGACTCGGGGAAGGCAGGGTTGAGCACGTGGCCCTTGAGCCCGATGGTCATCTGCTCACCGGAGTCGTCCGTCCACGTGTAGAACGGCGTCTTGTAGGACGACCCCTCGGAGGCCGTCCCGCCGCTCAATATCTCCGCGATCTTCTTCGCGCTGTTGTTCTTCTCAGTGACGATCAGTCGCATGTCGGCACTCCACGGTAGCCGCGACCCAAGATGTGCCCCCCTGGTCCTACGTCAAGCGGGTCGATGCGGGCGGCGAGAGTAGCAGGGGGTTTCGGCGGCTTGGGACTGTTCCCCTCCCAACTCGCTGTTAGGTGACAGTCAATTCCGCATTGCGTTGCGCCTTAGGCTGCCTCTATGAGATCGCTGGTGACGGGGGGCGCGGGCTTCATCGGCTCGCACCTGGTCGATGCTTTAGCGGCGCGGGGCGACGACGTCCTCGTGGTCGATGACTTCTCGAGCGGCAAACGCGAGAATCTCGCCGGCGCGGTCGACGCGGGTGCCGAGGTCGCCGAGCTCGACGTCGCGGACGCCCAGGCGATGTTCGAAACCGTGGCCTCGTTCGAGCCGCAGAGCGTGTTCCACCTCGCCGCGCAGATCGACGTGCGGCGCTCGATGGCGGACCCGGGCTTCGACGCCCGCCTGAACGTGGTGGGCACCGTGAACGCGCTCGAGGCCGCCACCCGCGCCGGGGCCTCGAAGTTCGTCTTCACCTCGACCGGCGGCGCCATATACGGAGAGGGGACCGAGCGTGCCGGTGAGCTGCCCTTCGCCGAGTCCGCCCGCTGCGAGCCCTTCTCCATCTACGGGCAGAGCAAGCTGGCTGCGGAGGGATACATCGACCTCTACTCCCGCACGCGGGGGCTGCCGGTCACGGTGCTCCGCCTGGGGAACATCTACGGACCGCGGCAGGATCCGGCCACGGAGGCAGGCGTCGTCGCGATCTTCTGCGAGGCGGGCCGGGACGGGGGGCGCCCAACGGTCTTCGGGACGGGAGAGCAGACGCGCGACTACGTGCACGTCGCCGATGTCGTCGCCGCCCTGCTCGCGGCCGAGGCAAGCGACGACCCCGGGCCTGTGAACGTCGGGACCGGCGTGGAGACGTCCGTGCTCGACCTGGTCGGATATGTCGGGCGCGCGTTCGACCGCGACGACTTCGAGCCCGAGTTCGCGCCGGCGCGCGAGGGCGAGATCGAGCGGACCGTGCTCGATACCGTCGCGGCGGCGGAGCGACTCGGCTGGCGGGCCGAGCACAGCATCGAGACGGGCCTCGAGCAGACCATCGAGGCCATTCGCGAGCCTCTCTAATCTGCAGACCATGCCCGCTCAGGCCTTCGAGGGCAAGAAGTGCATCTGCCAGTTCCGTCGCGGGATCTGCGACCAGAGCTGCGTGCGCGACATGCTCGACACGCCCTTCTACATGGCCGCGATCAAGCTCAAGGGCCGCCGCTGCGTCGTGATCGGCGGTGGTGAGGTCGGCCTGGAGAAGGTGGAGGGCCTGCTGCTCTGCGACGCTGACGTCACGGTGATCGCGCCCGAAGCGGTCTCCCAGCTCGCCCGCTACGCGGCCGAGGG
>DATAPB010000084.1:0-1936 GCA_036265435.1 Solirubrobacterales bacterium | reverse complement strand
GTCGGTGACGGAACGCTCGCCGTCGCGGACCCGGACGGTCGTCGCGGTCGGGGTCGGGTAGAGACCCTCACCGGCAACCAGGACTCCCTTCTCCTGCATCTCCTGGGTGAGGGCGCCGTAGGCCTGGGCCATCGCGTCGCGGTCCTCTTCGCTCGCTGCCTCGCGGCCGGCCTCGTCCCCATAGATCGTGAATGCGTACTTCATGCTCAGCTCCTTCTGTCGGGCAGCGCAATCGCGCCACATTCACCCTAACGACGATCCGCAGCGGGGCAAATCGACAGTCCGGGCGCAGCTACGCGGCTGAGCTGCCCAGAACCCGAAGGATCTCGGGGAGCGAGGTGATGCCCTGCCGGACCTTTTCCATCCCGTCGTCGCGGAGGCGGTGCATGCCCGTCGCCACCGCGGCCGCCTCGATCTCGCTGTTCGAGGCCTTGCCGAGCATCATCGAACGGATCTCGTCGTTCACCATCATCACCTCGTAGAGCCCTATCCGCCCGGCGAACCCGGTGGCATTGCAGGTGACGCAGCCGACGGGCTCGTAGATGTCCGCCCCGCCCTGCTCGATGCCCAGCGCCAGAAGCTCGGGATCGGTCAGCTTCGCCGGCTGCTTGCAGGCATCGCAGAGCCGGCGGGCCAGCCGCTGCGCGACGATGCACTCCATCGCCGAAGCGATCAGGAAGGGCTCAACGCCCATGTCGACGAGACGGGCGGCCGCGAGGGAGGCGTGGTTGGCGTGCAGGGTGGAGAGCACGAGGTGGCCGGTAAGCGCTGCCTCCATCGCGATCTGGGCGGTCTCGCGGTCGCGGATCTCTCCGATCATCAGGGTGTCCGGGTCGGAGCGGACCATCGACCGGAGGCCGGAGGCGAAGGTGAGGCCGGCGGTTGGGTTGACGTGGATCTGCTTGATCCCCTCGATCTCGTACTCGACCGGGTCCTCGATCGAGATCAGGGTCTTCTCGGGCGAATTCACCGCGTTCAGCAGCGCGTAGAGCGTGGTCGTCTTGCCGGCTCCGGTCGGGCCCGTGGCGAGGATGGCGCCCTGGGTGCCGCCGACCGCGCGCGAGAGCAACTCGCGATCCTGGGAGCGCATTCCGAGTGTCCCGAGGTCGAGCAGGACACGGTCTTTGTCGAGGATTCGCATTACGACCGACTCCCCCCGGATCACCGGGAGCGTGGAGACGCGAATGTCGACGTGATGGTCGTCCACGGCGAGCGCAACACGGCCGTCCTGGGGCGCTCGGCGTTCCGCGATGTCGAGCTCGGCCATGATCTTGATCCGTGAGATGAGGCCCGCGACCAGGTTCTTCGGGACCTGGGTGGAGTCGATCATCACGCCGTCCACCCGATAGCGAATATGCATCGCTCCCTTGTGAGGGTCGAAGTGGATGTCCGAGGCGCCGCGGTTGACTGCGTCCGCGATCACGGAATGGACGAGCTTGACGACCGGGGCCTCATCCGCCGAGGCGCGCAGCTCGAGCAGCTCGCCGCCGATCCCCTCGGCATCGCCCTCCTCCTCGCTGAGCGTCTCGACCGATCCGCTCAGCTTCGAGAACCTGTTCATCAGCGCCTCGATGCCTTCCGGAGTGGCGATCGCTCGCCGGACCTCGCGACCGGTGGCCAAGGCGATGTCGTCGACGCCGAGCACGTTCGCGGGGTCGGCGGTGGCCACCAACAGCACGTCCCCCGCGAGAAACGCGATCGGCAGCGCACGGCAGCGCCGCGCCTCCGCGGAGTCGATCAGGTTCGCGGCGGCCTGGTCGACCTCGAACACGTTGAGGTCGACGTGGTGCAGCGAGTTGCGCTCGGCGAGAATCCGCGCGAGCTGATCGGAGTCGATCAGGCCGCTCTCCACCAGCAGCGCGCCCATTGGGACGTGCGCCTGGCGCTCCTTGGCCATCACCTGCTCCATCAGCTCGCGGTCGACGAAGCCGAGCTC
>DATAPB010000083.1:0-17916 GCA_036265435.1 Solirubrobacterales bacterium | reverse complement strand
CCCTCGAACCCGTGCACGAACGGCTCGGGCCAGGACCCCACGACAGCCGGTACGCGCATCGCGGCGGTCCAGTCGCGGTAGTCCCACCAGATCCGATCGCCGCTGGAGGGGTCGTACTCGGCCGAGCCGATCGGGGACTCGATCCCGTTGACGTAGAAGAACCAGTCACTGCGGTGGCCGCCGCTCGTGCCCCCGGCCAGCCCGTCGATCGACTGGATGAAGCCGCCGCCGTAGCGGGTGGTGATGTCGGCGTTGCGGTCGAGCAGGCGAATCACCGTGTCCGACTCCCTGATCGAATCGGTCTTCTCGAGCATGACCTCGGTGCCGTTGTCGCGCGTCACGGTCAGCGTGACGTCGCCCTCATCCTTTCCGGGCCCGAGCCCGCAGCCCGCGACCGCCACGGCGAAGAGCGCCAGGGCGGCCGCGAAACGGCGGACGGAGCTCACTTCTTCTGCTTCCCCTTGTGCTTGCCACCCTTGCCCTTCTTGCCGGCGCGGCTGCGGTGCTCGCAGCTCTTGCCGGCCTTGTCGCCCTTGCCCAGCTTGACGCTGTCATCGCCGCTGCCGCAGTTGACGCGATCCTTCCCGCCACCGCGAACGTCGATGCGGTCGTCTCCGCCGAGGGCCCGGACCTTGTCCCGGCCTCCGCGCGCCTTGATCACGTCGGCGCCGACGGTCCCGTCGATGAGGTCGGGCTCGTGACTTCCCACGATCTGCAGCCCCCGCACGGGCGGGCATCGGTCGAGGTCGCGAGCGACGCAAACGGTCAGGGCCTGACTCGGGACATCGTTGTAGTCCTTGCTCGCCACCAGGGTGTGGACTCCCTCCGTCGCGAAGCTGACCGTGGCGTTGCCGGCCGCATCCACCGGAACGGGCGACTCACCTCCGGACACCGTCGCTCCGGCGGGCGACGTCGGGCTGCCGTCTCCCGCGTACGAGCGCACGTGCGCCGTGATCGGCGCGCCGGGTGTCGTCCGCGAGGGAGCATCCAGCACCAGCTCCTCGTCCGCCGTGAAGTCAGACGGCGTCCGGTAGAAGGTCAGCTGGTCGCCGGGCTTGATGAACGTTTGGTCGGCGCCCGCGGAGTTCCCGACGTGGTTCGTCTCCAGGTACCAGAAGCCGGGCGGAGTCGGCGCCCCGATGCTGCAGATGGTCAGCGCGCCGAAGGACGCGAAGTCCGCGTCTGAGATCCGGAACGGCTGCAGCGACGGCGTCGCGTCGGCAGCCTCCTCCACGGCGCTCAGCATGTTGGGCGCCGACTGGGTGTACGTCTGCCCGCTGCTCTGCTTGGGCGGCGGCGTCGGGTCCAGGCAGTCGTCGCCGGCGTACGTCTTCACCGTCGCGGCCGAGGGCGCGTACTGCCTGAGGTTTGCGAGCTGCGCTCCCGTGTCGGTGACGACATGGATGTCAACCGGAACGCTGGCCGCAGCGCTCGTCGTTCCGAGCGATGCAAGGCCGATCAGCGACACCAGGGCCGCGGTCGAGACGGTGATTCTCATGCTGAGCCACCCCTTCCTCGAGGGTCGTGTTGGCGGGCCGGGGACAGGTCTCCTGGCTTCCGGGCTAACGACCGCCGCGCCTTCCCAGGGAGCCGGCGGCTCCCCAGTGGCGAGTGCGAGGTCTCATCCCGGTCACAGTGGCGGGACCGCGCCGGCTTCTCACCGGACTTCCCTTGACCACCGACCGTTGTGAACGGGCGGATCGTACATCGCCCTGGTCACACGAATCCACCGCAAAAAGAGGGGCGGCCCGGAGGCCGCCCCTCTCGAAACCACAGCTTGGAAAGAGCCTTACTTCTTCTTGGGCTCCTTCGTCTGCTTGCACTTCTGCTTCGACGTAGCGCTCTGGGACGTGCCGTCGTTGAACGTCGTGGTCTCAGAAGTGACCCACTTCTTCTTCTTGCAGCGGGCCATGATGTAGAACGTCTTCTTGCCCGACTTCTTCTTGTTGATCGTCGTCTCGAAATGCGTGATCGACGTACCGGTCGGGGGGATCGCAACTGTGAGCGTGTTCGCACCCGTGTTGAGCACGCCGGTCAGCGTGGTGCTGAAGGCGTAGGTCCCAGCACCCGTGAACACGTCGGTGTGCAGCCCGATCGTCGGGCTCCCACCGCTGGGAACGCCGTTGTAGGCCGCCACCTTGCCGGTCAGGGCACCGCCATTGATCGTGGCGCTGCCGCTACCGACCCGGCTGGCGCCACAGGTGGCGTTCGCCGTGGCCTCCGGCACAGTCGCGATCGTGCTCAGGTTGCACTGGGCGATGTTCCCCGGTGTGAACTTGACGTCCTTGCTGAATGTGACAACAGTCTGCGTGCCGTTGGGCGTGAATCCGCCGCTGTAGTTGGTGTCGACAGTCGTCTTCATCGACTTGACCGCGACGAAGGTCTTCTTCGGTGCCTTCGACGGGTTCACGATCGAACTCACGGTCTGGCCGGTGACAGCCGCCGAGGCGGTGCTGGCCAGAACCACACTCCCGATCACGCCCAGCATGGCGCCGATCAGATACTTGCGCTTACGCATACCACTCCTTTTCCGTTGGGCAAGTTCCCTGACGGCACCCCATGAGGAAGTCCGGGCCGCCAGCCGTTGAATTTGCCTGCTTCGCTGAACCTAACACAGCGAAAACGGCGTAGTTGCTGCACTTGCACGCGTGAAATTCCGGTCCCTCGGAAAACTGGGTACCGGGCTACGGGTTCGAGTAGATGTGGGTGTACGGACTGGAGTCGGAGATTTGCCCGATCGACGACTGCGACGGCGACGCGTTGCAGGCCGGGGACGGGAACGACCCGCCGGTGTTGCTCTGGCCCGCGAACGTGAACTGCTTGAGCAGGTTGAGGATTTCCTCCGGAGTGTCGAACGTGGCGCGGTCCGTGAAGGTCGGATCGGTCGTGTAGACGCTGTCGTTCGGGTCCAGGGCGGCGATGACGCCGAACGCCGGCGTGCATGGCCTCGTATCGAAGGTGTCGAGCCCGCCGGCGACCTTCAGCGCGCTGTTCGGGGCCGGGTACGGGTTCGTCCGCGAGTAGGTCAACCGGTGCTGCGTGAAGGCGGCAAGCGCCTCCGGGTAGAGGGGCGCCGTGCTGCGGATGTAGTGGATGTTGGCGCCCGTCTCGATCGTGCCCGTGGCGTTCAGCGACGAGGCGACGTTGCCGAGGAACCCGGTCACGTCGCTCTGGTAGCGCCCAATGCCCTGGACGATCGGGGTGAGCTGCTGCGAGAACGGCGTCACCTCGTTGAGCAGCGGCGGCAGATCGTTGTCGAGCAGGGCCCTGAGGGCGGGCAGGCCCGTCTCCGAGCGCTTGGCGAGCTTGCGGAGGCCGACGAAGAAGTCCTTGAAGCTCGGCGCGACCTTGGCCACGTTCTTGAGGTTGGCGCTCAGCAGCCTCGCGGAGGGATGCAGCTGCGTGATCACCGGGTTGGCGTTCTGCGAGAAGCTCCCCAGCCGGTTGAGCGTGAGACGGGACTCGTCGAGGAACGTCGGCAGGGCGCGGAAGGTCGCCTCGAGGTCGCGGTTCCGCACCGCCGTGGTGTGGAAGACGATGCCGGAGTTACGGATCAATCCCGAGAGCTGGCCCTGGCGCTCGCTGAGCGCACCGAACACCTCCCCGGTGCTGCGGACCAGCTGCTGGACCGCGCCCTGCTGCGTATCGAGCACGCGCAGCACCTTGTTGGCGTCCTCCGCGAAGGGCTCGAGGTTCGCGATCGCGGCCGAGAGATCGGCTCCGCGGCCTGCGCTCGCGATGGCCAGCTCTTGCATCCAGGTCTGGAACGCCGCCCTGGTTCTGGCATCGAACGTCCGGAAGATCTCGTCGAGCTGGACCGAGGGCTGCACCTGAGCTCTGGGCAGGGTTCCGTCCTCCGGCAGCTTCGGCGCGTTCTTGTCCCCCTGGGTCAGCTCGACGTAGGTCTCGCCAAGGAGCGTCTTCTGCCTCAGCATCGCCCGCGTGTTCGCCGGGATCGGCGCGTAGCGGCTGTCGATCTCGATCGTCGCGACCGCGAGGTCCTTGTTCGGGCCCGAGTTCTCCAGGTCGATCGACTTCACCTTGCCGACGGAGACGTTGGCGATCCGCACGTCGGACTCGACCGCGAGCTGGGTGGCCTCGTCGAACGGCACCTGGACCCGGTAGCCCTCCGGCTTCAGCGGAATCGGCCCGCCGAAGGTGCTCCAGAGGAAGAGCAGCAGACCGAAGCACGAGAACGCGAAGGCGACCGCGACGGCGATCTGTCCGACTGTCGGCCCGCGCGTCCTCATGGCGTCAACCCCGGTGTTCCGCAATCCGGGATGTTGTTCGTGCGCGGCGAGCCGGTCAGCTGGTAGAGCAGGCGCAGGTACGGCTCGGCGAGCAGGGTCTGCTCGGCGGTGCCGGCGGTCGCGCAGCTCAGCTGTACCAGGCCTCGCCTGATCGGGCCGTAGGCGTCCTGGATCGTGTAGTTCGTGACCAGGTTGTGGTTCAGCCACGGGACATAGAAGAGGAAGCCCTCCTGGTCCCCGGGCGGGTTGTACGCCAGGGCGTTGAGACCGTCGTTGAGACGGGTGAATCCGAGCTTGAGGCCCGGAGTCGCAACCCCGAGGCCCTGGGAGATCTGGGCGACGTGCTGGACCGGGCTTCTCACCTGCCGGGTGAACGGCCTGATCTGGTTCTGGATCGGGCCGGCCGTCTCGCGGAAGAGCGGCCGCAGGGCGCGCAGCGCCGGCCCGGTCGCCTTCGCGCCCGGAAGCAGCTTCTTGAGGGCCGGAGTGGACTGAATCGCCAGAGCGTTGGCGCTCTTCAGGGCGCCCTTGGTCACCTTCAGCGTGCCGGGCAGCTCCCGAATGGCGCTGCGGATCGAGGCCTCCTGCCGCGCGAAGGAATTGAGGACCGCGTCGGAGGAGTCCACGAAGTTCGTCAGGTCCTGATCCTTGCTCCCGAGCTCCGTCGACAGGAGCTGGAAGTTGTGGATCGAGCGGGCGATGTTCTGCCGGCGGACCGCGAGGGCGCCGCTGATCCGGGCGATGTCGCGCGCGAACGGATTCAGGCGGCGGAGCGCGTTCGAGAGCCTCACGTCGCGGCCCTTCTCCGGGCTCAGGGCCTCCGCCCCGTTCGCCAGCAGCAGCTTCAAGAACTGCTGGGTGTCGGCGTCGAGCGAGGCGAGGAACTCGTCGGGGTTGACCTGCGGCTGGGTCGAGGCCAGCGGGATCGTCGAGCCCTCCTTGACCTGCGGGCTCGACTGCAGCCCCGGATCGACCTCGACGACCATGTCGTTGAGTCCGGTCTTCGGGCGGAGCAGCAACGATGAGTCCTCGTGGATCAGGGGTGCGTACTTGTTGTCGACCTCCATGCCGACCACGGCGTGGCCGTTCTGGAGCTTCACGCCTGTCACCTCGCCGACCTTGATCCCGGCGATGTCGACGGACTGGCCCTGTCCCGGTGTGACGGCCTGGGCTGTCGTGAACTCGGCCTCGAGCGCGAACCGGTCGGTGCCGATCAGCGGCACCCAGCTGGGCAGGGTGGTGCGCTGATTGATCAGGATCACCGTCGTCGCGAAGATGCCGGCGGCGAGCAGGGCGATGACCGCCAGGACGTCGCGGAGGTGTGTTCTCAGCGCTCGCCTCATGGGAAGTTGGCCGGGTCCGGTGGGCCCTGGGTGGCGGCCGGCCCGTTGAGGTCGGGGATCGGGTTGCTCTGGCAAGCGACGTCGGTTCTGAACGGCGGCGCGCCGGAGGCAACCGGCCGGGTGCCGATCGTTCCGCCGGGCACGGCGGTCCCTGCCCAGAGGGCGTCCCGCTGCGGACCGCCGCCGGGGACGGGAGCGCGCAGGTTCGGCACGGGACCGCCGGATGCCACTGGCCCACCGGCCGAGAAGAACCGCAGGATCGGGCCGTTGCCATCGAAGAAGCCGCTCTCGCCCGCGAGGTTGGCGACCGCGTAGCCGAACTCCTTGAAGTTCGGCACGCCCGTGCTGAAGTCGTAGCCGGTGCCCGAGTCATTGAGCACGGTGTCGCCGGCCGGGTCGAGGACGTTCGCAACGCACCCGCTCGTCAGCCCGATCTGCGAGAACAGCCCGCGCCCGTCGGCCGTCGACTTCCCGGCGCCGGGACCGGCAAGCCGCAGCTGCTGCGCGACGAAGCCCAGCTCACTCGGCTGCAGGAGGGCGGCGGTCTGGCTGAGCCACGGCTGCGAGGCGGCGATCGTGGCGGGCAGCTCGCGGACTCCCGGGGCGAGGTCACGGGCGAAGGCGCGCAGGAACGGCAGGCTCTCGTCGGTGTGGCGGAGCGACGGCTCGGCGACCTTCAGGGTGGGTCCGAGCAGCTTGATCGTCCGCTCCAGGTTCGCCTTCTCGGAGGCGAGGGCGCCGGTGACGATGTTGAAGTTGGAGATCAGTCCCTGGAGCTGTGCCTCGTGGCCGACCAGGGCGTCGAAGATCCTGGCCTGCCCGGCGATCAGCCCGGAGAGGTCGTGCTGTGTGGTCCCGAGGAGCGCTTCGTTCACGATTGCCGAGTCCTTCGTGGCGGTCTGGCCGTAGACGAAGGACTGGTTGATCGCCTGGGCGGCCGTCAGGCCCTGGACCTCGGGGTCCTGCGTTGCGTCGTCCGCCGCGCTCGGCTTGTGGTTGAGGGCCTGGCCGTAGCCCTCGAGCAGCTTCTGCAGGTTGGCCCGGTCCGGAGCCTGGAGAGAGGTGAGGATCTGGTCGAGTTGGACCGCGGTCGCGGTCTGGGTGACCGGGATCGTGTCGCCGCTCGAGAGGTCGTGGGCGCTCGGGCTGCCCGGGCTGACGTCGAGGAAGAAGTTCCCCTCGAGGAAGATGCGCGGCCGGATCTCGATCTGCGCGTCCGAGTGGATCGGCCGGCCGTTGTCGTCGACGGTGAAGGTGACCTCGGAGTAGTTACTCGCGCAGTTGTCGGTCTGGCCCGTCGAGCAGACGCTCCGGACGCTCTGCACCTTGCCGACGTTGACGCCGGCGATCCGCACCGGCGAGTCCTTGCGGATGTTCGCGGCGTTCTGGAAGACGGCCTTGAGCTCGAAGTGGGACTGGAAGGGGATCGCCTTCGTCCAGGCGAGGTAGACACCGATGACCGCGAGGGCGATCAGGATCAGCGCGTTCCGGATCCGGTGCGGCGGATGGCCCTTGCGGTAGATCCGCTCGTCGTAGTCCTTCTTCTGGGGCACCTTCGGGGCGGGCGGCATCACTTCTTCCCCTTCTTCTTCTTGGTGCCCTTCTGGAGCTGGATCAGGATCTGGTCGGCGGTGTTGATCCCCTGGTTGCCCGGGACGTTCCCGATCGTCACGCCGCCCGGGAAGCCCTCGTTCCCCGCCTCGCACTCACGCGTCTGGCCCGGCGACGCGGTGTTCGGATACGGGTTGTAGTGCAGGAAGTTGACGGCGAAACCGCCCTGGCCGTTGGCGGGGGCGGCGGCGGGGCCGATCTGGCTCCCCTGGGCGAGCGGCGGCTGGAGGACGATGAACCGCTGCCCGTTCGCGACGCCGTCGTTGTAGCTGGCGAGGTCGGCGGCGTTCCGGAAGAGCAGCGACGCGTAGTTGCAGACTGACTGTGCCGGGGTGATGAAGCGAAGGGGCGGCCCGGCGGCCTCGTTGAACTGGGTCAGATGCTGGATGCCGTTGCGCGAGCTCGGGCTGTTGTTCAGATTGAGCAGCGACTGGGCGGTCGGATCGAGCTGCGCGTTCAGGGCGGGTGCGAAGGGGAGCGCCTTGACCCCCTCGGCGATGCTCTGGCCGACCACCTTCTGCACCGGCGCGAGGGCATGGAAGCCGGGCTGCAGCTCGCTGAAGAGCTTGCCGGTGTTGGCGAGGAAGGGCCGGATCGTGGGCAGAGTCGCAATGGCGGCGTCCTCCGCGGCGGGTGACTTGGAGATCGACTCCTGGATGAAGGGCCGGGACACGCGCGCGAACGCCGCGAACGTCGTGTCGAGGTCGGCGAACAGCTGGCCCTGGATCTCGGCGACCGGTGCCACCTCGGCGGCGGTGGCCGACAGAGACGAGACGAAGTTCGAGAGTCCGGTGTTCGGATCCGCGAGGTTCCGCATCACTGGGGTTAGGCGCTCCACCAGGGGCTTGAGCTGGCCAATCGCCGCGTTCAGGTCGACCCCGCGTCCCGCGAGGGCATTGCCGAACTCGAGCAGGTTCGACTGGATGGCGACCCGAGTCGGAGCGTCGAACATGTTGAAGACCTGGTCGATCTCGACCGGCTCGGGGCGCGCCGCCGTGATCGGCATGGTCGAGCCGGGCGCGAAGCCGCGGTTCGAATCGCCCCGGTTGATCTGCAGGTACTTGAGGCCGAGCGCCGACTTCGACCGGACGACGACCGTCGAGTTGTCGGGCAGCTCCTTGAGGTTCTCGTTCAGGTCCATGTCGACCTTCGCCACCTGGCCGGTGCAGAGCCGGGTCGGGTCGCTCGGACAGGGGGCGTTGTCGACGTTCTCCGGCGTGATGCTCGTGACCTGACCGACCCGCTGGCCCCCGATCCGGACGTCGTTCCCCTTGACGAGGCTCTCGGCGTCGGGCAGCTGCGCCGACAGGTGGTAGGTGGGGACGAAGGGCAGGCCGCTGTTCGCCTGGTAGGCGAGGAAGACCGCGACCACCACGACGAGCACGGTGACGGCGCCGACCAGGGTCGGGCTGGCTGCGAGGCTGCCCACGCGCCCGCCCCTCACGCTCCGCCTCCCAGGAGGAAGTTGAGGAACATCCGGGCGCTCTTCATCGAGACCGCCTGGCTGCCGGGCTCCTGCGACCTGGTCGTGGTGGTGTCCTCCGGCGTGGTGGTGGTCGTCGTGCCGGAGCCGCTATCCGTCGGCGCGGGGGTCTCGCTGGGCTCGACGGTCGCCGGCGGGAGCAGGTCCTGGAGATTGGGGACGTCGATGTGCGGCAGCGGCGAGGCGGACTTCAGCTTCGCCTTGGCCGCGCGGGTCTTCTTCGCCTTCTTGCTCTTCTTCTTGGTGCCGCTCGAGCTGCTGGAGGCCGGCTGCCAGAACGCCTCGCACCCGCCCGCCGGAGTGGGGACGAGCTCGACGCAGGTCGAGAGCTGGAGGTTCGAGCGCTGGTAGTGGCCGAACTGGTCGAACCCGTTGAGCGAGCCGCTCGTGTTGTAGATGAAGTTCATCAGGAACTGGAAGCCCTGGGTCCGCTCGAACGTGTCGAGGAGGGAGCCGAAGTTGATGCCCACGGGCTGCGCCGTGTTGGCCGTCGCGGCGAGGTCGGTCAGCACCGGGTCGGCGGCGGCGAGCTTCGGACCGGCGGTCTGCGCCGCGTCGCCGAGCGTCGTGAGTGCTGGGATCGACTCCTTCGCGAAGTTCGGGAGGTTCACCGTCGCCTTGCTCAGGCCGGGCGCCGCCACGTTCAGGTCGGCGAAGAGCGGCGTGCCCTGATCCGCGAAGCTCTTCAGCTTCGTGGAAGTCAGCCTGATCTGGCGGAGGGTCTCCGGGAACTTGCGGAGGCTCTCCTCCAGGGCCGCACTCCTCTCGGCGGTGGCCTGACCCGAGATCGCGGCGTTGTGGAAGAAGCCGGTGATGTGGGTGCGGTTGCGGGCCAGCGGCTCGAGGACGCGGTCCCCATTGCTCGCCAGGCTGGCCAGCTGCTGGTTCTGCTGGGCGAGGATCGCGAGCACACGATCGGTCTGACGGAGGGCGGGGTTGGCGCGGTCGATGACCTCGCCGAGGTCCTGGCCCCGGCCGGCGAGGCCCACGCCCAGGTCGTTGAGGATGATTCGGAAGCGGTCCCGGAACGGCATCCGCTGGATGTTCTGGATCAGATCGAGGTCGACGGTCTTGCCGTTGTTCTCGAGCGGCAGCAGGTACTGGCCCGCTCCCGGCTGGCCGTCCTGAATCTGCTGCAGCGCCGGCGGGGGCGGCGTGCCCGGCGCGCGCGGCTGCGTGGGGGTGCAGTCGACGTACTTCTCGCCGATGAGCGACTGCGGGCGGATCAGGCAGCTGGCGTCCGCGCGGAAGTCCTTGAAGCCCGGATCGGTGATGTCCATGACGACGACCGCCTTGCCGGGAACCGGATGCGGGCCGCCCTCGTCGCTCGCGATCTCGTCGTTGCCCGTGACGTCGACCGATTCGATCGTGCCGACGTTCGCCCCGGCCACACGGACCTGCTCACCGTTGACGACGAACGAGCCGTTGTCGAAGATGCCCCTGACCTTGTAGGAGCCGCTCGTCCCATTCGAGCCGATCGCGGGCAGGGCGATCAGCAGCGCGGCGAGCAACAGGCCGACGGCTACCAGGCCGATTCGCCTCATGGCCCGGGCACCACGTCGTTCGAGTTACATGAGGAGGGCGGCGCGGGCGGCGTGCCGGTGGGAGCGCCGACCGGCGGGCCCGGGAAGGCGGGTGCGAAAAACGGGTTGCTGCCGGGGATCGGCGTCGAGGCGCCGCCCGGGCAGCGGAGGAAGATGCCGCGGGTGGCGCCGGCCGGGTAGTCGTTGTAGACGTTGGCGGCGTTCTGGGGCAGGAGGGTGCAGGTGCTGCCCGAGACCGCCTTGCAGCCTGCCGGCAAGTTGGCCGAGAAGGTGCCGAGGCCGAAGGGGGAGACCCTCAGATAGTGGGCGTCGGCGTCGTAGTAGCCGGCAACCTGGTTGAGATGGGCGACGCCGGCCATCAGGTCGGGCACGTATGGGCGCAGGAACTGGAGGTTGTCCTGGGACTTCTGCATCGCCGTGACCGTGATCGGGATGGCCTCGGCCGCCCGCTTCTGGAGCGGCGGCAGGAAGCCGGTCGCGTCGGCGAGATCGTTCTGCTTGCCCTTCAGGTTCACCGCGCGGCCGAGGTCGCGGAAGACCGGGATCGAGCGCGCGGTGACCGGCTTCAGGTTGCGGAGGAATGTCGGCAGGTTCTTGGTGGCGGGCTTGGTGGCGTTGACCAAGGTGTCGAGGTCGTCGAGGGCCGGCCGGAGGTTGTGGAAGGTCGTGTTCGCCTGGCGCAGCGCCGGCGGCAGGGCGACCAGCGCCTGGTCGAAGGAGCGGTTCTGCGCTGCGATCGCGCCGAGGGCCTCGTTGGCGTTCTGGGTCAGTGCGGAGAGATCGGCGCGACGCTGGGCCACGGCGGAGACGACGTCGGCGCCGCTGACGAGGAAGTTCGTGAGGGTGCCCTCATCCTGGCCCAGCTCCTGGAGGAGGCGGTCGGTGGCGACCAGTGACGGGCTGAGGAACTTGTAGGTGCGGTTGGCCTCGGGCCCCTTGCCGGCGTACACCGTCGCCGACCCCTGGATGATGTTGCGCAGCGCCTGGCGCTCGCGACCGCGCAGGGTGTTGAAGAGCTGGTCGATGTCGACCGGAGCGGTCGTGTCGACCTGGGTGATCGTGGCGTCATTCGCGATCTCCGGAGCGTTGTCGGGACCGGGCTGGATCGAGACGTAGCGGTTCGCGATCCCCGAGAGCGAGGTCGCGCGGATGATCGCCGAGCTGCCCTCGTGGAGCGGCCTGTTGACCGAGATGTCGACCTGGGCTTCGCCGTTGTCGGTGAGCGTGACGTCGTCGACGCTGCCGACCGGGGCCCCGCCGATCAGGACCTGATTGCCCTTGACCAGCTGGCCGCCGGTCTCGAAGATCAGCTTGTAGTGGTTCGAGTTCCCGCCGCTCGAAACGAGCAGGACGATGATCGCGACCGCGATGAGGATCAGCGCGCCGACCCCTGCGATCCGGCTGAAGCCTCGGCCTCTCCTGGGGCGCGACACCCGCGCTGAAGCGCCGCCGTCCGGAGGGGTCACGGCCTTCCCGCCTGCAGGCAGGGGGTGGGTTCCGAGCCTCGAGTCTGCGTTCGGGTCCCTATGACGGTCCCTTCCTCCAGCAGCTCCTCACCTGCGTCTCAGCAGCCTTCCTCTCCTGCCGCAACCTGCAGCCAGGCGATCCTATCTAGGTGCCCAGCCGCCGCGTGCGTAATTGGCCGTAGTTACGACCGGTTAATGGGTGCTTAATCGGGACGATTTCGCGCCTGTGCAGCGCTTCCCTGCCGCCCAGTCGACCGGGGGCGGCCCCCCGCTAGGGAACGCTCACGAAGTTCGCGAGGAAGCCCCGGGCCGAGGCGGTGTCCAGGCGGTAGTCGACGTTCGTGGAGCGACAGGGTGAGTCGCCCGTGATCGTGGTCGCTGCGATCACCCTCGTCTCGCTCACGCCGGCCCCGAGGAAGTTCGGACCGCCCGAATCCCCGAAGCAGGTGCCGCCATCGCCGTGGGAGCCATTCTGCGAGATCCGCAGCCAGCTGGTGGTGACCGAGTTGAGCGTGCCCACGGCCACGTGGCGTACGTCGTCGATCGGGAAGGTCTGCCCTCCCGGGCCGTTGACCGCCTCGCCCGTGCCGTAGCCGACCGAGGTGAACTGCTGGTCCTTGGGCAGCCCCTCGTTCGCGCCGGCGGCGGGAAGTAGGGCCGGCGGGATGCCGGGCGAGGTGTCCAGCACGATCACGGCTATGTCGTGCGGATCGCCCTGCGACTGGCTGAACGCGAGGTCGGCGTGCCAGGTGCCGCTGAATGTCGTCCCCGGGAACGTGAAGGCCGAGTCGAAGGTGACCTTGACCTGGGTGACGCCTGGAATCTCGCAATGGGCCGCGGTCAGGAACACAGTCGCGGAGATCAGAGTGCCGGTGCAGCGGGTCCAGGTGCCGTCGCTGTGGACCTGCGGGGCGAGCATCATCCCCACCTCGGGATGGGCGTTTCCGTCATTGGTGCCGTTCGTGATGGCCGCCGCCGGCGTGGCCGCAACCAGCAGGGCGACGATGGTCGACATCCCCGCGATCAGCTTCCGCATTGCTTCCCTCCTGTTCCCGCGCCTTCGATCCGGACTTGTGGCGCGAACATACTGCTCATATCTAAAGCGTCGGAGCGAGCAAAAGGAAACCAGGGGCTCCCGCCGCTCCGCGTCTTCGAAGTCCGCGCCGCGACCGCTCTCAAAAACAATCCCTAAAGCTCCTGCCGCCGTACATACAGTCAGCCGGTAAAGGCAGGAGCGGCGCACCGTGCTCAAGGGGACGGGCGCACCGCTCCCGGTGTATCAGGGGCGGTACCAGGGGGAACGACCGCCCCCGCTTGAACTATTAGCCATCTGTACTAGCCCCTCTTGCAAGCGCGGTCTCATCAGAGCGGCGGGCACAGTTGTTCAGCGGTCCATCGCGCTCGCTCTCTCAAAGGAGGCGAGGGCTGTCCCGCGTCGCCGATGGCACCCTCCCTCCCCTTGTAGGTAGGCGTCACCTTTAGCCCTCGGATAAGGAGCGCTGATTGGGTGCGGCACTTCCCTGCTGAAAGGAGTCCGCGATGGATCCAGCTGCGCTCGCAGGCGGAATCGGCGCCCTGAACGTTGCCTTCACCGGGCAGGCTGCCTACGCGATGCACGTCAGCGACCGGAACAAAGACCGTAAGGAGGCTCCCCGCAGGCGGGTTGTGATTGCGGCACCGACCTATCGTCGGCCAACCGCGCCTCGGAAGCGGAGGAGTCAAGTCGATCGGTCTCAGTCCTAGCGACTCACACCCGGCGGCGGTAGGGTCACGGTGCGAAGCAGCGACGAAGGAGGACTCCGATGCACGCAGTAGTCGTCACGGTCTCGATCAGCGACCACGACCCCGCTACTCGACATCTGAACGAGGTGGTGGTACCCGGGGTTTCGCAGGCGCCAGGGTTCGTCGCTGGCTACTGGACACGAAAGGACGACTCGGGAATCGGGATGGTCATCTTCGAGTCCGAGGATGCCGCCGAGGCGATGAGCGAGAGGGTCCCGTCGATGGCCCCCGACGTGGTCACAATCGAGAACATCGAGGTGCGCGAGGTCGTGGCGCACGCCTGATCGTCTCCTTCGGTCGCCAAGCCTCACTGGCGGTCTGCGAGATCCTGCCTCACAGCTTCTGACTTTCCCCGATCGCGAGATACTGGGTGGGCGATGTCGCAGGAGAACGTTGAGATCGTCCGTCGATCCGTGGAGGCTGTCAACGAGGGAGACATCGATCGAGTGCTCTCCTTTGCCGGCCCCGACGCAGAGCTGCACTCGGCCATCATCGGAGGAGCGGAGGGGCGCGTGTACCGGGGCCACGAAGGATTTCGCCAGTGGTACGCCGACTTGATGGAGAGCTTCACCGAGCTCGTAACCGAGCTGACGGAGTTTCAGGCTTCCGGTGATCGCGTCATTGCCTTCGGACGCATCCGCGCTCATGGTCGCGAGAGTGGAGTCGACCTGGACGCGGAAACTGGCTGGGTATTCACTGTGCGGCGCGGCGTGATCGTGAGGGCCGAGGGCTTCCTGAGCCGTGCCGACGCCCTCGAAGCCGCCGGCCTGTCGGAGTAGGCCCGGACTCGAATCAGACCTCGAACCTGATGACCTTTATAGGTCTGGTGAAGGTGAGGATCCTGCCGCCTTCTGGACGACGGCCCGGTGGGAGTGCATGGCGAGCACCTCAGGCTCTATCCGGTCCGCGTGCCACCTCCGCCACTTCTCAATTCCTGAGTCCGTCATAGGTCTCCCGCTGCGCCAGGGGCTGCAAAATGGCTGCAGTCCTGGCACGCCATCCCCTCCCCACTTATGAGAAACCCCCGCTTTGCGGGAGCTTCCGAGGCACCGCTACCGGGATTCGAACCCGGGTGCGGCGATCTGCAGATCTGGCGCCAGCAGCCGCATCCCGCACTGCTAAGCCGAAAACGGCCAGCGCCCCTCTTCCGGTTAGTGCCGGTTAGAGCCGGTTGAGGCGGGGTTGTTTTTCCCATGGTTTTCCCATGAGCTGGGGCCTCGTGGAGGCCGAGCGAGACCTCGCCTACTCCGACAGCCCGGCGGCTTCGAGGGCTTCGTCGTGGTCCCAGAAGAACTCGACCTGGCGGACCTTTGCCGTTGCGAACGGTGTAGATGGTCGTCACCTCCATATTCGACTCAGGTCCGTGCCCTTCGCCGTGCCAGATGAACCTGGAGACGGACCGGTCGGCGGCGTGACTGATGTCGCCGGTCAACTCGACCGTGTCGGCGTCGAAGGCCTCGCGGGCTCGCTCGTAGAAGCCCATGACCGCTTCGCGACCTATGAAGGGGCCTGGCTCCGGCCAGTCCTTCGGGGGGCTCGCGATCGCATCTGGGTGGTGCAACTCGCGAAACGCATCCATGTCGCCCGCGTTCCACGCCTGCACGGTGGCTCGCAGCTCGTCGACGCTCTCCTCCGACATCGCCCGCCCAGTATCTCGCGCAGAAGTAGAGGCGAGCGACCCCTCCCGCCAAGTTCTCTGCGCGGGTCCCGCCGGGCCTGCGCTCAGGGCCTTGTCCACCGGGCCGCTCGCATCATGGGAGATGCCCTGACCACCGCAGGGTCAAACGCTGCGGGAAGGTGCGAAGGGGTGCACATCGCCTACTCCGACAACCCGGCGGCTTCGAGGGCCTCGGCGGGGTCGGAATACATGTCCATCCGGG
This sequence comes from Solirubrobacterales bacterium, assembly GCA_036265435.1. Classification (GTDB taxonomy): domain Bacteria; phylum Actinomycetota; class Thermoleophilia; order Solirubrobacterales; family 70-9; genus DASUPK01. The sequence continues at coordinate 2,557 of DATAPB010000083.1, read as the reverse complement.
TCCTCTTGCCATCGGCGCGAAGAGTCCAGATCTGGGCGAAAGACATCTCAACGGGCATTCCGGTCGATTTCGAGCGGGCGCGCTGGCTCATGAGCACGACCACCCTGTCTCCCGCGTCGTGGAAGGAATCTGCCTCCAGCTCCCAGTCCTCCCACGGTTCCGCCCACTCTCTGAGGAAAGCTCGCGCGCCCTCTGCGCCTTTGTAGACCTGCTGCCCAGGCCAGTGGAGGTTCGACACGTCCCATACGAAGTCGTCCGTGTAGTCCTGGCCCAGTTCACCTCTGGTCGCGAAGCGCTCATACCCGGCACGAACCAGCTCGACGTTCTCCTCCGACATCGCCTACTCCGAAAGACCGGCGGCTTCGAGGGCCTCGCGACGATCCACGTACTCCTCCACCTGCGCGAGGCGGCCGTTCTTAAGCCTGATCGCTACGTACACGGGGACAGTCGCCTCGATGCCGCTTCCCTTCGCAGTGATTGCGCGGTCGATGGCTCCGTAGACGAGGTCGCCCTCCCCTTCCTGGAGTTCCCGGACCGAGGTCCTATAGCCATCGGCAATCTCGAAGATGTCCTCCCACGCAGAAAGCATCTCCTCAATGCCCTGAAATGTGCCGAAGCCGCCAGCTTTCCAGACGATCCCCGAATCAAAAAAGCTCAACGCTTCTTCGGCCTCGGCCGTGAGGTCATCCGCCTTATACGCCCCAGTGATCGAGCGTGGGTCTCGCCAATAAGAGGACATCGCGCGTTCGGTCGCGTCAAAGAACCGGCGAACGATCTCGACGTTCTCCTCCGACATCGCCTACTCCGACAGGCCGGCTGCTCTGAGGGCCTCGGCGGCTTCGTCGAAGACCTCAACTCTGGCGATCGCGCCACCGCGAAACGTCGTTACGACCCACCAGCGGCCCTCCACCGGGACCTTGCTTCCACGCGGACGACCCTCTTGGAGGATTTCGAAGAAGACCTGGTCTTCGGCATCGATGAACTCTCTGGCATCGATCGTGTGTCCCACGAAGGATTCGACCCACGCCGTGACCCGGTTCCTCGCAGCCTCCCCCCGGTAAGTACCCCCGTCGGGGACGTCGGGGCTGCTCACGAACACGAAGTCGTCTGTGACGTCGTCCAACCAGTGGCTGAAATCCCCCTGGGCGGCTCGATCGAAAATCGCTGCCACGGTCTTGACGTTCTCCTCCGACATCGCCTACTCCGAAAGGCCCGCTGCTTCGAGGGCCTGCTCACGCTTGGGGAACGTCTGCAGCCTGACGACGAGGCCGTCCCACAGCGTGAAGAGATGACCGACCAATGCCTCGATCTCCGCGCTGCTTTCCTTGGGCCGGGAGCGAATCTTGACGTAGACCGCGACGTGCTCGCCTCCCTCGAACACATCCACGGGCTCCGCCGTCGAGGACTCGAACGGACTGATCTGGTCCTCGAGAAACGCCTGGCACTCGTCTCGCCCGCGATACGAGCCCGCCCTCTGTGTGTCCAGCACGAAATCTGGGGTGAAGTCCCGCCACATCGCGTCCCAGTCGCGACGGGCCAGGCAGTCATAGACCCGCCGGATGATCTCGACGTTCTCCTCCGACATCGCCCGCCCAGTATCTCGCGACGGAGGCGAGGAGCCGCTCGGCAACCAGAAGCGCTGAGGGCAAGGATTGAAACCTTGCCCTCAACTACCTCACAACCGCGTGTTTCGCTACTACCCGCCCAGGCAGGCGTCGGTGAACAGGTCGCCCTTGTTCGCCAACCCGGTCGCGGACCCTGTGACACCGGCCGGTGTCCCCGGAATCGTCGCGCACGCGTTAGCCCCTCCCTGTCCCGGTATTCCGTCAGGGAAGTGGCTGTCCGTGCTGGCAACCGCCGAGGTAGCCATCGCCGCCATCAGTGCACACGCGGCCACAAGCGAGATAAAGAACAGCTTCATAAGCATCTCCTTCCTGCAGTCGAGTCCATCGACAGTATCTCGTTGTGGGGGAGGGTCGGGATGGAAAACGTCTCACCTGAAAAACCGCCGATTGGCTCGGTGTAAAAAAACTGCCCCCCGACGGGAATGGAGGCGTGATGGAGGTTGAGGAAATGATCAGGATTCTCGAGGAAATCATCCGCGACCCGGACGCCAACCCGACCGCCCGCTGTACGGCGATCCGGGTTCACCATGGATTTGCGGAGTGGTCGCATCCTCGACGCCACTCCCGAGGCAGATTCGCAACGCGTTGCGGATTCGCTGGCGCTACCTGGGCGAGCTCGACCCGGCGACGGGACGCTCGACCGTCGACTACTCGGCGGCCCGCCGCTGGCGCCCCATAGTGGAGTTATGGCGACGGTGAGCCCGAGCTAGACACTCACCCCCGCCCGGGGCGACCCTGCCGCACCCGCGTTGGGGTCGGGGAGGTTGCCGAATGTCCTGTGTTTGTGGACAGCGATCGGTCCATCGGGGCCGATCACCATGAAGCCCTTCAGCCAATCCTTCTTGCAGGGAAGGTCCGTGTGCTTCCAGTCCTGCTGCTTAATTCTCCACCACGCCCAATGTTTCCCGGAGTGATCGGGCATACAGATGGCA
>DATAPB010000082.1:0-17527 GCA_036265435.1 Solirubrobacterales bacterium | reverse complement strand
GCCTTGGTCGCCCAGGAAATGGATGGAGCCGATGACGTAGTCGAAGTCGCGCTCGAGCAGGTTTGCGATCCGATCCTCGCTGCCCGGGACGAAGTCGCACTCGATGCCCAGCCGCAGCGGCGTCTGCCGCACGAACTCCACATAGACGTCGAGATCGTCGCGGGCCGAGCCCTCCCAGTACGGGTGGCGCCAGACCTCGAGCGCCTGGCTGAAGCGGTAGATGTGCTCGGAGACCCCGAGCTCATCGATGCCGTGCTCCTCGGCGGCGGCGAGGTAGCGCTCGACGTTCTCCTCGGTGAAGTAGTCGGCCGCATCTCCGGTGTCGTCCGGGCGCAGGTGCAGGTGGTAATCCGTCAGCACCGGGCTCAAGCTACCGGGCGAACGCCATCTAGAGTCCCGCTCCGTGCTCGCCAAGCTCGCCATCGTGCTCGCCGCCTTCGCGATCGGGGTCGGGGTCGCCGAGCTCTTCGGCGCGAAGAACCTGGGCACGGCGTTCGGTGTGGGCCAGCTCACCTTCGCAGCCGCGCTCGTCTACGTGCTGCTGCGCAGGTAGCCGCGCTCAGGCCCTCGGCCCCTTCGGCAGGACCAGGCTGAGCAGCGAGCGGCGTCCGCAGCGCGGGCAGCGGCTCCAGCCGTGCACGAGCGTGGCGCCGCAATGACGGCAGGCCGGCCTGGGCTTGACGACGTGGCTCACTCGAGCACGAGTCTAGGAGGCGCGTCCGGCCCGCAGATGCACGGGGTTCGAGAGCAGCCAGAAGCGACCGTCGACTCTCGCCTCGACCCGGTAGGCGCCGGGCTGGGAGATCTCCAGGTCGAGCCGATCCGCGCGGTCGGCGTGAACCGGCTCACCGTCGCGGATCATGCTCACCTCGGCGGAACGCGGCAGGCGCAGGTGGAGCACCGAGGGCGCGACCGCGCCCTCCGCGCCCATCTCTACGCTCGAGCCGTCGCCGCGCTCCGCCCAGAACCGGCACCCGTCCGCGGGCGCCACGATCGGGGAGTGCAACCATGCCGCGCCCGCCCGCAGCGCGCGGATGATCGTCCCGCGGTCCGTCTCGGTCTCGCCGCCGAGAGGGCGATCGCAGACCAGATGGGTGCGCAGGAGGTTGAAGGTCCGCTCGTGGGGCACCGGCGAGAGGACCTGGCCGCGGAACCGGATGCCGCGCTGGTGATCGTCGAGGCCCCCGATCGCCGGCACCCGCCGGCGAGCTGATAGCGAGTCCCAGATGGCGAGGTGGCGCGCGGGCGGGCCGACGGCTACCGCCGCCTCCTGATGCCGCAGCCAGCGCACCGCCTCGGCTGGGGTCCGCCAGGCCTCGGCCGCGTCCGTGAGAACGCTCCAGAGCTCGATGCCGTCCAGACCCCGCTCCTCCTCGAGCCCGCCCCAGTCATGCGGCAGCACGATTCGGCGTGCGATCGACGGGACCAGCATCTGGCCGCCGCGCGAAAAGGGATGGGCGGCGAACCCGACCCCGCCCGCGGCTCGAACCTCGGCGGCGATCTCCGGAGCCGAGAGCCCGCGATGAGCAATCGGCTCCTCGACGCCGAACGCCAGATAGTGGCCGCGCTTGGGGCTGACCTCGACGCCGACCAGCAGGAAGACTCCGTCATGCTCACCCTCCCAGCCGTCGCGGCGGGCGGCGAGGGTGTCGTGGTCGGTGAGGAGCAACGCTTCGACTCCGGCGTTGCGCGCCGCCTCGAGCAGCTCGGGCACGCTGGCGGTGCCGTCCGAGTAGGTGCTGTGGACGTGCGCTACGCAGGACAGCTCGGGCATCGTGGCTAACCTAGCTCGATGCGCTCACCCGGCCTGGTCGGCCTGATCTGCGTCATCGCTCTTGCCTTCGCGTTGGGAGCGCTGTTCCTCCCGCATTCCCCCGCCGAGCTGCGCTCCGACATCCTCGGATTGGGCCTCGCCGCCCCAATCGTGGCGCTCGCCGCCTGGGCGCTGCTGACGCCCGCGATGTTCTCGGGCACGCTCCTGGCCGCAGCGAGCGGGCTGGCCTTCGGCGCGGCAGGTGGGGTCGCGGTCGCCGTCGCCGGTGCCGTGCTCGGTGGGCTCGTCGCCTTCGGGCTGGCACGCTCGGTCGGACACGCGCAGGTCGAGCCATGGATGCTGCGGAGCAGGAGGCTCGCGAAGCTGCACGCCCTGGTCGAACAGAGGGGTTTCGTCGCGCTCCTTGCGGCGCGGCTGATGCCCGGCGTGCCGGTCACCGGCCTGCACTACGTCGCCGGCCTCTCGCCCGCGAGCGTGCGCTCTTTCGTCGCGGCGATCGCAGTCGGTGCTCTGCTCAAGACGGCTCCATATGCGCTCCTCGGTCAGGGCCTGGCGTCCGGGTCGTCCCTGACGATTCTCGCGGCGTTCGCCTCCATCCTCCTCGGGGGGATGGCGGCCGCGCTACTCGTCCGGCGACTGCGCCTCCCAGCGGCGACTGCCTGAGGCTGAGAGAACGCGCCGCTCGACCCTCCGGGGAAGCCGCCGGGTCGTGTAGCGCGCCAGCGCCCACACCCCGAGGAAGGCGCCGCCGATGCCCGCGCCCAGGAAGCCGTCGAACAGGTCGGTGATCGTGTCGGTCTCGCCGATGAAGAGGTGTTGGCCGAACCAGTGATCCACGGCCCACTCATAGATCTCGTAGAAGCTGGCCGCGGTTACTCCGAGACAGGCCGTGATCAAGGCCATGCCGACGACCTCAGCCGTTTCACCCACCCGCTCCTTGGGGTCGGGCACGATGTCGATGCGCGCAAAGGCGATGTAGAGAATCGGGGCCAGGCTCATCGGCAGGGTGATGTGGACGGTGTTGTCGTACCACCAGAACTCGCTGAAGAGATGAAGTGCGTTGCCCAACCCCTGAAAGAACATGGCGAGGTTGAACACCAGTCGATCGGGCGCGGGATGTTGAGCGCCCTGACCGCGAGGACGGCGACGGCCGGAAGGAAGAGGCGCACCGCCGCATCCCAATCGCCCTGGAGCGCAAAGATCACGGCGCCGACGACGAAGCTCAGGCGGAAGAGGTCGAGCGGGTCCCGCAGGACGGGATGCCAATCACCCAGGAAGATCTCAGCGAGGCCGGTCTTGACCCTCGCGAAGTGCGCTTCCATCGGGACCATCCTGACACGGACGGGCCTGACAAACTCCACCCGTCATCGACTGATGCGGAAGGACTCCAATGGACGCGAGCCCGCAACTCACATCGGCAGCCCGCGACGGTAAGTCCGTCGCCAGCTTCCCTACCTATCCCGAGGCGCAGAAGGCGGTGGACCGGCTCTCGGACGCCGGTTTTCCTGTCGAGAACGTCGACATCGTCGGCTCAGACCTGCGTCTCGTCGAACACGTCACCGGCCGGCTGACGAGCGGACGAGCCGCCATGTACGGCGCCGGGATCGGCGCCTGGTGGGGGCTTTTCTTCGGCCTCCTCGTCGGCCTCTTCACGACCGGGCCGGAGTGGGTCGGCCTGGTCGTCGGCGGCCTGCTGATCGGTGCGGTGTTCGGAGCGTTGTTCGGATTCTTCGCCCAATGGGCGACCCGGGGACAGCGCGACTTCTCGTCGACGTCCGGCCTGGTCGCCGGTCGCTATGACGTCATGGTGGCGAACGAACACGTCGACCGCGCGCGGCAGCTGCTCTCCGGCTCAGCCCCCGCCCCGGCGAGCTGACGGCGGCCTCAGAACTCGATCTGGGAGCCCAGTGTGATCGTCCGCTGACGTGGCAGCTTGAAGTAATCCGGCGGCTCGGCGCTGAGCCGCGCGGTCAGGAGGAAGAGATGCTTGCGCCAGAGGCTCATCCCGGGCTGATCGGTCGGCCTGAGCTCGACACGAGAGAGGTAGAACGTGGCATGACGAGCGTCGACCGGGCACTCGACCCCGGCCTTCGCGATCTGCCTGACGATCTTGGGGACGTCATACTCCTCGGCGTAGCCGTACTTCGCACCGACGAAGGTGAGGCGGTCGTCCCGGTAGCCCAGGTCGTCGATCTCGAGCCGGTCCTTCGGCCGGATCCGGGGGACCGGAAGGGTCTCCAGCGAGAGGATGATCGCGTTCTCCGGCAGCGAGTGGAGGTGGTCCACGCAGGCGCGCATCGAGAGCGGCGCGGTCTCCTTGCCACGGTTCATGAACACCCCGGTCCCTGAAACGCGGGCGACCGGCGGGTCCTCCCTCCGCAGTTCCTTGACGAAGTCCGTCAGCGGACCCTCGACCCGGAACCGCTCCGCCGTGACCAGCGCGCGGCCGCGGTACCAGGTGATCATCACGAAGAAGAGGACGAAGCCGATCGTCAGGGGCAGCCAGGCGCCGTGAGCGATCTTGGTCAGGTTCGAAGCGAAGAAGCCGAGCTCGATCGAAAGGAAGAACGCAGCCCCAGCCAGAGTCAGCCAGAGGGGGCGATGCCAGCGGTGCCGGACGATGAAGAAGAAGAGGACGCTCGTCACCAGGATCGTCCCGGTCACCGCGGTCCCGTAGGCGAAGGCCAGCTTGGCCGACGACTGGAAGACGAGCACCAGCGTGAGCACGGCGACGAGCAGCAGCCGGTTGATCACCGGCACGTAGACCTGGCCGTACGCGCTCTTTGACGTGTGGACCACGCGCAGGCGCGGCAGGTAGCCGAGCTGGGCCGCCTGATGGGCGATGGAAAAGGCTCCGGAGATCACCGCCTGCGAGGCGATCACCGTCGCGACGGTTGCCAGGATGACCAGCGGGATCAGGCCCCCGTGCGGCATGAGCCTGAAGAAGGGGGCGCTGATCGCACTGGGATCGTCGAGGATCAGCCCGCCCTGGCCGAGGTAGCTGAGGATGCACGCCGGGAAGACCAGCAGCAGCCAGGCGCGGGTGATCGCAGGGCGGCCGAAGTGGCCCATGTCCGCGTAGAGCGCCTCGACCCCGGTGAAGGCGAGCACCACGGAGGTCAGCACGAAGAAGCCGGTCGACCCGCTCTGGAAGAGAAGCTCGAAGGCGTAGCTCGGGGAGAGCGCCTTGAGGACCTCCGGGTGCATCGTGATCCCGCGGATCCCGAGGACTGCGATCGTCGCGAACCAGATGAGCATCACCGGTCCGAACACCCTTCCCACCGCCCCGCTCCCGAGCCGCTGTAGGAGGAAGAGCAGGACGATGATCGTCACGGTGATCGGGACCACATACGAGCCCATCGAAGATTCGATCGTCTTCGTCCCCTCCACCGCGGAGAGCACGGAGATCGCCGGCGTGATCATGCTGTCGCCGAAGAAAAGGGCCGCGCCGAACACCCCGAGGCCGCCGAGGAGGAACTTCGTGCGTCCCGTGACCCCGTCCCCGATCTGGCGGATCTGGGAGATCAGGGCCATGATGCCGCCCTCGCCGTCGTTGTCGGCGCTCATCACGAGACCTACGTATTTGACGGTGACGATGATCGTCACCGCCCAGAAGATCAGCGATGCCACCCCGTAGACGTGCTCGGTGGTCGCTTCGATCGGATGCGGGTCGCCGGGGTTGAAGGCCGTCTGGATCGTGTAGATCGGGCTGGTGCCGATGTCGCCGAAGACGACGCCGAGCGCCGCGACCGTCACGGCGGTCCGCCCCAGGACCCGTTTCCGTTGCGTCTCCATGCCTGCGAGCCTACGAGCGCTCGCGCAGGAGCAGCTCCGCAACCCGTAGGTCGATCGGCCTGGTCACCTTGAGGTTGTCGGCGGGCGCCTGGTGGATCAGGACTCTTCCGCCCCGGCGCTCGACCAGCATCGCGTCGTCGGTCGCGTCGGGCAGCGAGTCCGGGTCGGAGAGCGCCTCGCGCAGGGCGTCGGCCCGGAACGCCTGCGGGGTCTGGACGGCCCAGAGGACGTCGCGGTCCAGTGTTCGCTCGACCTGACCAGCCTCGTCGGCCTGCTTGATGGTGTCGGTGACCGGGGAGGCCGCGATCGCGCCGGCGGCCTCCACATCCGAGGCAAGTCGTTCGATCACCGCGTTGATCAGCGCCGGGGTCACCAGCGGCCTCGCGGCGTCGTGCACCACGACGATGTCCTCGCCGCACAGCTCGATCGCCTTGGCCACCGATTCCGACCGATTCTCACCGCCGGCCACGGCCACCACCCCGCGGTCGGCAACGGCGGTCTCCTGGGCCGCCGGGACCGCGACGACGATCTCGGCGATGCAGCCCGCGGCATTGAACGCGTCGAGGGACCAGTCGAGCAGTGGTCGCCCGGCGAGCTTTACAAAGGCCTTCGGGCCGCCGGCTCCGAGTCGCTCCCCGGAGCCGGCGGCCGCGATGACGGCCGATGCGGAGGTGCTAGGCGGTCGCCTTGGCGGCGCCGAAGCGCTCCTCCAGCAGCTCGTCCAGGTAGGTCTCCGCGCCGTCCTCGTCCTTGTCCAGCGCGTACATGAATTCCGACGCGAGGATCTTCTTCGCGCGGGTGTACATCTGCTTCTCACCCGTGGAGAGTCCCTTCTCCCACTCCCTGATCGCGAGGTTGCGAACGACCTCGGCGAGCTCGTAGACGTCGCCGGTCTTGATCTTCTCGCGGTTGTGCTTGAACCGGCGGTTCCAGTTCTTCGGCATCTCGGAGACCTCGTCGGTGAGAACCCCGATCACCTTCTTCACCTGCTCCTCGTCGATGACCCGACGCAGGCCCGCGCGGTGGGCGTTCTCGCAGGGGACCATCACAGTCATGTTGTTGTGAAGGATGTTGATGGTCAGGTAGTCCCGCTTCTCGCCCATCAGGTCCCTCGTCTCCTTCTTCAGGACCACTCCAGCCCCGTGATGGGGATACACGACGTTGTCGCCTTCCTCGAAGCTGCAGGCGGCCGCCTCCAACTCGAGGTCGGCGACCACCGCCTCGTCCTCCATTACCTCCTCTGTTACCTCTGGAATTGGTCTCTCCTTTCGTCGAGACGGCCTGACACGGCCGTCTAACTCTGCAAGTACCGGTCGACCGGGTCGACCTCCTGAAGTCTCCGCAGGCCCTCGCGAATGTCCTTGGCGCGCCCGGCGCCGACGCCCTCGACCGCCTCGAGATCGTCGTCGCTCGCGGCAAGCACCTCGTCCAGCCCACCGAACTCCTGGATGATCCGCTGGACGACCAGCTTCGGCAGGCGTGGGATCCGCCCGAGCACGCGGTAACCGCGCGGGGACACGGGGAACTCGAGCGTCGAGACCTTGCGGTCGTAGCCGAGCAGCTCGGCGAGCCGGCCGAAGTCGAGTAGGTCCTGATGCGGCATCCGCGCGATGGACGCAAGCGTCGTGGCGAGGTTCTCCTCGGTGTCCTCCACGGAGTAGTCGCGGATCAGCGCGGACTTGTCGGCGGCGACTCCGACCATCGTCTCCTCGAGCTGCATCTCGATCAGCCGGCCCTCGGTGCCGAGCTCGACGATGTATCGCTCCACCTCGACCGCCATCCGGGTCACCAGCTCGGCGCGCTGGAGCACCGAGAGGACCTCATAGAGGACGGCGGAGCCCTCGAACTCGAGCCGTGTCAGCCGGGTCGAGACCGAGTCGAGCCGGGCCCGGTACTTGTCGAGTGTGGCGAGTCCCTGGTTCGCCTTCGCGAGTACCGCGGGGATGTCCTGGAGGATGTACTTCATCCCTCCCAGGTAGAGGGAGACGACGTCCCGGCGCTCGGAGATCGCCACCACCAGGGCGTCGGTCTGCTTCGAGACGCGCTCGGCCGTCCGGTGCCGGGTGCCGGTCTCCGACGAGAGGATCGTCGGGTCCGGCATCAGCTGGACGTTGGCGCAGACGATCTTCGTCGCTTGCTCGTTGAGGACGATCGCCCCGTCCATCTTCGCAACCTGGTAGAGCAGCGCCGGGGTGTAGTCGATGTCGAGGTTGATTCCCCCTGAAAAGAGAAAGGAGACCTCCTCAGGGTCTCCGATGACGATCAGCCCGCCCGTCCGCGAGTGAACGATGTTGTCGATGCCCTCGCGGAGCGCAGTGCCGGGAGCGACGATGTCGAGTGCCCGCAGAAGCCGCGGGTCCTGTCGCGCCTCCAACTCCTGTAGATCGTCGCCTGGAAGCGAAGACGCCATCGCCGCTGATGGAAGCAGATAGAGAAGGAGCGTGCTTTGCGGGGAAATCCGTGTGGAAAGGTCGGGAAAGCGCTTGTCAAGCCGCCCGGCGAAGTGGCTTGGAACCACCACCCGACAGGGCGGCGCGGATGTTTTCCACGGGCCTCAGACCGGGGATCGCATCGTCCCCCGGCTTCGGCCCCAGAACCACCTCGAGGCCGAACTTGCGGGCCTCGGCGACGCGCCGGTCGGCGTGAGCGACGTAGCGGACCTCTCCCGTGAGGCCGACCTCGCCGAAGCACGCAAGGGGCTTGCCGCCGGTCTCGAGCGACCGCCCTGAATGTGCGGAGGCGACCGCGAGGGCGATCGCCAGGTCGGCGCCCGGCTCGTCGACCCGGATTCCCCCGGCGACGTTGACGAAGACGTCTGCCGCCGACATGGAGATGCCCGCGTGACGAGTGAGCACGGCGAGGACGAGCGCCAACCGGTTCCGGTCCACGCCGGTTCCGGTGCGTCGCGGCGGGACGATCTCGGTCGGCGCCACCAGCGCCTGGACCTCGACCAGGAGAGGCCGCGTCCCCTCCATCGCGCAGAGCACCACTGAGCCGGGTGCCGGCTGAGCCTCGCCGACGAACCGGGCGGACGGATCCTCGACCTCCACCAGGCCGCCCTGCCGCATCTCGAAGACACCGACCTCGCTGGTCGCCCCGAAGCGGTTCTTCAGGGCCCGCAGCGTCCGGAAGGTCCGCTCCCGCTCACCCTCGAAGTGAAGGACGCAGTCGACCAGGTGCTCGAGAGCGCGGGGCCCGGCCAATGAGCCCTCCTTGGTCACATGCCCGATCAGGATCAGAGTGACTTCCAGGCGCTTTGCCGTCTCGAGCAGCGCAGAGGTGGCCTCGCGGACGGCGCCGACGCTGCCGGGCGCCGAGTCGGGAACGGCAAGGGTCTGCACCGAGTCGATCACGCAGGCGGCGGGACGCTCCGCTTCGAGCGCCGCCAGGACGCTATCGAGCGAGGGCTCGGCGAGCATCGGCACCGACAGCGCCGCCTCACCCAGGCGCTCGGCTCGGCGCCGGACCTGACCGGCGGACTCCTCCCCCGAGACGTAGAGCACCTTCTCGCCCGCCGCGGCAACGTTGGCGAGAGCCATTCCGGCCAGTGTGCTCTTGCCGATCCCCGGCGCCCCGCCGAGGAGGACCAGCGAGCCGGGCACCAGGCCCCCGCCGAGCACCCGGTCGAGCTCGGCGATGCCGGTGCCGAGGCGCTCGGTGCGCTCAGCCTTGACGTCGCGGAGCGGGACCGGCTTCGGGGCTCCGGCGGTCGCCCTGCCGCCGGCGCGTCGGCCCGGCGAGGGAGCGCTCGCCTGCTCCAGCGTGTTCCAGGCGCCGCACCCCGGGCACTGGCCCGTCCAGGTCAGCGCGGCGTGACCGCAGTCCGAGCAGCGGTATGAGGCGGCTTTCCCGGCCATGCGGCCACAGTAAGACCGCTGCCCGACGAACTATTCGCGGCCAAGCCGCAGCCCGTAGAGGCTGACGACCCCGCTCCTGGTCGCGTTCAGCCGCCAGCGCTTCTCCGCCTGCTCGATGAAGGCGTGGCTGGCCGGTCGTCCCGGATCGGCGAACAGCGCCTCGGGCGCCAGCCGCGGCAGAAGCGAGAGCAGCGCCGCGACGCCCTGGCGCTCGTAGAGGATGTCGGCCGCAACGGCCAGGTCGAAGGGACCGCGCGTGACGAGCTCGTCCGGATCCGACCAATCGGCCGTGATGGCCTCAATCTGCACGTGGTTCTCCTCCGCGTTTCTCAGCGTGGCTTCGACGGCCTCCGGCTCCGCGTCCGTGGCCAGGACCTCCGCGCCCGCCCGCGCCGCCGCGATGCTCGGTAGGCCGAGGCCGCAGCCCAGCTCGACCACCCGCCGTCCCTGCAGATCCAGCCCTTCCAGCTCGCGCGCCAGTGCCACGCTGCTGCGCCAGAGCACGGCCCAGTAGGGCGCGATCGGCGCCCACTCGACCGCGCCGTCATCCGGCAGCTCGGCTGCCTCTCGCGGTTGCCAGACCCGAAGCGGACCGCCCGGCAGTTCGACCTCCTCGAGGACGAGATCCGACTCGAAGGGTTCCGAGCTAGCCAGGGCTGTTCGGGAACGGCGCGCCGGCGAAGAAGGCGAACCAGACCAGGAAGGCGATCAGCGAGACGATCGCGGTGGCGACGAACAGCCGCTCGACGGGGTCGCTCTGTTGCGCGCCCGGCTTGTACGGCGTGTCCCGCATGCTGCGGTTCCACGGGTCGCGACCGGTGAGCCGCCGTGGCTGCCCGGTCTGGCGGCGCAGGAGGCGCGCTCGGACCCAGGACGCGATCAGCAGCAGCCCGTAATAGGAGACGAGGATTCCGGTCCCGATGAACGCGGCGACCGGACCATTCACGGCTCCCGTCTTGGCGTAGAACTGCGACGCCATGAAGATCCAGAAGAGCGGCACCCCGAAGCCGATCAGGAGGGCACCGACGATCGTGAACGCGGTCGACCCCGTCCCCAACAACACTCTCCTGATCGCTGCAAGCACCGCTGTCATGGCCTGCCCCTGGCCGAGACCGGGACGTGTTCGAGGTTAGCGGGCGGCCGCTGCGGCTTGGCGGAGGTCCCGGTCGGGATCGATCTCCCAGCGCCGTGCCACCTCGGCGAGCTCGGCGCTGACCGGCCACCGGTCGGGGCGCTCCCCGCCTGAGTGATCCGGCGTGGCGCCCTTGAGCGCCATGCAGCCGGTGTTGTCGCCGACGGCGCGGATCTCGACAACGTCCTGATCGTTGAGGCGACGGTCGGGCGGCAGGCTCGCGAGCTCCGCTCGCTTGTCCTCGATCGGCCGGGCACCCTCTCCCATCTCCTGGATGAGCGTCGGGACCACGCACTCGACCGCGGGATGGGCGAGGTTCCATTGGCAGGCCAGATGCATCGGTGTGAGGCCCGCACGCTCGGCGATCGGCCGCAGCCTGTCGAGCTTGGCGCGGCCCTCGGCGATCCAGCCCTCGCGCCTGAAGGAGCGATGGTCGCCCTGCGGAAGTGCGGTCTCGGGCGTCACGTCGTCCCAGAAGAGCCCGCCGTAGTCGACCACGCGCGTGATCACCCGGACGCCCTGGCGCGCGGCGGCGTCGAGGGAGAGCTCGCCCGGCCAGGGCTCGAGCGGGTTGAGGATGACCATCGCCCAGTCGATTCGGTCGCCGAACCGCTCGAAGCAACGGAGCAAGTCGAGCGTGAACCCGTTCGCCGGTCCGGGGGCGACGCCGATCGCCTCGGCGATATCGGCTTCGCGCAGCCCCGCCATGGCGTCCCAGACCGTCTCGCTCTCGTAGCCGGTCCGGTCCGGGTTGTGGAGGAGCAGGAGGTCGAAGCGGTCCTGACCGAGCCGCTCGAGGCTGCGCTCGGCGGCCATCCGCAGGTAGCCGCCGTACTCGTCCGGACCCCGAAGCGACGGGTCGGTGAAGCGAGGGAAGCCGCGCGGTCCCTGGCGCTCGCCCTCATAGAAGTCGTGGCCGACCGCCCCGACCAGGCTGAAGGCGTCACGGTCCAGCCCCTGCAGGGCGCTGCCCACGAGCGAGTCCGCCTCGCCCTGGCCGTAGGCGTCGGCCGTCATGATGGTGTCGATCCCCTCGCCGGGCCGCACCAGCGCCTCGAGCCGCTCGCGCTCGATCGCCTCGCCGAAGCGCAGGTAGCGCCCCCCGCTCCAGCTTCCGATCGCCTTCTGCCCCGGCGCCCTCACGCGCCAACCGTAGCGAGCGCGTGCCGCATGCGAACGGGTTGCCCCTAGCCGATGCCGATGTACCAGGACCCGAAGAGCAGGCCGAAGACCCCGAAGCTCGGGATCAACACGGTCCGGTAGAGGGGATCGATCAGCGGACGCGTCAGCAGCCAGGCGAAGGCGGTGGTGCAGAGCGTCATCGACAACGCCGACATCGGGGCGAACACTGCGAGCGCGGCGGCCGCCTCGACCTTGCCCGGCAGGGCCGCGATGAGCAGCAGCGCCACCGCGCCCGTTCCGGCCAGGCCGTGGAGCAGGCCGATCCCGAATGCCTGCCGTGGAGTGCGGACGTTGCGGTGGCGGTGCTCCCCTTCGTCCCCGCGATGGAGGTGGCGGTGCGTGGGGGCTCCCGAGCTCCGGTGTGGATGTCTTCCGGCTCGGAAGTCGCCGCGCACCCACTTGGCGACGATCCTCAGCGCCAGCAGCAGGATGACCACGCCGACGGCGATCTCGGCACCGTGTTCGATCCACGCCGGCACCGAGGACTTGAAGAGGATCAGGGGAATCCCGATCACCAGCAGGGCCGCCGCGTGTCCCGTTCCCCACCAGGCCCCGAGCCGCGCCGCGCCCCGAACGTCGCCACCGTCGACGGCCACAAGCGAGGTGACCGCCACGAGGTGGTCGGGATCGGAAGCGTGACGCAGGCCCAGGACCAGAGCGATCAGCAGCGCGACGACCAGCGGCGCCCCCGTGAGGAGGCCCTCGAGCCAGGTATCGAGTTGCTCGACCGGCTGGAAGAGGAAGTCGAAGCTCATCAGCTCGTCCTTCCATTCCGCGTTGCGCAGCGCGGGCAGAGGCCCACCATCGGGAAGTGCGTGAAGCCCACCTCGTAGCCGAAGCGGGACCGAACGTCCTTGCGGAGCGCGTCGAGCTCAGAGCGGTCGACCTCCGCAATCGCGCCACAGCGATCGCACGCCAGATACTCCCGCTGGCCGCCGCCCACCAGGACATAACGGCCCGCGCCATGACCGGCGTGGAAGTGGCGCACCACCCCGTGCTCCTCGAGCGTCTCCAGATTGCGGTAGATGGAGGCGAGATCGAGCGGAGTGCGATCGAGTCCCGCCGCGATCTGCTGGGCCGAGACGGGGACGCTCGCCTCGAACAGGTAGTTGACGATCACCCGTCGGGCCATCGAGATCCTCAGGCCGCGCTCTCGCAGCGTTCCGAGCACCGATTCGGGGCTTTCGAAGCTCAGGGTTGGGCCGGTCGAATGGAACGTCAATCTGGGACGAGACCTCTCACCCGCGACTGCGAGCAACGCCCACGACCGGATCAGTTCCGTAGACGGTTTCACGATTTCTGGGTAGGTCGCAGCCATCTCAGCCGATCTGGGGAATCGCTCGCAGGGTGATCAGGGCGCCCGCGACCACGATCAAGGTCGCCGAGAGGGCCGGCAGGACGCCGGCCACTCGGCCCCCGAAGAGGCGGCGCTCGGGCCGCAGGCGGGCGATCAGGCGCCCGCCGTGGAGCACGGCGAGCCCGACCGCGGTCAGCGTCGCCGCCAGTCCGACGCTGAAGGCCAAGATCAGCACCATCCCCAGCCCGAGACGGTGCTGTGAGATCGCTGCGACGAGGACCACCAGGGCGGAGGGGCAGGGGACGATGCCCCCCGAGACCCCAAGGGCGATCAGGGACCGCGTCGAGATCGGCGCCGTGGACGCTTGGTGGGCATGGCCATGGGCGTGCGAATGGGTTTCGCCGCCGTGGCCGTGACCGTGATGATGACCGTGAGCCTGCTCGCCCCTCATCGCCCGCCAGCGCCGCAGGCGGGTCCAGATCGCCCAGAGGCCGATTGCGATCACCGACGCTCCCGAGGCGGCGCCCAGCCAGGGATAGAGATCCTCGGGCAGGACGTAGGCCGAGGCAACGAGCGTGATCAGACCGAGCGCGAAGACGGCCGAGGTGTGGGTGATGGTCACCGTCAGGCCGAGCAGGGCGGCGTCCTTCGGCCGTCCGCGGCTCCCGGCCAGATAGCCGGCGACCATCGTCTTGCCATGACCCGGCGAGAGGGCGTGGAGGGCTCCCCAGACCAAGGCGGAGCCGAGCAGCAGCAGGATCAGCAGGCCGTGGTCATTGCCACTCGTCAGTGCTCCCGCGAAGCCGTCCTGCGCCCGGTCTGTGCTCACTTCCCCGACGTCCTCTCCACCGGGGGCGCTGACGCGGCTGGTTCCCGGCTTCTCCGTGATGCTGGCATCCCGCTGGTCCGCCGGGCTCTGCAGGACGTCGACCGGGTAGGCCCTCAGGCCGTTCGTCGGGTCACTGGCTGGAACGCTTGAGCGGACGTCCGTGCCGTCCCCGGGCAGGATCTGGATCGCCTTCCAGCCGACCCGGTCGCCGAAGGTATCGTCGTGCAGCTCCACCCGGTGCGGGCCGGGCGAGACCGGCGCCATGAAGCTCGCCTCCACCCGGGTCAGCGAGAGGCCGCCCTGGCCGGGCGGGAAGGAAAGGGTCGCCCCCTGTGGAGCGCCGAGCGGCGTCTCTTGCCCATCGACCTCGACTCGCAGGCCAGACGCGATCTCCGAGAGCTTCTCTTGCAGCAGGGGCCCTCGCTCTGCCCCGCCGATCACTCGGTCGCCGTCCCGGTCGAAGCGCTGGATCTCCTGGAACGTGGGGATCTCGGCCTGGTCGAGGATGTAGTGCACCTCGACCGACCCCTGGGAGATCCGAACCTGGCTCAGGTGGTTGACGCTGAAGTTGCCCAGTGGGTGCGCCGCCGCCGACCCCGGAACGAGCATCGCGATGAGCGCCGCGAAGGCGAAGGCAGCGACCGTGCCTCGAAGCGCACCGCCCCTCATCGCAGGCCCTCCAACGCCCGCCCCGCGCGCGGTCCGTAGAGCGGGTTGAAGCGCGGACTCTGCCGGACCAGCTCCGACAGCAGGCCATGCGCCCGCTTCGCGCGGTCGGCGCGCAGCGCGACGATCCCGGCGTGGTAGAGGAAGAGCGGATCCCGCGACCCGAGCCGCATGGCCCTCGCGGACATTGCGAGCGCCTGGGAATCCTGGCCGGCGCTGCTCAGAGCCCAGGCGTAGGCGTCCGCCGAGCGCACGCTCGGGGCCGCCATCCAGGCGCCGGCTGCAAGCTCCACCGCCCGGGACGGATCGCCGTGGTCCGCCTCGAAGAGCGCGAGCTCAGCGTCGGTGTTGACGCCGTTGGCCTGCAGGAGCTGGATCTCGACCCCGACCAGCCCGTAGTCGCGCTCCGCGGCGGAGGTCATCCCGGCGGCCTGCTCCGTGTCCCCGAGCGCGATCACGTACTCGGGCAGCGGCAATCTCTGGACGAGCGACCGCAGCCGCCGGATCGCAGCGTCGTAGTCCCCGTTCGCCGCCTCGACGCGCGCCACTCCGGCGATTGCCGCCGGGAAGCCCGGGTCGGTCGAGAGCGCGGCCCGGTAGGAGCCTTCCGCGGCCCGATAGTCCCCGCTGTCGAACTCGAGCTTGCCGACCAGGCTCTGCACATACCCGACGTTCTCCGGGATACCGCCCCCGGCGGAGACGGCGAGGCGCATGGCCGAGAGCGCCCCCGCCAGGTCGCCGTGGAGCTCGCGGAAGTAGGAGACGCGGGCGTACGACGAGAGCTCCGGCTTGACGTCGACGTAGTGCTGGAGCGTCCGCTCGGCCCCGCCATAGCGGCCCAGCTCGATCTGGGCGTCGGCGATCATGCCGAAGTTGCGGGCCACCCCGGGGCTGATCCGGGCGGCGCGCTCGCCGAGCTCCAGTGCTCCGCGGAAGTCGTGACGGGCCAGGGCGAGAGAGCCGAGACCGCTGGTGGCGGTGAAGTTCGTGGGATCGAGCCGCAGGGCCTGTCCGAAGGCGCCCTGAGCCCGGGGGTAGAAGGTGGGATCGCCGGTCTCGCGCACCTGCTGGAGGTATGCGAGCCCAAGCTCGGCGTACCCGTCGGGATCCGAGGGCGCCTCGCGCACCTGCGCCTGCAGCCCCTCGATCCGCTGAGCCGTCGTCGCACTGGGCAGCTCGCCCTGGCGAATTGCGACATCGGCCTCTCCGGGCACGGCCGCCGAGGAGCCGTCCAGCGCCCGCACCGTGACGAAGACGGCGGCGAACGCGAGCAGGGCTGCCGCCAGCTTCATCGTCAGGCTGTCTCGTCGGATCGCCATGGTCATCCCGTGCCTCGACGCGCACCCCGCCCCGGAGGGGGCCGCGGCGAGCGGCCCCCTCCCGGAGCGTTCGGCTCAGGTCGTGGCGACCCCCTTCCCTTTGCCGCGCGTCGCGACGCGGTAGCCGAGACCGGCCAGACCGAGCACGCCGGCGCCGATCAGGACCCAGACGAACCCGTCGGGCCCGCCGCCACCGCCGCCGGTCCCGCCGCCACCGCCGGTCGCGGAGAACGACGGGGGTGTGGAGGTCCCGTTGCCGTTGTCTATGGCCTTGAGCTGCGAGCCAAATCCGGCGTCGGGATTCGCACCCGGCTTGGGCTGTGCGACGTAGGGGAACTGGCTCAGGAACTTGACGTCGTTCTGATTGACGCCGTCCCCGAGCGGAACATTGTTCCCCTGCAGCGCTCCGGCGACGACCTGGAGGTCGATGTCGACCACGTCGTCGGTGAGCCGGCGCCCGTTCGGGTAGCCGGCGTTGTCACCGGCGAGCACCCCGAGGCGGTTCGGTGACGCGCTCGGCGGAGTGCCCAGATTGATCTTGAGCGTGTCCGTCGCGTTCTTCCCGGCGTCGCCTGGGAACGCGTTCAAACCGGGCACGCCCTGGAGCACCGCCTGGACGATGTCCGTGCGGTTCTTCTCGGGAGCGTTGACCAGTCCCGGGAAGAGCTTGTTGAGCACCGCCGCCAGCTCCGGCTGAAGCACGAACTGGCCGTAGTTGGCTGCATCGTTCTTCGGCTGGGTTCGGTTGAACCTGTCCTTCTGGCCGAGCGGGATGATCACCTCGTTGACCAGGGGGTTGCCCAGGCGCGAGATCTGCCGGTACGGGCCCTTGCCATGGCCCTTGACCGAGATCGCGCGTCGCTCCGTGGACGCCCAGACGCCGACCACGGCGTTCGAGGCGCTCGCGTTGGCGACTGACTTGCCGTCACGGGTGACATCCGATTCCGGCACCTGGAGCACGATGGACTGCACCGCATAACCGGCGAGATCGTCGACGCCGCCGCCCTGGTTGCCCAGTCCGGCTCCGGTCAGGTTGACCGTGTCGAAGATCCGGCCCAGCGACGCGAAGAACGGGTCCTCGCGCTGGCCGGCGAACACCTTGCCGCCGCCAGGGAGCCCCCTGATCGCGCCTGCTTGTGCCTGGTCGTAGTTCGGAACCGTCTTCGGCCCCACGTTGCTCGGGGGCGTCGGGACATGGTTCGCGATGACCTTCGAATGGCCCTTGGCCTGTCGGGTCACCGAGTATGTCTGAACGACATTCCGGTTCGGGCTGTTCACCGAGTCCACCGGCTGCCCGTTCGTGTACAGGAACGAGTCCGGGTTACGAACCTTCGTCTTGAAATCGAACAGGTAGCGGACGTCGGCCACGCCGTCGCCCGTGTTGTCGATGTTCAGGTAGTAGTGGGCCTTGTCGTCGAACTTGTAGAAATTCGGCCCGCCGGCCGGATCCTCGAACGGCACCCAGTTCCCGACGATCGTCAAGGCGCCGGGAGCGTCCTGCGCCGTGAAGGCGTAGGTGTCCGTGTCGTCTCCCGTCGGATCGATCGAGGTGAGGGGCGCCTCTCGATGCGAGGACCCAAAGCTCAGCGGCACCGCGATCGCCAGCGCGGTGAGCGCGGCGAACAGTGCGAGCTTCCTCATTGCTTCCTCCTTGCGGCGGTTGACCTTGCTTGTCA
>DATAPB010000081.1:0-1513 GCA_036265435.1 Solirubrobacterales bacterium | reverse complement strand
ACGCGCGGGCCGAGACGGTGGCGGAGGCGCCCGCTTTCCGGGATGCCTTCGAGACCCAGCGCTGCCTGATCGTGGCCGACGGCTTCTACGAGTGGCGGGCGGAGGAGACCGGTAAGAAGCCGCTCTGGATCACACGGCCTGACCGTGAGGCCTTCGCGTTCGCCGGCCTCTGGGCGGCGGCCAGAGGCGCCGACGGCTCGCAGGTCCACTCCTGCGCGATCGTCACCTGCCCGCCGGGCGAGGTGGTGGCGCCGATCCACGACCGGATGCCCGTGATCCTCGAACAAGAGGCAGAGGCGTCGTGGCTCGATCCCGAGGCCAGGCCGGAGGACCTTCGGGCGCTGCTGTTGCCCACCGACGACCTGGTCGTCACCGAGGTCTCGGACGCTGTCAACGACGTCCGGCAGGACGGCCCGGCTCTGATCGAGCCGCCGCTCAGGCTTTTCTAGGGCGCCGCGTTGCGGTGCTGCGTGAGGTTCGACTGCTCCGAGATGCCGGCGGCGTTTCGGCCGCATCGTCTTCCGCGCCCCCGCTGGGTGGGATCTCGTCCCCGATCGGGCGTTCCTCCTCGACGTGCCAGTCCTGGTTGAAGGCGACCATCGCGACGGCGATCAGCATCACCTGAATCGGGACGAGCAGCAGGCAGAGGATCCCCAGCAGGTCCGGTGACAGGGCCGGGTTGCTGAGCCCCTCCTTCGCCCGGTCGAACCAGGCCGGGGCCGCAATGCCGGCGAAGATCGCGAGGATGATCGCGAGGGCTGAGGCGACCGGCAGGACGCCGCGGTTCCAGCGCGCCACCAGGAAGGCGAACAGGACGTAGAGGGCGGCGTAGACGATCGTCAGCAGCTTCACGCCCTCGAGCCGCGACCAGCCGCCGATGATGATCACGAAGGCGAGCACGGCGGTGACCAGCAACAGGAAAACGACGAGAGCCCGAGCGCTCTTCGCCTCGGGCCTCTCCCTGTTCGGACGCCAGAGCTCGTATCCAGGACGGATCGCTCCCGCTTCCATGGCGGAGCAAGTCTATGTACTCGGCTGGATACGCGCTACAGGCATCCGTGCGCCGGGAGTGCGGGCGGAGGGACTCGAACCCCCACGCTCTTTCGAGCACCAGGACCTAAACCTGGACCGTCTACCAGTTCCGGCACGCCCGCAGGCCGACTCGATTCTAGGGTCGGGGTGCGGCGAGAACCGTCGATGTGGCGCTCGAGGGTTTTGGAACAATGCGCCGGCTGTCCGGGGCAGAGGTCTCGGGCGCGTTCACTTATAGGGAGGTCCCGAATGACCTGTGAATGCCCAACCGATCAGATAGCTGTGGCTGGGGGCGATGCCGACTCCTGAAGGCAGGGATCGGCGGGGGCAGCATGACCGAGCGTGGACGCATCTCGGTCTACCTGGTCGATGACGTCCCCGAGCTCCGCGAGCTGGTCAAGTACGGCATGGAGGACGACCCGGACTTCGAGATCGTCGGCGAGGCCGGCGACGGCCGCAGCGCGCTCGCGGGCATCGCGGA
>DATAPB010000080.1:0-4549 GCA_036265435.1 Solirubrobacterales bacterium | reverse complement strand
CTCGATCTTCTACGGCCTCACGGGCCTGCACGGCGCGCACGTCACCGTCGGTCTCATCCTGCTGGGGATCGCCAACGTCCGCGCCTTCCGCGGCCACTACGGGCCGGAGGCGAAGGACCACCTGGGCGTCGAGGTGCCGGGCATCTACTGGCACTTCGTCGACGTGATGTGGATCATCGTCTTCACGACGGTCTACGTGCTCTAAAACCCCTGCTATTGCAGGGTTTCGCGGTCGGGGGCCCCTAGCCGTGGGACAACAGGCGGGACAACGATCGGTGCGATTCGGCTGACGTCGCCGACGGCCCCAGATGGCGGCGCTGAAGGGGGGCCTCGACCTGAGCACGCCGGGGCCGGCGCATCCTCTCCGCCGCCGCGCTGACGTCGCCCCGGATTAGGGACCGGGGAGACTGGGTAGGGAGCGGAGCATGGTCACCCGTAGGGCCAGGGGGTTGGGGATCGTGGGCGTGCTCGGAACGATCGTCGCGCTGCTCGTGAGTTCGCCCGCACTCGGGGCGGTGATCACGCCCAGCACGTTCGGCGACGAGAATGGCGGAGGAACGGACTGCTCCTTGCGCGAGGCCATCCTCGCCGCCAACACCGACGCCGCGTTCGGCGGATGTCCGGCGGGCGGCGGCGCGGACACGATCCCCCTCGGCGCCGGCACTTACGGGCTCTCGATTCCGCCTGGCACGACCGGCGACGGCAGCCTGGAAGGCGATCTGGACGTCGCCGGCCCGCTGACGATCACGCACACCGGGCTCGCGCCGGCGGTGATCGACGGGAACGGGATCGACCGCGTCGTTCATGTGCTCCCGACCGGGAACCTGACTGCGTCCGGCCTCACGATCAGGAACGGCAGGACAACGCAGTCCGGAGCCGGAATTCGCAACGAGGGCAATCTCAACCTCTCGTTTGCGACCCTGACCGGGAACGAGACGACGGCGAGCTTTGGCGGCGGGATCGCGAACACCAGCACGGGCACCTTGGTGCTCACCGACGTAACGATCTCCGGCAACCGCGCCGAGAATGACAGCGGCGGCCTTGACCAGGGCCCCGGCGGGCAGGCAAACCTGAACAACGTCACGATCACCGGCAACACCGCCGACACCGATGGAAACGGCGGGGGTGGTGGAGGCCTGGTGGCCAAGGGAACGGTCAACCTCAGGAACACGATCATCGCCGGCAACAAAGACATCTCGGCGCCAGGCGTTGGCGCGTCGCCCGACTGCAGTGGCAGCCCGATCTCGCAGGGGAACAACCTGATGGCGGACCCCACCGGTTGCGGCTTCGCGCGCCGGGGCGGCGACAAGACCAACGTCAAACCGCTACTTGGACCGCTCGCGAACAATGGCGGCTCGACTCTCACGCACGCCCTGCTCGCCGGCAGCCCGGCGATCAACGCGGGCGGCAAGGGCGTCACGCCGGCCGACCAGCGTGGCGTTCCACGGAGGACCCCCGACATCGGCGCGTACGAGTTCGCGAGATGCGGCGGGAGGGTGGTCAACCGGGTCGGCACCTCCGGCATGGACACGCTGGTCGGCACGAAGAGGGCCGACGGCATCCTCGGCCTGGGCGGCATGGACATTCTCCGGGGACGTGCGGGCAAGGACGGCCTCTGTGGCGGCAAGGGCAAGGACACGCTGCTCGGCGGCAAGGGCAAGGACAAGCTGAAGGGCGGTCCCGGTAAGGATTCGCAGATCCAGTAGAGCCAGCGTGAAGAACGCTGCGGTGGAAGCGCCGCTTTCGGGAGCGGCGAGAAGCCGAGGTATAACGGCCACACTCAGAGACGGCTCGGAAACCCCAGGTGAGGGTGGACAAGCCCGGCGCCTACTCCTTCAGCACGAACAATCAGCCGGGGGCCGACTCAAAGTGAGGTCCGGATTCAAAGGTACGCCCGGAGTACGACTTGGAGCTGGCACCCGAGGCTGATCAGCTGTTGATCGTCGCAACCTGCGTAGTGATCGCCCGGATCAGGCGCCAAGACGTGCACACCGAGTGAGCATCCGAGCGAAGCCGCGTGGGCCACGCTGCTTCGCCTCGGTGGTCATGGAAAGACCGCTGCCTTGCATGGAAACCAGCGGCCCACTCGGCCGTCGCGTAGAGACGACGATTCCATGGTTGGATGAGTGGGACTGGGATCAGCTGCGTCCCTGGCTCGCCCGCGTCGAAGGGGCGCGGTCACCTCGTAAGCGGCTCCGCGACGGCCGGCTCCTCCGCGACCCTGTGGATCCTCGGGCCGATCCTCTCATGGACGAAGGGGATAACCATCGCGCCCTCGCCGACGGCCGCGGCCACTCGCTTCGTCGATCCGCAGCGCGCGTCCCCGATCGCGTAGACGCCGGGGATGCTGGTCTCCAGGAGGTTGTCGCTCCCGGCGGCGTTCCCGGTGAGCAGGAATCCGTCCTCGTCGCGCTCGACGCTGTCACCGAGCCAGTCCGTGTGCGGCTCGGCGCCGAGGAAGAGGAAGAGGTCCCTGAAGGGAAGGCGCTCACCGTCGGCCAGCGTCACCGCCTCGAGCTCACCGTCAGTGCCGTGCAGCTCCGCGATCTCGCTCCGGTCGCGAACCTGCACGCCCGCTCGCTCGAGGTCGTGGATCAGGTAGTCGGACATCGTCTCGCTCAGATCGGCGCGTCGATGCAGCAGCGTCACCAGGGCGCCCCCTCGCGCGAGCCAGATCGCCGCCTGACCGGCAGAGTTGCCGCCGCCGACCACGGCCACCTGGCTCCCGCCACACCGCCTCGCCTCGGGAGGACCCGCTGCATAGAAGACGCTGATTCCCTCGTAGTCGGCCAGTCCCTCGACCGGCAGCCGGCGGTACTGCGCCCCGTTCGCGAGCACGATGGCACGGGCCGAGACCTCGTTTCCCTGATCCAGGCGGACCACGTGGCGCTCGCCGTCGGCCTCGAGCGAGACGGCGACGTAAGGCGTCGCCGTCCGCGCGCCGAACTTGCGAGCCTGCGTCACGGCACGGCTGATCAGATCGGCC
Organism: Solirubrobacterales bacterium; assembly: GCA_036265435.1. Lineage (GTDB taxonomy): Bacteria > Actinomycetota > Thermoleophilia > Solirubrobacterales > 70-9 > DASUPK01. The sequence continues at coordinate 1,563 of DATAPB010000080.1, read as the reverse complement.
CCGGTGATCCCGCCGGGGAAGCCGAGGTAGTTCTCGATGCGACGGGAGAAGCCTGCCTGCCCGCCCAGCACGCTGCGCTCGAGCACGAGCGTGTCCAGTCCCTCGGAGGCCCCATAGACGGCGGCGCCGAGCCCCGCCGGCCCTCCTCCGACGATCAGAAGGTCGACCTCCTCGCGGTCGGCGAGCTCGAGCCCGATGCCGAGGGCACGCGAGAGTTCGCCGCTCGTAGGGCCCTGCATCTCCTCGGCGCCGGGAATTCGAACTATGGGCAGCAGCTCGGGCGGCAGGCCGTCGACCAACTGCTCCGCCTCGGAGTCTCCGTCGCGCTCCGGGTCGCGCCACCGGTATGGGATCCGAGCGTCCCTCAGCCATTCCGTGATCGCGCGCGTGCGCTCGGACGATCGCGGCCCGATCACCTCCAGGCCGACGCCCTCCCGAGTCTGCAGCGCCTCGCGCCGGGCGATGAACGCGGAGAGCACTACGTCTGCGAGATCCTGGTGGTCGAAGAGGAGTGAGCGCAGCTCCTCCCGCGGGACGGCGATGTAGCGCATCGGCTTGCTCACGACGGCCGTCAGGAAGACGCGCTGGCCGGTCAGCAGATTGAGCTCCCCGAGAAAGCCGGGGGCGCCCTGGCGGATGATCTCGCGCCCGGACGCGTCCTCGATCCGCGCCTCGCCCTCGAGGATGGCGATGAACGGGTAGGTCTCGTCGCCGACGGCGAACAGAACGTCCCCCGGAACCGCGGTTCGCTCCTCCCCGTGGTCGGCAACTAGCTCCAGCTGGCCGGGCGACAGAACCCGACTCGTGGTCGAGACCATCTGAGGAGCGTAACCAGGTCGGGTCACCGGCCGCCCAGACCGCTGCTTTGCATGGAAAGCAGTGGTTCCGGGCGAGATACTGCGTGGGCGATGTCGGAGGAGAACGTCGAGATCGTGCGCAAGGCGATTGACTACGAGTACTACGGGGTCGGCGATCGCGCCGACGCGGAGGCGATCTTTGATCCTCAGGTCGTGCTGAATCCGATCGATGAGGGACCGTCGTCCGGCTTTGATGCGATGCGATCCGACATGGAGCGGTGGGCGAGCGCCTTCGACGAACTCACAGTGACGGTCGAGGAAATCATCGACGCCGGGGATCAAGTCGTCGTGGTCACGCATCACGAGGGGCGAGGCCGGGAAAGCGGGGTCGTGGTCGATACCCGCTTCTACGAGGTCTATTCGTTGCGCGACGGCAAGGTCTCGCGTGTGGATGAGTACATCGAGCGCGACAATGCCCTCGAAGCCGCCGGGCTGTCGGAGTAGGTGACCGCTTTTTTGGACGAAAAGCGGCACTGAGAACAACGGCGCGCGCCGGTCAGCAACGGGCGAGAATCGCCCATAAGCTTCCGGCATGCCGAACCCACTGGTCGATCGGAGCTGGCCCGTTCTACGCCACCTGGTCGGGGGCCACACTGCCGTCTACCGAGCGAGCCGCGGCCTGATCGGCCATCACGTGCCGGGTGCGCCGCCGATGCTGCTTCTCGACCACATTGGGGCGAGGTCCGGGAAGGTGCGCACCACCCCC
>DATAPB010000079.1:0-13416 GCA_036265435.1 Solirubrobacterales bacterium | reverse complement strand
GTCGCGAGGTCCGTGTCGCCGATGCCCTTGCCGAGCGCGATCTGGGCCGCCGCGCCGCTCACCATCGCGCCGGTGGCAGCGCCGATGAAGGCGCCGACGATCCCGCCCCAGAAGCGGTCGGGCACGAAGACGGTGAAGTGCCAGAGCGCGACTCCCATCGTGAACCAGACGAGCGCGGCCACTAGCGGTTCCTCCCGTGCTTCTTGCGCCGCTTCTGCCGGCGGCCGCCGGACTGCTGCTCCCGGACGCGTCGCAGCGCGGCGGCGCTCGCCTCGCTGAGCTCCGGCCGTTCGCGCTGGGGGGCATCCGTGCCGTTGCCGCCGTCCTCGGCCACGCCGTCGCCACTGCGCTCGGGAGCGCCGTCGCCACCCGCCTGACCGTCGCCACCGTCGCGGCCGCTGTCCCGCGGCGCTCCCACAGGAGCGGGCGGCTCTGCCGGCTCGGGCGCGGGCGGTGGGGGCACCGGCTCCGGCGGCTCCGGAATCACCCCCGGCACCTGCGACCGGCTCGGCGCGGGAGCGGCGGCCACAGGCGTCTCGGCCTGGACGGGCTCCTCGGGACCGCCTTCGGTCCGTTGAACCACGTTGTCCTCGGGGAATGCCGGGACGCGGCCCAGCTGCTCCTCGATGCGCTCGCGCCTTCGGCGATAGGCCGGCTCGCGCTCCTTCCAGTGGGTGAGCACGGGTGACGCGATGAAGATCGACGAATACGTACCGGAGAGGAGCCCGATCATCATCGCGAAGGCGAAGTCCTGCAGGGTCGCGCCGCCGAAGATGTAGAGCACGGTCACCAGGAAGACGCTCGACAGACCCGTGATCAGGGATCGCGTGAGCACCTCGCTCATGGAGCGGTTGACGATCTGGGAGAAGGTCGCACGCGGCAGCCGCGGCACGTTCTCGCGGACTCGGTCGAAGACGATGACCGTGTCGTAGAGCGAGTAACCAAGGATGGTCAGGAACGCGGCGACGGTACCGCTGGTCACCTCCCTACCCGTCAGCGAATACACGCCTCCTGTGATCAGGATGTCGTGGATCACGGCGATGATCACCGGGACGGCGTACTTCGGCTCGAACCGGAACGCGACGTAGCCGCAGATCACCAGCAGCGAGAAGATGATCGCGTAGATCGCGCTCTTCGCGACCTGCGTCCCGAACGTCGGCCCGACCGTCGTCGCGTTGAAGCCGTTGGGCACGATGCCGTACTGGGACTGCAGAGCGGGCTGGAGCCCGCGGATCTCCTGGGGACTCGCCTTAGAGTCGATGTCGAACACGTTGGTGCCGAGCTGCTTGTTGGTCGCCTTCGTGACCTCGGCGTCCTTGACTCCGGCGTTCGAGACGGTGGTGCGCACATCGTCAACGGTCGCCGTCTTGGTCAGCCCGACCGTGATCCGGCTACCGCCCTTGAAGTCGATGCCGAGGTTGAGCTGCTTGGTCGCGAAGGCGAGCGCCCCGATCAGCAGGATGCAGCCGGAGAGCGTGAAGAACCACTTGCTCGCGCGGCTGAAGTCGAAGTGCCAGCGGACCCGCTGCTCGGTGCTCGCCCCGAGCGCCGCGGGAGAGCGCATGAAGCGCGCCCGGCCGAAGATCCCGAGGAACGCCTGGGTGAAGACCACCGCCGTGAACAGCGAGGCGATCGTCCCGACGCCCAGCGTGAAGGCGAACCCCTTCACGTTCGCTGTCGCAAGGGCGAAGAGGATGAAGGCCGTGATCAGGGTGATCACGTTCGCGTCGATGATCGTCGCGATGCCCCGGCGATAGCCGGTGGAGATCGCGCTCAGCATCGATTTGCCGGCCCTCGCCTCCTCCTTGATGCGCTCGAAGATGATGATGTTGGCGTCCGCCGCGACCCCGATGGTCAGGATCAACCCGGCGATGCCCGGCAGGGTCAGCGTGATCGGGATCAGCTTGATCAGCGCGAAGAAGAAGAGCCCGTAGATCGCCAGGCCGAGGACGGCGACGAACCCGAGGAAGCGGTAGTAGGCGAGCAGGAAGAGGCAGACCAGGATCAGCCCGACGATGCCGGCCTTCAGTCCCTGATCGAGCGCCTCCTGCCCCAGAGTTGCCGAGACCGTCTCGCTGGAGATCGGATCGAGTGTGACCGGCAGCGCGCCGATCTGCAGGATCTGCGCGAGGTCCTGCGACTCATTGAAGGTGAGGCCGTTGATCTCGGCACCGTTCGAGCCGTCGATACCGTCGGGGTTGTCGACGAAGTTGACGATCGGCCGGGAGGTGATCTGTTGGTCGAGCACGATCGCGAAGTGGCCCGAGTACGCGTCGGCGGCCTGCGAGTTCCCCGCCACGCCCGGCGGGGCGTTCTGCAACCCGCGCTGTGCGATCGCCCTGGTCACATCCGAGAACTCCCTGCGGCCAGTGCCGGTGAAGTTGAAGGTGACGATCGCCTGCCCGAAGGAGTCCGTGTTCGGCTTCGGGTCCGTGATGTCCGTGCCGGAGAGCGCCGGCCGGTCCTTGATCACGAACCAGTGCGCGGTGGGATCGTTGAAGTTGTCCGGGGCCGCCTGCCCGTTGGGCCCCTCCTCGACCACCAACGTGCCCTGCGGGACGGCGATGATCTCGCTGTTCGGCGGCCGCTTCTGGCCGGGCAGCTGGGCGAAGAGGTCCTCTTGCACAATCGACGGGCCGGCGATGTAGGCATGGGTCTGCTTGTTGAAGAGGTAGTACTGGGGGCCGGTCGTCGTGCACTTGTTCTCGAAGCAGTTGGACGGTTGGGTGGAGGCGAACTTGACGGCGTCGTAGAGACGGCTGAAGTACGCCTCCCCATTCGGCACGTTCGTCTTCACCGGATTCGGGATGACGTTGGGCTCCCAGTCGTAGAAGTAGAGCTGGGCCGTCTTCCCGACGTCCTGTTCCGCGCGTGAGGCGTTGCTGACGTTCGGGAGGCCGACCTGGATCTCGTCGGATCCGATCCGCGAGATCTCCGGCTCCGAGACGCCGAATGCGTCGGTTCGCTTCCTGATGATCTCGATCGACCGGTCGATGTCCGAGCCGTCGATCGTCGGGTTCTGCGGAGTCGGGCGCGCCTGGAAGATCAGGCGCGTGCCGCCGTTCAGGTCGAGCCCGAGGGTCGTCTTCTTGGTCGCGACGACGATCGCCGAGCCGAGGATCAGCAGGCCCACGAAGGCCAGGATGAAGAGGTTGCGACGTCTGTTGCTCACGAGTTTGAGGTGCTCACGCTAGCGGTCTGGGCCGAGGTTTCAGCCCCAATTGCAACACAGCTCGAGGCCAAGACATTCGGCGGACGTCAAACGCAGACCTACTCGGGCGTCAGTACCAGCAGCAGCCCGCCGTCGTCGTCGTAGGCCGGGAACAGATCGGCCACCGCCTCCGTCGGCAGATCGCCCTCGGCGTTGACGGCGACCCGCTTTCCGAGCGAGCGAACTCCCCATTCCAGCGTGGTCTCGATGGGATCCGTCTCCCCGTTCCTATCGGTATCGGCTTCCTCGCCCCCATCCCCCCTTTCGATCCACTGGAGCCCGAGCACCTCGCGGACGGGACGCCCGATCACCTGCTCGTCCTTGAGCCCGGTGAGCTCGAAAGCGCCCTTGCCGAGGTCGAGCACGCGCGCCTGCTGGTCAAGCGTGAAGAAGGCCGCGCCGGGCGCCGGCATGTAGTCGTCCAGCAGCTCGAAGAGGAAGCCGAAACCGCACTTCGAGCAACCCTTCGGGCGGGTCGAAAACCCAGCGGTGCGCTCCCCACTCAATTCACGGTTCCCGCAGTTCGGGCAGATGAAGTACGGCACGTGCTCAAGGCTAGCCAACCCGTGTTGCCTACTTGTTGCTTCGCGGCGCCTAAAAAAGGCTCGCCATGCCCTCGGGGACCGGCAGGCCGAGATGCTCATATGCACGCTCCGTCAGGACCCGGCCGCGGGGTGTTCGCTTGATCAGGCCCTGTTGCAGCAGGTAGGGCTCGAAGACGTCCTCGATCGTGTCGGCCTCCTCGCCGATCGCGACCGAAACCGTCGACAGGCCGACCGGCCCGCCGCCGAACTTGGTCGCCATCAGCTCGAGCAACTGGCGGTCGTGGCGGTCCAGCCCCGCGCGGTCGACCTCGAGCATCTCGAGTGCATCCGAGGCGATGCGGGCGTCGATGGCACCCGCGCCCTTCACCTCGGCGAAGTCGCGGACGCGCCGAAGCAGCCGGTTCGCGACCCGCGGCGTCCCCCGCGCGCGACTGGCGATCTCCTCCGCGCCGTCCTCGCTCACCTCGATCCCGAGGATCTCGGCGGAGCGCAGGACGATCTGGCGGAGGTCAGCGGCGTCGTAGTGCTCGAGGCGGTGCGAGACGCCGAAGCGATCGCGCAGCGGCGTGGTCAGCAGACCCGTCCTCGTGGTCGCGCCGATCAGCGTGAAGGGCGGCAGGTCGAGGGTGACCGTGCGCGCGCCGGCGCCCTGGCCGAGGACGACGGGCAGGCGACGGTCCTCCATCGCGGGATAGAGCGTCTCCTCGACCGCGCGGCCGAGGCGATGGATCTCGTCGATGAAGAAGACGCTCCCCGGCACGAGGCCGGTCAGGAAGGCGGCGATGTCGGCCTTGCGCTCCAGCGCCGGGCCGGCGGTCTGGACCATCGGCACCTCGAGCTCCGCCGCGATGATGTGCGCGAGCGAGGTCTTCCCGAGACCCGGCGGGCCGGCGAGCAGGACGTGGTCGAGCGCCTCTCCCCGGCGCCGCGCTGCTTCGATGAAGATCCCAAGCTGCTCGGTCACCTGGACCTGGTTGACGAAGTCCGCCAGCGTCGGCGGGCGCAGCGAGCGGTCGAAGTCGTCGTCGGCACCGACAGCGCGGGCGTCGTGGATGACGATCTCCTCCTCGTCATCGACTCCCGGCGTGCGGATCCCCTTTCCGGGCTCGATCTCCGTCACCGGGATACCCTCACGCCGCCTTCGCCCCCGCGGCGCTGCGGAGCGCGGACTGGACGATCTCCTCCGGGCTCTCGCCCTCGGCGGCCGCGAGCAGCTTCTCCGCCTCCGGCGGCGTATAGCCGAGGTTGAGCAGGCCCTCTCGCGCCAGCGACCTCGGATCCTCTTCGCCGTCGGCCGCCGGAGGCGAGTCCGCATCGCCCTCGATCTCCCCCGCCACCTTGTCGCGCAGCTCGACGATGATCCGCTCCGCGGTCCGCTTGCCGATCCCCGGCACGGCCTGGAAGCGCTTCGCGTCGCCCGCGGCGATCGCCCGCAACAGCTCCCGCACCGGACCGCCGGAGAGCACCGCCATCGCCACCTTCGGGCCGACCCCGCCGACCGAGATCAGGTACAGGAAGAGGTCCCTCTCCTCCTCGTTGGCGAAGCCGTAGAGGCTGAGGGCGTCATCGCGGGCCACCAGGTGAGCATGGAGGGACGCCCGCTTGCCTCGCCCCGGCACCGACTTGAGCGTCTCCGCGGAGACGGCCAGCCGGTAGCCGACGCCGTTGGCGTCGATCACGACGTGGTCTGGACGGCGGACGAGGACCTCGCCGCTCACCGAGGCGATCATGCTTTGGGATTCTGCGCCCGAGACCGGATGCCTTCGTCGCCGGCGCGGCTAGCCGGCCAACTGCTGGCGAGCGCCGACGGCCGGCGCGCTCCCGGTTCGCCCGCGGCCGAAGTGCTCCGCGTAGCGGGCGGCGGCGGTGCCGGCGTGTGAGATCGCGACGGCGAACGCGTCCGCGGCGTGGTCGGGCGTCGGCGGCTCCGGCAGCCCCAGCAGGCTCGCCACCATCCGCTGGACCTGGTCCTTGTCGGCCGAGCCCGAGCCGCAGACGGCCTTCTTCACCGCCTGCGGCGTGTAGTCGAAGCAGGGGACGGCATGGATCGCGGCGGCCAGCAGCGCAACGCCGCGGGCCTGTCCCACGCTCACGGCCGAGCTGACGTTCTTGCCGAAGAAGAGGTCCTCCAGCGCCATCGCCTTCGGCTCGTGCCAGCGGATCAGCTCGCCGAGCGACTCATGCAGCCTGCCCAGCCGCTGCTCGACCCGCATGCTCTCAGGCGTCTCGATCACACCGCCGTCCAGGGCGACCATTCGCTCGCCGACGGTCCGAACCACACCGAACCCGGTGTTGGCGATACCCGGATCGATGCCGATGATGATCACGCTCTCCAATTCTCGCCCGGCCCCCGGATGTCCTTTGTCGGGTCGCGATCAGACGCCCAGCACGCGCAACCACCCAGGCGAGAGGCCGCCCGAAGGCGGCCCTCACTCGATCAGCGCTTCGGTTCGGCCCGCTACTTCGGCGCTGTGATCAGCCCCATCCGGACGCTCACCGAGCCCAGAACGTGCGTGGTTGCGGTGCCGAAGTTCAGCGCCTTGAACACCCACCTGCCCTTCGCCGGCGCGCCGCCGAAGTTGTAGAGGTCGAAATCCCTCGCCGTGCCCGCGAAGGGCGGAGCGAGGGTATTCGCCGGATCTCCGTCGGGGCACCCGGCCGGTGGAGGACTCGGGTCGGGGAAGCAGTAGCCCGTCTCCGCATTGGGCGTCGTGGTGAGAGGCCCGACCACGGTCAACGTGTCGCCGCCACCGAAGAACTGCGACGGGTTGTCGAGGTACACCGCGCGCCCGTTGGGCGCGACCAGCTTCGGGTCGATGTCAACGAGGCTCCCAGCCGGGTCGCTGAGCTGATAGGTCACCGAGAAGCTGTTGGCGTTGACGACCTTGCCCTTGGCCTTCTTGCCGACCGTCAGCGGGACCGACGCGACACCGGCGACGGCGTTCACCGCGTCAAAGGCCGGTATCGCCGTCGGTGTGGTCTTGCTGACGGTGACCGACTTCGCGCTCTTCTTCTTGCCCCTCTTCTTCGCGTCCGCGACGCCGCCCGACGCTAGCCCAACCGTCACGCTCACCACCAGCGCCAGAACGCCGATGAGCCACGGACGAGATCTCCTCTTCATCTTCCCTCCTGTTGTTATCCCCGGCTCGGGTCCAGACCCTGCTTCCCCGTCCCTACCCGCCTCCTCGAACCCTACGCCGGGTATCAGCAGGAACGCAACGGGGGCCGGGGCCAAACGACTCCCCGGCTCCGTTCAGCTGGCCGCAGCCGCCCTCTGGAGGATCTCCTCGGGTACGTCGAAGTTGGCGTGCACCGAGTCGACGTCGTCGTGCTCCTCGAGGGCGTCCATCAGGCGGAGCAGCGCCGGCGCGTCGCTCTCGCCAACCTCGACCGTGCTCTTCGGCTCCATGGAGAGCTCGGCCGTCTGGACCTCGACGCCTGCCTCCTCGAGAGCAGCCCGCACGGCCGCCAGGTCTGTGGCGGCGGTGGTGATCTTCAGGAGGTCGCCGTCCTCGCTCACGTCCTCGGCGCCCGCGTCGATGGCCGGCATCAGATCGTCCTCGCTGTAGCGGTCACCGTCCACAAGGATCACGCCGCGGTTCTCGAACTGCCAGGCGACCGACCCCGGCTCGCCGAGGCTGCCGCCATGACGATCGAATATGTGCCGGATCTCTGCGCCCGTCCGGTTCCGATTGTCCGTCAGCGCCTCGACCATGATCGCCGCGCCCCCGGGGGCGTAACCCTCGTAGGTGACGCTCTCGATCGCGGCCGCGTCGGCACCGGCCCCCGTGCCGCGGTCGATCGCCCGCTGGATGTTGTCCTTGGGCATCGAGGCGTCACGGGCCTTCTGCACCGCCAGCCCGAGTGCCGGATTGGCGTCGGCATTCCCACCGCCGTCCCGGGCCGCGACGGTGATCGCGCGAGCGAGCTTGGTGAAGAGCTTGCCGCGCCTGGCGTCGGCAGCGCCCTTCTTGTGCTTGATCGAGGACCACTTGGAGTGACCGGACACGGCCTCGATTCTAGGAGCCCGCCGCACCCCCAGAGAACAAACGGGGCGCCCGCAGGCGCCCCGTTCCTCGCTCCCTGCCAGCGAGGCTTATTTTTTCGGGTTGGTCGTCTTGATCTGCAGGAACCAGCACGCCAGCGTTCCCGCCGGGTGCGTGTTGTCGTCGTCCTCGACCAAGAGCGTCCAGACGGCGTTCGTCGCCTTCTTGTCACCCAGCCCAGTGAGGAAGCCGAGGTTTTCGACCGGGGCGAAGAAGCCGGCGAACGGAGCCTGCAGGCCCGGCGTGTCGATCCTGGTCGGCGTGTTGCTGTCGAAGATCGTGAACGTCCCCGCGCAGCTCGCCGGGCCGGCGCCGTAGTTGTTTCCGTTACCGCCCACGTCGTGCGAGAGGTTGAGCACCCCGCGCGGGGTCGCCAGATAGACCTCGATGTCCTTGGCGAACGGATGCTGGATCCGGACGCCGACGTTGACGTCCTTGATCTTGCCCCGAGGATTGAGCCCCTTCACGTGAATGAAGGACCGAGCCAGCTGCGTGGCCTGGCCGGCACCGTCCGGGATCGGGATGGCCGTGCCGCCGGTCGGCGCGCCGACCCCGACCTCGTAGGTCTTGGTCACCGTCTTCTTCCTCGCCTGGGCAGCGGGAACCGCCACCAGCAACCCCACGAGCAGAGCCGCCGTTGCCATCAGCGCCACCCGACCCAGCTTGCCTGCGTTCATCGCTTGTCCCTCCTGTCGTCGGAGGCTCGTTCTTCCCAGCCGAGCGCCTACCGATTGTGCCCGCTCTAACCCCTCCTGCCCGGTGGGGTTGCGCTAGACGATGAACTGGCCGTCGCGTTGCAGGGCGTCCCCGTCCACCTCGATCTGCCCGCCCTTGCGCAGGTCGCAGATCATGTCCCAGTGGATGGCCGACTCGTTGACCCCTCCCGTATCGGGATAGGAGCGACCGACCGCCAGGTGCACCGTGCCACCGATCTTCTCGTCCAGCAGGATCTCGCCCGTGCCGTTCGTGATCCCGTAGTTGGTGCCGATGCCGAGCTCACCGAGCCGTCTGGCGCCATCGTCGGTGTCGAGCATCTCGATCAGGAACTCCTCGCCCTTCTCGGCGCTGGCGTCCACAACCCTGCCGCCCTCGAACCGGAAGCGGACCCCCGCCACCTCGCGCCCGGCGTAGGTCGCCGGCAGGTGAAAAGTGATCTCGCCCTCGGCTGAGTCCTCGATCGGCCCGGTGAAGAACTCGCCGTCCGGCATGTTGTGCTTGCCATCGGCCGCGATGAACGTGCGGCCCTCGATGCCGAGGCGCAGATCGGTGCCCTCGCCCGTCACTTGGACCTCGGAGCGCCCCTGGATCCAGTCAGCGAGTCGCTTGGTCTCCTCGGATTGCCGCGCCCAGGCACCGACGGGATCGTCGTCGGTCGCGAGGCATGCCCCGTAATAGAAGTCCTCGTAGGCGCTGAGGCTCATCCCCGCCTCGGAGGCGTAGGCGTGCGTCGGGAACAGGGTGAGGGCCCACCGGTAGGTGCCCTCCGCGCTCCGCTCCATCGCGCGCTTCATCAGTTGCTGCGTCGCGGCCTGGCGCTTGGCCTGCCGCTCGGGCGGGACCTCCGAGAGCGCGCGAGTGTTCTGGCTCGCCATCACCGCGATGCGCACGTCGGCGTTCTCCACCGCCCACTCGGCGACCGGGGAGATCCACTCGAGCTGCGCGTCCGAAGCGTTCTCGAAGTACGTGGAGGACTGACCCTCCAGCGCCATGTTCACGATCGGGTTGCCGCCGGCCTTCAGAACCTCCTCGTAGACGGCCTGGAGCAGGGGCTCCGCGGCGGACTCGCCCTCGACAGTGCAGACGTCGCCTTCGGCGACCTTCGTCGAGTGCCGGACGAGGATCTGCGCGAGGGCCGTTACGCGGGGATCTCTCACAGTCTGCGAAACCTAACGATGCGCGCGCACCGGCCGGTCGCGGACGGCCGTGCACATCGCCATGAACGCGGCGTGCAGCCGGCTGTCGTCGGTGAGCTCAGCGTGGAAGGCAACGCCGAGGACGGTGCTGTCTCGCACCGCGACCGGATGGCCCCGGACCTCCGCCAGTACCTCCACCTCCGGACCCAGCTCCTCGACCCATGGAGCGCGGATGAAGACCGCCCGGAGCGGCTCCTCCCCCAGGCCCTCGATCACGAGGTCCTCCTCGAAGCTCTGCAGCTGCCTGCCGAAGGCGTTGCGGCGACAGAGGTAGTGCGCCAGTCCGAGGTGGTCGCGATCGCAGACGATCATTCCAGCGCAGCTGCCGAGGATCGGCATTCCGGCGTCGTGGCGCGACCGGATCTCAAGATCGAGCCCCTCCCGCTCCATCCCCATCGAGATCGTGGTCGACTCGCCACCCGGGATGACCAGACCGTCGAGCGTGGCGAGCTCGGCCGGGGTGCGGACCTCGGTGACCTCGGCGCCCAGCCCCTCGAGCATCCGGCGGTGGGCCTCGAAGTCGCCCTGGATCGCCAGAACGCCGATACGCAGCCTCATGAGCGGGTCGCTCCTCCAGCACTAAACGGGTCGCGCCTGGCGGCGCGCCCTCGCATCTCAGGAGCCGCGGCCCTGAAGCAGGCCGCCGTCGGCCGCCAAGGCCTCGATCTCGAGACCGGGCATCGCCTCGCCGAGCTGCATCGACGCCTGCGTGACCCGCTCGGGATCGTTGAAGTGGGTGGTGGCCTCGACGATCGCCCGCGCGCGCGTCGCAGGATCCTCGCTCTTGAAGATCCCCGAGCCGACGAAGTTGCCCTCGGCGCCGAGCTGCATCATCAGGGCGGCGTCAGCCGGCGTCGCGATGCCCCCGGCGCAGAACAGGGGCACGGGCAGCCAGCCACGCTCCGCGACCTCTTGGACGACGTCAAGGGGAGCCTGGTGCTCCTTCGCCGCGGCAGCGAGCTGCTCTCCCCGAAGGGATGCGAGCACCTTGATCCCGCCGGTGATCTCGCGCATGTGGCGGACCGCTTCGACGATATTGCCGGTGCCGGCCTCGCCCTTGGAACGGATCATCGCGGCGCCCTCACCGATTCGGCGGAGCGCCTCACCGAGGTTGGTCGCGCCGCACACGAACGGGACCTCGAAGGCGAGCTTGTCGATGTGGTTCGACTCATCGGCCGGCGTCAGCACCTCGGACTCGTCGATGTAGTCGACCTCCAGGGACTGCAGAACCTGAGCCTCGGCGAAGTGGCCGATGCGGGCTTTGGCCATGACAGGGATCGTCACGGCCTCCTGGATCTCCCTGATCACGGCCGGGTTGGACATGCGCGCGACGCCGCCCTGCGCCCGGATGTCTGCGGGAACCCTCTCGAGCGCCATCACCGCGCACGCACCGGCGTCCTCGGCGATCTTCGCCTGGTCGGCAGTGGTCACGTCCATGATCACGCCGCCCTTGAGCATCTCGGCGAGGCCGGTCTTCACCCGGAATGTCGCGCGTTCGGCCACTGCGAACCCCATAGTAGAAGGCGGCCGCCGCGCGCCCTGTGCCCGGACCGATGAATCGGGGTTCTCGGGTTTGACTGGTTGGAGGGTGGGCAACCTAAAGCTACTCGCCGCTTGGGGCGAGCCCCGGGAGGCGAGCACACAACAGAGAGTCTTGGCGTGATTTTGCTTGGGGTCCTCTCCCCCGGACCCCAGTAATCAGCCGCAGGTCCGGATCGCCCCCCGGGCCTGTGGCCGTTCTACGGCCTTCTTACTTCAGCTTGAAGGCGCGGATTCGGTCGCGGTGAGCCGCCTCATCCCGCGAGTAGACCCCGTGGGCGAGGGCCTGAACGAGCCCCATCAGCGCCGCGTTGGAGCGAATGTAGGAGGGCCCGTTGGAGGAGTAGTAGAGCATCAGCTCGGAGTGCTCTGCCACGTCCGAGAGGGTCGCGTCGGTGATCGACATCGTCCTGGCGCGGCGATGACGGGCCAGCTTGAGCGCCCGAAGGACGAGCGGATGCGCCCTGCCGGCGGTCAGCACGACGAGCAGCGTGTCCTCGTCCATGCGCGAAAGCTTCTGGATGTTGTCCTGGCTCGGCGAGGCGACGATCTCGGCTCGTACATCGAGCAGCCCCAGCAGGTGGCGGAGGTAGCTGGCGAAGAACGCCATCTGCTCCACGCCGACGATCAGCACTCGCCGGGCGGTCGCGAGGGCCGAGACCGAGGCCTCGATCTGCTCGCGCGTCAGGTTGCGGGCCGTCTCCTCGATGTTGGAGTAGTCGGCGCCCAGCGAAGCCTCGAACTCCGAGTGGTCGAAGTTGAACAGGGCGGCCGCACCGCTCCCTCCGTTTCCGTTCGGAGCTCCCTCGGCCACCTTGTGGCGGTACTCCTCGATCGCCGCCTGCTGCAGCTCCGGGTAGCCGTCGAAGCCCAGCGCCTGGGAGAAGCGGACGACCGTGGAGGACGAGGTGTTGGCCCGCCTGGCCAGCTCCTCGGCCGTCTGGAAGGCCGCCTCGTCCAGGTGGTCGACGATGTAGCGGGCGACGTCCTTCTGCGAGCGCGAGAAGTCGTCGAACCGCTCCGTGATGAAGTCGGAGAGGCTCTTGCGTGCCGGATGGGACTTGGTCGCTGTCCTTGCCACGGCGGCACATTTCGCTGTCCGACTGGGTTTCCCTTCCTGGCTACCCGGAATGTGGTTGGATCGCGCGATGGCGCTGGACCGGGAGCTGCGCAGGCTGAACCGCAACATGATCGCGTTCGACCTCGCGCTGGGGACGGGTGCGCTCCTCGCTCCCGCCCAGACCCTCCGGGTTCTCGGGCACGACGAGCCGTCCGACGACGCGCGCGAGCTCTTCCGCCGCAACGGCCCCGTCTGGCTCACCTTCGCGGCGGCGCATCTGGTCGCCTACCGGCGCAACCGAGCCAAGGATTGGTGGGCCCTCTCCTGGCTGCGGGGCACCGAGCTCGCGACCGACATCCTCTGGTCGCACTCGCCGGCGTTCTCACGGCCGGGGGCGCGCGCCGGACTCTGGTTCGCAGGCCTCAGCAATCTCGCGATGACCCTCGGCTTCTCCCACCTCGCCCGACGCGGCGACTGACTCCGGCCCTACGCGCTGGCGCGGCTCGAGCTGCAGACCTTCAGCCCGACGGCCTCAGCGAGCTTCATGCGCTGGGGCGAAGCACGCGCCACGGCAGCCTGGGCGGCGCCGTACTCGGCTGAGTCCTGGTTCCGGGCGGCGTCCATCCCGCGGTTCATCTGGTCGATGACCCGGTCGCGGGCGTCGAGGTATCGGTCATATGCCGACTGCAGCCCTTCCGGAGGCTTCAGCTCCCGGAGGTGGGAGTTCGCGTCTTGAGTGACCTTGATGAGCTCGTCCGTCTGGTCGGCCGCCACCGAGGCGTTGGGGGGTGAATGTGCCTGCACGCGATTGAAGCGCGCGTTCTCGGTCGCGCAGATCGCGTCCGCCTTTTGAACAAGCTCGGCGGCGCTGACCCGCGCCGACCCGCCTCCCCCGCACCCGGCCGCCGACACGCCGGCGACCGAGACGAGGATGAGAACGATCCATCGGGCTCGCGACATCGGCCGGAGTCTAGGCACGGCCGAGGCGCGTGCTTCAATAGGGCTACCGGAGAAAGGAGGTGGTCCTAACTTGAATTCCATGTTTGACGGGACGCCGGAGGTGCAGGGCCGCTAGGCCCGGGCGCTGAGGGAGCCCTCCCCG
>DATAPB010000078.1:0-9111 GCA_036265435.1 Solirubrobacterales bacterium | reverse complement strand
CGAGCCAGGCGGCTGGGCGACCCACATGTCGCACGAGGAGATCCTGGAGATGCACGAGATCCTCGCCGAGAAGCTCGACGAGCTCGGCTACCTGCGGCCGGGAGACATCCCGACTAAACGACGGGCTGCGTAGGCCGGCTTAGCCATTCGGCGGAGGCCGGCTTCGCCATCAGGTCGCGGCCACAAGCGGCCGCCCCCAACAACCGCTCAGGGCTTCGCCCTTCGCTCAAAATAGGGCGGCCTGGTGGCCGCTTAGGCAGGGACGAGCTCGCCCTGGCAGATCTCGCGGATCGCCTCGGCGGCCCGCTCGAACTCCTCGTCGGCCATCACCGGTGTCCCCTCGAAGGAAAGATCGCGGTCGATCTCGACCCACGAGCGGCAGCCGTGGTGCTCGTCCTTGACGCGCACCGTCACCGGCCGCGGGATGCGGTGCACCCGGAGCAGCAGCACGTGAAGCGGATGACGGCGCTTCCAGGAGAGCCGCTTCTGCGCGTAGTCGGACGTCCAGACGTGGAAGGGCGTCAGCGCCTCGACCACGCGGTGGTCGTCGGTCGTGAAGTGATCGGTGATCTCTGCCCAGGCGCGGATCCGGACGCGGTCCGGCTGCGGGATGCCGCCGTCCTGGAGCAGCGCCCGCGGGGGCGGCTCCTCGTCGGGCCAGACGCCCTCCTCGAGGGCGCGGCGGAGCTCGGGATGGTGGGACTCGCGGACCAGGTCGTTGCGCTGGTGGTCGAACGTGGGGTAGAGGAAGAACTGGTCGTGCTCCACCTCGAAATGCTTGTTCTCCTCGCGGATTCCGCCCTTGCGGAGGGCGACGAGCTGTTCACCCTCGGCAAGCGCGCGGACGGTCACGGCCCACTCTTTGAAAGCAATCGGCATGAGGTTAGGAAGTGATCGGACTTGGATTCGGGAGGCGGGGGCGGGGTACCGATTTCCGTGTACGGGAGCCCCTCGGAGGCGCGCAGTGTAGAGGACGACTTTCGCTTTGACAAGGCTTGTGCGTGACTGTCACAAGCCCGGAGACTTAGTTGTAATAAGCCATTCCCCCATTCCCATGCGATATCTGCCCTGGTTGACCGGCCAATCGAATCTCGATCAATTGACGGGAAAAGTCCCCGCTAGGGATTCGGTTCGGAGCCGAATCCACCGCCTCCGGGAGTCTCGATCCGCAGGCGGTCGCCGGGCCGGAGCTCGCCCTCGCCCTTCGCCGGGACCGGCTCGCCGTTCAGCAGGTCCCGCCCTGAGGCTCCCGGCGCCCCGCCGTCGCGGCCCTGCGGGGCGTGCCGGCGGCGCTCGCCGATGAGCGTGTAGCGCATCGGCTCGAGAGCCTCGAGCTCGCGGGCGATCCCGTCGCCGCCCCGGTGGCTGCCTTCGCCGCCGCTGCCGTGCCGCACCGAGAGCTCGACGACTCGGACGGGATACTCGGTCTCCAGGGCCTCGATCGGCGTGTTGAGCGTGTTCGACATCGCGACGTGCTCGGCGCTCGGACCGTCGGCGTCCGGACAGGCGCCCTGGCCGCCACCGATCGTCTCGTAGTAGGTCCAGCCCTCGGCCGCGAGCGTCAGGTTGTTCATCGTGCCCTGGCCATCGGCGCCGACCGGAGCGAATTCCGCCATCGCCTCGAAGACGAGGTCCGCCACCCGGCTCGAGGTCTCCACGTTGCCGCCGACGACCGCGGCGGGAGGACGCGCGTTCAGCAGGGAGCCCTCCGGAGCGCTCACCGTCACCGGTCGCCAGGCGCCGGCCGAAGGAGGCGCCTCCGGGTCGCAGACGACGCGGACCGCGTAGAAGCTGGCCGCCTTCGTCACCGAGAGCGGGCAGTTGAGGTTGCCGTCGATCTGTTCGGCTGTTCCCTCGAAGTCGAGCTCCAGGGAGTCGCCGCTGACCCTGGCCCGCAGTCGCAGCGGGATGTCTCCCTCCAGTCCCTCGAGCACATCCTCGGCGGTGCTCTCGCCGTCGGGCATCCTCTCAAGGGCAGCCCGGGTCCGCCGCTCCGCGTAGTCGAGGATCTCGTTGGAGGCCGTGCGCAGGAGCTCCATCCCGTGGCGCTCGGCCAGCTGCCCGAGCCGGCGAATGCCGGTCAGGTTGGCGGCGCGCTGAGCGCGCAGGTCGGCGAGCCGCTGGTCCGGATTGCGCATCCGGGAGGCGAGGTCCGCCAGCACGTCATCGTCGGCGCGGGTGGGCGGGATGACGACGCCCTCCTCGTCGAGCGACACAGACAGCGCGGGCATCCCGCCGGGTGTCGGTCCGCCGATGTCGGCGTGGTGGGCACGGGAGGCCGAGAAGCCGAGCAGCTCGCCGTCGTGGAAGACCGGGCTGATCAGCGTGATGTCGGGCAGGTGGGTGCCGCCCCGGTAGGGGTCGTTGAGGATCCAGAGGTCGCCGTCGTGATGCTCCTCGTCCACGATCACGGCCACGGCATCGGGCATCGAGCCGAGGTGCACCGGGATGTGTTCGGCCTGCATGACGAGCTCGCCCGCGGCGTCGAAGAGGGCGGTCGAGCAGTCGTGGCGCTCCGTGATGTTCGGGGAGTGAGCGGAGCGGATCAGGACCGCCCCCATCTCGTCGCAGGCGGCGCGCAGCGCGCCGGTCATCACCTGGAGCTCAACCGGGTCCAGCGATCGCTTCGTCATACAACGAGTCGCGCTTACGCGCGTCCTCGCATCTGCTCCTCGGCTCCGCCTCGGGGCACCCTGGCACAGGATGGTTCCCGCCTCGTCCACCGATGCGCTCCAGCCCGGCGGCAGCACCAGGGTCGCCTCGGGCAGCTCGAACACGCATGGCCCCTCCGCGGCGAAGCCGGTCCCGGGCTCACCGCGCAGCACACGGGTGGTCACCCAGTCCCCGGCGAAGCGGGCCTTCCGCTCGCCTTCCGCCAGGTCTCCATCCGCCGCTGCCCTCGGCCGAGGCTCTGGGCCCGGCTCGACGGCCGCGACCCGGATCGTCACCAGCTCGAGCTTCCCCCTCGGGTCGCGGTAGCCGTAGCGCGCCTCGTGCTCGCGAGCGAAATCCTCGGCGAGCCGGGCCGGGTCCGGATCGGGTGGTCCCGGGACCGGCAGCTCGAAGGCCTGGCCGCGATAGCGGAGCTCGTAGACGACCTCGAGCTCGGCGCCCTCCATCCCATGCAGCAACGGCTCGCTGAGTGCCCTCACCTCCTCAGCCAGGCTTTCCCTGCTGATCTGATCGGCCGGCAGCAGCACGGTGCGGGCGGTGTCGCGGCGATGGCCCGCGGCGATCAGGCCGAGAGCCGAGAGCACACCGCTGGCGCGGGGGCAGACGAGTCCGGTGATCTCGAGCTCCTCCGCCAGCGCGGCCGCGTGCATGGGGCCGGCGCCGCCGAAGGGGAGGAGGGCGTACCCGCGCGGATCGACGCCACGCTCGACGGTCACGACCCGCAGTGCCCGGATCATCTCCTGGTTGGTGACTCGGACGATCCCCTCCGCCGTCTCGATCTCCCCGAGCCCGATCTGGTCGCCCAGGGATGCGACCGCCGTCCGAGCGGCGTCGAGATCCAGGGAGACGCCGCCCGCCAGGTCGGAGTCAGACGAGAGGTAGCCGAGCAGCAGGTTGGCGTCGGTGACGGTGGCCTCCGTGCCGCCCCGCCCGTAGCAGGCCGGTCCGGGCTCGGCTCCGGCCGAGTGAGGCCCGACACGGAGGGCACCGCCGGCATCGCGCCAGCCGATCGATCCGCCTCCGGCGCCCACCGTGTGGACGTCCACCATCGGCAACTGGATCGGGCGGCCCTCGATCTCGCGCGAGTCCGTTCGCCTGACCTCGCCGTCGTCCACGACGCAGACGTCGCAGGAGGTGCCGCCCATGTCGAGGCCGATCGCGTCGGGGTGTCCGGCGCTCCTGGCGAGGAGCCCGGCGCCGACCGCCCCTCCTGCAGGTCCCGAGAGGACGCTCCAGGCGCCCGATCGGGCCGCCTCCGCGGCGTCGGCGGTACCTCCAGAGGACATCATGACCTCCGGCTCGGCGAGGCCCATGTCGCGGCAGGCCTCGGTGAGGCTGCCGAGATAGCGCCCAAGGAGGGGGGAGAGGTAGGCATCGATCACGGTCGTGGAGAAGCGCTCGTACTCGCGGAAGGCGGGGAGCACCTCGTGGGAGGTGGAGACATGGAGGTCGGGGAGGGCATCGCGCAGCGCCATGGCGGTCCGCCGTTCGTGATCGGAGTCGCGGAAGGCGAAGAGGAAGCAGACCGCCACCGACTCGGCATCGCTGGCACGCAGTCGCTCGATCAGGCCGGCGACCTCGTCGTCGGTCAGCTCCTCGACCATCTCGTCGGCCCCCACCCGCTCACCAACCTCGAACTTCAGATCGCCATCGACCAGCGCCCGGGGCTTGGGGCGGCAGGGGTGGTAGAGGCTCGGCCGGTCCTGCCGCCCGATCTCGAGGAGATCGGAGAATCCGCGGGTCGCCACCAGGCCCGTGCGGGCGCCGCGCTCCTCCAGCAGCGCGTTCGTCCCGACGGTCATGCCATGCGTGAATGCCTCGACGCCCGAAACCTCACCGCCGGACCGTCTCAGCACCTCCTCGACGGCAGCGATCACCCCGCGGGACTGATCGTCGGGCGTGCTCGCGACCTTGGCGGTGTGGAGGACGTCGCCGTCGAGCAGGGCGGCGTCGGTGAAGGTTCCACCGACGTCGACGCCGAGCAGCATCGCGCCAACTTATCGGGCGGGTTGGCGCTGCCAGGGAAAGCGAGCTGCGCCCGACCCCCCGGGCGGGCGCGCTCACACGTACCCCGGAAACTAGGCCACCGCCACCTCGAGCTCGTGGACCTCCAGGGTCTCCTCGAGGTGCTTGTGGGATGGGCAGTAATCCTTGCCCGGCAGCGGCTCGCGCCGGCACGGGGTGCCCTTGCGAGTGCTGGCCGCGCAGCTCCGCTGCTGCCCATCCAGCGTCATATCGGCGGGCAGGGAATCGAGGAACTCCTCGATCCGGTCGATGTGGTGCTCGACGACCATGTACACCCGCACCTGCTCGGCGAGCGCGAAGTGTTCCCGAATCTCCGCGAAGAGAGTCTTCGCCGGCCGGGCGAAATAGCGACGATCAGAGATCAATCGCTGAATCGTCGCTTCGCATGCCTCCAGGACCTGCCGTCGCGCCGCGAGCGTCCTCTCACTGCTGCCGCCACAGGTATCGATACGAGGGACGAGGTCCCGGTAGATGGAACGACTGAATTGATACATCCTTGTTATCTCCTAACCCCCCTGAAGCCGTGTCCCTGTGGGGCAACCTTGCCCCTGGACCGTTCAGGCGATTGCAGATTGAAGCATCCCCAAAACTGAGTAGGATTAATCCTCAGTTAAGCAGTTTTAAGTAGATCACGCCCCACGCTTTTGGGTAAGCAGGGTGGATCAGGCCCAGAATTGCCAGCGAAGCTCGTCGCCGGTGCAGACGATGTGCCGGCCATCCAACGCCGGATCGCGCTGCGGGAACTCCACTCGCTGATGGGATCCGCGGGACTCGCGCCTCTCGAGCGCGAAGCGGGCGATCAGGCGGGCGAGCGGATATGAATCGGACAGCAGCTCCCTCAGGCCCTCGGCGCTCCGCAACGGGCCCGCGTGCTCCCAGACGGTCTCCCGCGTGGCCAGCGTCGGGGGGTCGAAACGCCAATCCGGTGGATCGGGGGGAGGACCGGCATCCGGCTCCACCGACGCTGCCTTCGCGGCCCTCGCGCCGAGGACGAAGCATTCGGTGAGCGAGTTCGACGCGAGGCGGTTCGCCCCGTGCAGCCCGGTACAGGCGCACTCGCCGACCGCAAACAGCCCTGGTAAGGAGGAGCGGCCCTCGAGATCCGCCGCGATCCCGCCCATGACGTAGTGGGAGGCGGGGGCCACCGGGATCGGGTCGCGCAGGGGGTCGTACCCGGCCTCGCGGAGAGCGGCGAACACGCTCGGGAAGCGGGCCTCGGGCAGCTCGCGCATGTCGAGCAGGACGTGATCGGCGCCATCCCGCTCCATCTGATCGAGGACCGCGAGCGTGACGGCGTCGCGCGGGGCGAGCTCGTCCGTGAACCGCTCGCCGTCGGCGCCGAGCAACCTTGCCCCCTCACCCCGAACCGCCTCCGTGACGAGCATGCCATCCGAATCCGTGCCGGGTGCCGACAGCGCTGTCGGGTGGAACTGGCAGAACTCGAGGTCCGCGAGGTCAGCGCCCGCGGCGTTGGCCATCACCGGCCCTGCCCCGATCGCGCCCCAGGGATTGGTGGTGCGGGCCCAGAGTGCGGCGGCGCCCCCGGTGGCGAGGATCGTGGCCCGCGCCTGGATTCCTCCGGCTTCGGTGATCACGCCGTGGCAGCGCAGCCCGTCGCTCCAAAGCGCGACGGCGGAGGTCTTCTCGATCACGTCGATTCGCTCGTCCTCAGCGGCGAGCTCCGCCAGCCGCTCGGTGATCCGGCGGCCGGTCGCGGCTCCGCCGGCATGCACGACCCGCCTGCGGGAATGCCCGCCTTCCAGGGCGAGTGACAGGCTCTCGTCCGGAAGAAGATCGAAATGGATGCCGCGCCGCTGGAGCTCCCAGACGACGCCCGGCGCCTCGCGTGCCAGCAGCTCGGCAGCGGATCGCCTGCAGGCCCCTCTCCCGGCGGCGATCGTGTCCTCCACGTGCTGCTCCGGGGAGTCATCGGGGCCGATCGCGGCCGCGAGCCCACCCTGCGCCCAGAAGCTGGAGCTCTCCGAGAGCGGCTTGCGCGACACCATCGCCACTCGTGAGCCCGCGTCCGCCGCGGTCAGCGCGGAGTAGAGGCCGGCGGCGCCGCCGCCCACCACCACGACGTCGAGGGGCTCGTCCGGCGTCATCCGCCGCCGAAACTTATATGCGAGGGCGCGGGGCGGCCGTGAGCCGTTTAATGCTGGGATCGCGGGGCTGTACTTGAGACATCCGAGCTCGTTCGAGCACGACACAGGGGGGCACCCGGAGAACCGCCGGCGGATCACGGCGATCGAGGAGGCGATGTCGGACCGCGACTGGCTCGGGATGGAGCTCGTGGAGGCGCCCGCCGCCACCCGCGCGCAGCTCGAGCGCGTTCACAGCGCCGCCCACGTCGACTCGATCGAGGAGCTCTCGGCACGGGGCGGGGGGCCGATCGATCTCGACACCGTCGCCAGCGCCGGTTCCTGGAATGCCGCGCTGCATGCCGCGGGCGGAGCGGTTCGCGCGGCGGAGCGGCTTGTCTCAGACGGCGGCTTCGCCTTCTGCGGCCTGCGGCCGCCCGGCCACCACGCCGAGAGAGGCCGGGCGATGGGCTTCTGCCTGTTCAACAACGTGGCGGTCGCCTCGGCCCACGCGATCGCCGAGCTCGGAGTCGAACGGGTCCTGGTCCTCGACTGGGACGTCCACCACGGCAATGGGACCGAGGCGATCTTCTACGGCTCGCCGCAGGTGCTCTACGCGAGCATCCACCAGAGCCCGCTGTATCCAGGGACCGGGGCCGCAACGGACTCCGGCAGCGGCCAGGGCGAGGGCTTCACGGTCAACCTGCCCGTGCCGCCAGGGTCCGGGTCCGACGAGTTCCTCTCCCTGGTCCAGACAATCGTGGTGCCGATCGCGCGGGAGCTGAGGCCCGGCCTGCTCTGCATCTCGGCGGGCTACGACGCCCACCGCGACGATCCGCTCGCGAACTGCGAGGTAGACGACGAGGGCTACCGCGACATGGCCGCGACGATGCGCGACCTCGGGGCTGAGCTCGGCGTTCCGGTGCTGATCTGCCTGGAGGGCGGGTACTCCCTCGGCGCGCTGTCGCGGTCCGTGGTCGCGACCCTGGAGGCGTTCGCGGGGGACCATGAACCCCGAGCCGCCCCGCCGGAGCCCGCCGCCGGCTTCCGCGAAGGGCTGGCGCGCTTCTGGCCAGTCCTCGAACGGGCCTGATCAGACGGTCAGGTTCTCCTTGATCCCATCGAGCAGGCTCTTGGGAAGGCCCGGAACGGTGTCGAGGTCGTCGACCGACTCGAAGCCGTCCTTCCGCTCCCGGTAGGCGATCACACGAGTCGCCTGGGTCACCGAGAGCCCGAGGTCCCGGAGCTGTTCGAAAGAGGCGGTGTTGACGTCGGTCCCTGAGCGTTTGCCGCGCGATCTCGGCTGACGCGGCTTCGGTTCGGGGACGGGCTCGGGCTCGGGCGTTGCCTCCTCGGCCTTCGTCTGCTCCGGCTCGTCGGGCTCCCTCTCACGTCCGCGCTTGGCGCGCTTCTCCGCAGTCTTCCTCTCCCGGGCGGCCTTCTTCTCGGCCGCGGCCTTCTCACGCTGGGTCTTCTTCTCGGCGGCCTCGCGCTCCCGCGCGGCTCGGCGCTCGGCCGCCTGCGTCTCACGGGCGACCCGTTTGGCATCGCGCTCCTCCCGCCGCGCCCGACGAGCCGCCGCAACCCGTTGCAGGAGTCCCGGCTCCTGATCGACCTCGTTCTCGTCCGCGGGCCGCTCCTCGGGGGAAGCGGCTTCTGTCGCCTGCTCGGGTTCCTCCGTGTGCTCGGGCTCGGTTTCAGCAGGCTCCGGTTCCGCCATCTCCTTCGGCGCCGCGGCCTCGCTGCGTCTATCGGGTAGTTCCGCCCCGAGCGAGGCGGCGCGGGCCTCGGCGCCGCTCGCCTTGTCCACCACCGACTTGATCCGGTCCTCGAGCTGACCGAGGCGGCCCTCGCGCTCCTCCTCCGCTCGGCGCAGGTCCTCGTCGGATGCCTCGCCCAGCTCGCGCTCCGCGGTCTCGGCGCGCCCCTCCGCCTCCCGAAGCTGGTGCTGGGCGGCACGAAGAGCGCGCCCCGACTCCTCGAGCTCCGCGGCGAGTGTGGCTTCGCGCTGGGCGGCCTGTCGCTCTGCCTCCTGCATCCCCTCGCGCCGGGCCTCGTCGACCTGCGTCCTCATGCCCTCCTCGGCGTTGCGCTCGATCTCCTTCGTCCGCCCACGCAGCCACTCGGCGGCATCCTCGCGCGCGGTCACCTCGACGCCCCTCAACCGCTCGAGCTCCTGCTGCAGCTCGGCTACCTGCCGACCGCTCTCCTGCTCGGCGCGCGAGCGGGTCTCCGACTCCACGCTGGCGAGCGCCTCCTGGACCTTGGCGTCGGACTCCTCCTGCAGCCGGCGCATCTCGGCCTCGACGCGCTCCTCGGCCTCCCGGCGGAG
>DATAPB010000077.1:0-19473 GCA_036265435.1 Solirubrobacterales bacterium | reverse complement strand
CCGCGATCGCATCCGAGCTCGCCGCGCGCGGCTTCTCGCTCGTGCTGGTGGCGAGGCGGGAGGAGCGGCTACGCAGTCTGGCGACCGAGCTCACGGCGGAGCACGACGTCGAGGCGGAGGTGATCGCCTGCGATCTCGGCCAGGAGGGCGAGCGCGATCGCCTGCAATCCGAGCTCGGCGGCCGCGGCCGCGCCGTCGAGGTGCTGGTCAACAACGCCGGCTTCGGCCACCAGGTGGACTTCGCCAGAAGCCCGCGCGAGCGCATGGTCGAGATGGTCCGCCTGAATGTCGAGGCGGTGGTCGATCTGACCAGCCGCTTCCTCACGCCGATGGTGGAACGCGGGCGGGGGAGCATCATCAACGTCGCCTCGCTCGGCGCCTTCCAGCCGTTGCCCGGGTCGGCCGTGTACGGGGCGAGCAAGGCTTTCGTCCTCTCCTTCAGCGAAGCGATCCGGACGGAGCTGCGGGGCTCCGGAGTGACGGTGACGGCGGTCTGCCCGGGCCCGGTGCGCACCGAGTTCATGACGGTCGCCGAGGTACCCGGCGTCGAGGATCGAACTCCGGGGTTGGTCTGGATGTCGCCGGAGGACATCGCGCGGCAGGCCGTCGAGGGGGCGGCCCATGACAAGCGAGTCGTGGTGCCGGGTCTCCTGAACCGCGCCGGCGCCCTCGCCGGGCAGCACAGCCCACGGGCCGTGGCGCTGCCGCTGATCGGCCGGATCTGGCGCAACCTCTAGGGCCGGGATGCCGACCCTGGAGGCCCGCGGCGTCGAGCTCGCCTGGAGCGAGCGAGGCGAGCGGCAGCCGGTGTTGCTGGTCCACGAGACCGCCGCAAACCGGTCGGTCTGGGAGGGGGTCGGGGCAGCCCTCGCCGATCGGGCCCGAGCGATCACGTACGACCGGCGCGGCTGGGGCGCCTCGAGCGCTCCCGAGGACTACCGACGGACGACCATCGAGGAGCAGAGCGAGGACGCTGCTGCCCTGCTCGAGTCGGTGGACGCGGCACCGGCGGTGATTGCCGGCGCGGGCGTCGGCGCGATGGTCGCGCTGGACATCCTGCTTCGCCGTCCCGATCTGGTCGTCGGGGCTCTGATGATCGAGCCTCCGATCCTGCAGATGCTGCCGGTGGCAACAGAGGCACTGTCCGAGGACCGGCGCCGGCTGGAGCTGGCCGCCGGGACCGGGGAAAACGTGATCGACCTCTATCTCTCGGGCGGACTGCCGTCCCTGGGCGCGGAGGTGATCCGCCTTCCGGACACGCTCATCGCCGCAGCGAGACAGCGCCCGCGAAGCATCGTCGCCGAGATGGGCATCGCCAGCGGATGGCGCGCTCCCCTGCCGAGCCTCGCCGCGACCGACCGTCCCTCCGTTGTGCTCACCGCACTTTCGACGCCACCCCTGGTGCGGGATGCGTCGGCTGCCCTGGCCGAGCGGCTCGCGGGCGCGAAGGCTCGCGAGGTCGACTCCGGCCTTGCTCCACCGCACATCGGGGCCGCCGCCGAGGTCGCAGCCATGGCCCTCGAGCTCAGTCGGTAGCGGGCAGCCGCTCGGCCTGGATCTCGATGACCCCGCCGCGGCGGGCCACCACCGCGCCGGCCTCGAGCAGGACGGCGATGAACGCCGTCGGAATCGCCGCGAGCAGCGTCACCGCCGCATCGGTCCAGAACGCCGCCGTGCTGCGTCCCGTGCCCGGGCGCAGCCGGCCGGAGACGGCCTCGGAGGCGAAGTCGCGGTGGAACGTGAGCAGGTTGAGGAGCGTCTGCCACATCGACGCCATGCCGGGCCCGGCGAGGTGGCGGATCCGCCGAATGCGGAGCCCTCTGCGGGCGAGGAGCAGCGAAGCCGCCCTCGGTGTCGGCTCGATCCCGATTTGCGAGGGTGCGCCGTCAGGCGCAACCCGTTTTGTGGGGACTCGGAGTGCCGCCCAGTTCTCCGCCCCCAGCCAGGCCTGGAGGCTGGCGGCGTTCGCCGCGCGGAAGGCGATCCGGCCGTCGCGCTGCTTGGCGTCGGAGAGCAGCCGCTCCGCCGCGACATCGGGCGTCGGAATCTGTCCGCGGACCAGGACCAGGCCGCAGTTCTCGCAGCGGTCGATCACCTGGTCCTCCCGCCTTCCGTACCCATAGGTCTCGATCCAGACGAACAGCGGCTCGCCGCAGGCGGGGCAGCGCGGGGTCCCCGGGCTCGCTGCCTGCTCGAGGCTGACGGCCCGCCGCCGCCGGGTTCCGAGGCCGATCGCCATCGAGCTCAGGCCTCGACGGGGAGTGGCGACTCGACCCCTTCGACGCTCCAGCGCACCTCGAAACGGTCGAGCCCCTCGAGGAAGTCCTTCGGATCGAACGCCTGCGAGGGCGCCAGGGCCCCGCGAGCGTCGAAGCCCCGACCCGCGGCAATCACTGCTCCCTGGCGGATCGCCGCGGCGGTGAGGCCGTAGACGTCCTTGCCGTGGATCACGCCTCTGCGCTCGACCTCTCCCCGCCTCGCCTCGCAGACGATCATCCAGCGCATCCGCTCGCGCTGCGCCGGGGTCGGCCCCTCCGGCAGTCGTGAGATCGCCGCCCCGGCAAGGCGCTTGAGCGGCGTCTTCATCGCGAGCCCGACCGGCCGTGCGATCAGGGCGAAGAGCGGCGCGAGCTTGTCGCTCGCGAACGCGGATGCATTGATGGTCGTGCGGACGTCCCGGGTGCGTATATGGCGCGGCACGGTGATCTGCTCGCCGGCTGGGTACCGGATCATGCCCCGGCGGCCCACGGGGGCCGGAAACTCGTATGTCCCGCGGTTGAAGCCGCCCTGCGCCGTCTGCCAGATCCCGTCGCGCCACTCGATGCCGGGATCGCTGATGATCTCGACGGTGCTCCGGGCGGTTCCCTGGCTGGGAATGAAGTCCTGCCAGCAGTAGTTCAAGGAGATCTCGTCCAGGTCGCCCATTGATGCGGCTGTGAGCGAGGCGATCATGTCGCCCGGCACGTAGTCGAAGCCCATCGCGGGGATCACTGCGATCTCGGCCTCGGATGCGCCCGGCCCGTAGCGCTCGAAGGCGAGCTTCATGTAGGGCTGCTCGCCGGTCGAATCCAAATAGTGGGTTCGCGTCTCGACGGCTGCGGCCAGAACCGGTTCACCATGGTTCACGAAGGGGCCGGCGCAGTTGGCGACGACAGCACAATCGGCGAGAAGCGACCGGAGCGAGGAGTGATCGTCGAGGGTCGCCTGCCTGACGGCGACCTCCCCCTCGGTCTCAGCGGCCAGGGCATCGAGCTTGTGCCGATTGCGGCCTGAGATCACCAGGTCCACGCCCGCAGCCGCGAGCTCGGCGGTGACCAGCCGGCCCGTGTACCCGGTAGCGCCGTAAACGGCGATCGATCCCTGCTGCCGAGAGATAAGCGCCATCGCGGCCAAGATACAGTCCCCCACTTGGAAGCGGCCACCCCCGGGAACACGCTTCCGAGCAAGCAGGAGCTGCTCGACTTCCAAGCGCGCTGGATGCGGCCCGCTGGGATCTGCGCGATCCTCGGTGCGCTCGTCGTCGCCGCCTCGCTGCCGCTGCAGCCGTCGACCGGGGGCGACAACGACGCCGAGCGGCTCACCAAGTTCCACGACCAGTCGACCGAGCTGATCGTCGGTCAGGGGATCCTGATCGGGGTCGCGATCCTGCTCTTCATCCCGCTCCTCTACGTCCTGATCAAGGCGGCGCAGGGAAGAACCGATCGGATTCGGCGCCGCATGGTCGCGCTGGCGTTCGTCGGCCCGATTCTCTTCGCGGTTTCGGGGTTCCTCGTGGCGGTTGGCCTCAGTGACGTCTCGGACGAGTTCGCGACGCAGGCGCCCGCGAAGGAGAGGCAGGCCCGCGAGCAGGCGACCGCCGCACAGGCGACCGCGCCGAAGAACCAATCGGGAAAGCAGTCGAATCAGCCGGCCCAGGGAGGGACCACCACCGCGCAGGCGACGACGACCACGGAGCCGACCTCGACTTCGGGGACGACCACCACCCCGTCCACGAGCACCACCCCCAGAACGCCCGATCAGGCGGCGAGCAAGGCGAGGGATGACCTCGCCAGCAACCTGCTCGACGACTCCACCCTCCTCAAGGTGGGGTCCCTCCTTCGCTTCGTCGGCCTGATCGCGCTGGTCTTCGCCCTGATCTACATCCCGCTCTGGGCGATGCGAACCGGTCTGCTCACGAGGTTCTGGGCGATGCTCGGACTGGCCCTCGGCGTGTCACTGCTGCTGGTCCCGGTGGGGATCTTCGGGCTCGTTCTCTGGTTCGCGGCGGTCGGGCTGATGCTGGCGGGCTGGTGGCGGGCCCCGCTGCCGCCCGCCTGGGCCGAGGGGGTGGCGATCCCGTGGCCGGGCCGGGGTGATGACATCGGTCCGCCGCCCGACCGCGGCGCATCGGCCACGGTCGAGGGCAGCGGTCGCCAGGTCTCCGAGGAGACGCTGCCGGAGAACGGCACGGGGGAGACTCCCGAGCCTGGCGAGACTCAGGGGCAGCGCAGGAAGAAGAGGAAGCGGAGGCCATAGCCGACGCCTCCCGTGATTCGGCCGCGGTTTTTGTGGCGGCCGCAGGTGGCGAAGCCGTCTACCGGGACGGCGGAGGAGGCGCCTGCATGAGCTCCACCCGGTGGCCGCCGGGCGCGATCGCGAAGGCGCGATCGGCACCCCAGAGCTGACGCGTGTCCTCGACCTGGAAACCGGCGTGGCGGAGCCGCTCCTTCGCCTCGGCGTGGTCCGAGGCCACCACGGCCGCGTGCCCGAGCGCGGGCGCAGTGTGCGCCTCGGTGAGGATCAGGTGAATCTGCGTCCCGTCGTGCTCCAACCAACGGACCGAGTCGCCGAGGACGTCGGCGGCCGGGACCTCCTCGAAGCCGAGCAGCCCCCAGAACTCGATCGAGCGGTCGGCCTCATCGGGCGGGATCTCCAGCGAGACGTGGTGCAGCACGCCGCCAGCTTCGCATAGCCGCGCGCTCCCGCGGCCACCCCGAAGGAGAAGAAGTGCAAGAAGAAGAAGTAGCCGCCTAGAAGATCGAGAACCAGCGCAGGCGAGACCGGTCGCGGTCAGCCTGCCTGGCGATCAGCCCGAGAGCCAGGAGGCCGAGCCCGACGAGAGCGAGGGCGCCGACGGCCATGCCGGTCATCGGCAGGGTGTTGGCGTCGCCGGCCGCGTTCGGCGAGGCGACCGCCGAGGCCTCCGAGCCCGAGGAGCCCCTCGAGCTCGACGAGGAGGCACCGCCGCCACCACCGCCGCTCGAGGCCAGGACCCTGATCGTGCCCTTCATCTGTGGGTGGATGGTGCAGATGTAGCTGAAGGTGCCGGCCTGGCTGAAGGTGTGTGAGGCGCTCTGCCCGTTGTTGAGGTTCGGCGTGCTGAAGCTGCCGTCGTCGGCGGTCGCGTTGTGCGGGGCCTGGCCGGTGTTTCGCCAGGTGACCGTGTCGCCGACGGCGATCGTCACCGAAGTCGGCGAGAAGAAGAGGTCGCCCATCGTCACGCTCGCCGAAGCCGACTTGTGGGCTTTCGGCTTCGCCGCCTCGGACCCGCCGCCTGACGGGGCCTCCGTGGGCTGCGCCTGCGGGGACGAGGGGGTCGGCGCCGGGGTCGATGCTCCCGTGTCCGAGCCGCTCGGCTTGCCGGTGCCGTCGTTCTGGGATCCGGGCTGGCTCTGCGAGCCTCCGCCGGTGTCGATCGGCGGGGTGACGGGGTCGGGCACCGTCGTGGTCGTCGTCGTGGCCGACGTAGTGGTGCCGGCGTCCTGCGCGGCAGAGATCGCCGGGATGGCGCAACTCAACGCCAGTACGAGCATCCCGCTCGTCAGGGCCCTAGCTCCCTTCATCCACCTCATCGTACGGGGCATTGACTCTTAGTCAACTACGGGTTATCGAGATTCTTGGATTGCTAACCCAAGGCGCTGACGCCGGGAGGGGCGTCGGAGGCTGCCGGCCCCGGGTCTGCGGCGGCCCGTTTCCGATGGGTGCGGATCTCGCTCATGATCCGCTCGAGGCGCGGCTCGGTCGAGGCGTCGACGTGGGTCATCGCCGCCGCGATCGCGGGATGGACCGCGGCGATTCGCTCGTGCATCGCCTGGGCGACGGCGCGGTAGGTGGGATGGCCCTCGCGTCCCGAGCGCAGCTCGATCAGGTGCATCGCCTCGCGCGCGTTCAGGTCGAGCAGGTAGCGGATCCGGTAGCCGAGACAGAGCGCGTAGGGCGCCGCGTCGGTCAGCCCGGCCTCGGCGAGCCGGTCGTGCTCGGCCCGGGAGATCTCCAGCGCCCGTTCGTACTCGTCTCCGGCGCCCGCCTCCCGCACCTCGTCCGGGATCCCGGCGCCGAGGTCGGGGCTGAGCCGCTGCCACTGGCAGGTCAGCATCCGGTGGCGCTGCAGGTCGCGGAAGCCGCCGTAGTCGGAGACGATCTCGAACCGATAGCGGACGGCCTCCCAGCCGCGTCCCGGGCGGTGACGGCGGTTGGGCCGGTCCCCAGCGAGGTCGGCGATGATCTCCGCCTGCTCATCGGGCGGCAGGGTGCGCACGCGGTCGATGATCGCGCGCTCGGAGCTGCCCGAGGACTCGAACAGGGAGGCGGCGATCAGCTCGTCCTCGGAACCGTCGACGTCGATCAGCTCGACGGACGGCGCCATCTCATCCCCCTCGGAGCGGTCGAGGCCCATCCTGGCGACCCAGCGCTCGGCCGCTTCCCGGCGCCGCTCCAGATACGAGACCCACTCCCCGCCGCGTTCCGGCCGCTCCACCCGGGCGACAAAGCTCGGCATCACCTTCTTCAGCTCCTCGAGGATCATCGTCGCGAAGTACCGGGCCTCCGGAAGCGGCGAGGCGAGCATGCGGAGCAGCATCTGCTCGTAGGCCTGGCCCGAGGCGAAGATGCCGACGTGGCTCAGCGTCGAGGCGGGGAGCAGCCCCCGCAGGAGATCGAGCGCCTTGGCTTTGATGGAGCGCTGCCAGGCCGCCTCGGGCTCGTCTCCCCGTGCCCAGCGCTCGGCGGCCCACTCGCGCACCTGCGTGAGGGAGCGGGAGTAGATCCCGAAGAGGTCGTCCATCGCCTGCGCGTACTCCGGCCCGAGCTCGTCGTCTCGGTAGAAGCGGTAGCCGCCTCCGGCTGAATCCGGCAGCGGCTGGTCGTAGGAGATGTAGCGGGTGGACTGCTCGAGGTAGGCGGCGAGCCGCCCCCGCTGGAGGACCTTGGTGAGGATGTTCGACACCCACTCGCAGGCGACGTGCGCCCCGCCGACCTGCGCGATCGAGTCGTCGCCGTACCCCATGAAGACCCTCTCGTAGAGGCTGGCGGCCCGCTCGCCCTCCTCGCCCTCGAACGGGCGCCCGCCCTCGGGGACGTCGGCGGCGAATTCCTCGAGGTAGAGGCGGCGCAGACTTCCGGGGTAGCGGGAGTAGCGGGCGAACAGAGCCCCCTTGATCGTCTCCGGCAGGTTGACGAGAGCGAAGACGGGACGGTCGAGGTTGGTGAAGTGGGGGGAGAGGAGGCGGCGTTCCTCCTCGCTGAATTTCTCGACGGGGTAGCGCACGGGTTGGCCATCCTAGACCGCAGGTCCGATGCTCCCGGCCGGGAATTTCGCCGCTCTATCCCCAGATCGGCTCGGCGATCAGCACGGCCGCGATCGCTATCGCCGTCGTCCAGGCCACTGCCTGCGCGGCCAGCTTGGAGTCCAGCCCGTAGACGTGGGCGACCACCAGGGTGTTGATGCCGCACGGCATCGCTGCCAGGAGCAGATAGGGCCCGGGCAGGTCGATGAAGGGCAGCGAGAGGAGGAGCAGCAGCCCGGGCGCCACGATCAGGCGGAGCAGGATCGTGGCGCCGATCGGCGGATCGAAGGGCGAGCCGAGGGAGACCCGCCGACCCTCGACCTCCTCGGCGAGCACGGCGCCCACCGCAAAGAAGCCGATCGGCAACAGGGCGACCACGAACCCGCGCGAGATGTCGACCAGGACGTCGGGGGCGAGGGAGTTCGGAACGAGCAGGCCGGCGATCGCGGCGTACAGCGGTGGGTTCCGTGTGAAGAACGCGACGACCCGGTCGCCGAATCCCTCGCCCACCTTCGTGCCGAAGGCCGCACCGGTGCCGAAACCCAGCAGGAGCAGGGCGGGCGAGGAGACGGCGATGTCGTAGACGACGGCCTCGCCCAGGGCGTGAAAACCGAGCAGGGATGCGCAGAGGGGATAGCCGAGGTATCCGGAGTTCGCGATCAACGTCGCGGTGATCAGCGTGCCCTGGGCCGGGCGGTCCAGGCGCAGGAGGCGCGTTCCGACGACCCAGGCGCTCCCGGAGGCGCCGAGCAGCGCGACCCACCCGATCACCAGCCCTCCGGCCTCATCGGTGTTGATGTGGGTGCGGGCGAGGTTGAAGAAGACGACGAACGGGATCAGCGTGTAGAGCGAGATGACGATGAGGCGCCGGGCCCAGCCGACGGCGGTGCGCGGCCAGCGGCGCTCAGCGGCCACGCCGGCAGCGCCGGAGACCGCGATGGCGACGATGGTGAGCAGGACGCCCAAGCGCCCGGCATCCTCGCGGAAGCGAGCCGTGTGGCGCGATACTTCGCTGGCGATGTCCGACGCGAACGTCGAGATCGTGCGCCACGTCTACGAGTCGGGGCTGATCGATCGAGATCCCGAGGCGCTCGTGGAGCTGGCGACGCCCGACGTGGAATACGTCAATCCGCCCTACGCGGTCGAGGCGGGTGTGCGGCGAGGACGTAGCGCAGTCGCGCAGGCCATGCGCCGCTTCGCCGAAGTCTGGGACGAGGCCCACCACGAGATTCATGAGCTGCACGACTGCGGAGACGTCGTCGTGGTGGCCGTCAGCTGGCACATCCGCGGCCGCGGAAGCACCACGGAGATCGTCAACGAAGAAGCTCACACCTGGACCCTCGAGAAGGGCCGGATCGCCCGTTTCGAGTGGGGACAGGACCTCGCGAAGGCGCTCGAAGCAGCCGGGGCCTCCGAGTCGGACGCGCCCCCGAGCGGCTGATCGCGGATGCCGGCGAAGGGAATTCACCACGTCGATCTCGCGGTCGCCGATGTCGCCGACTCCCTGGCTTTCTATCTCGACCTGCTGGGCCCGCTCGGCTGGGTGGAGGAAATCCGGTTCCCGACCTACAGGGGCACCGAGGAGGTCGTCTACCTGAAGGACCCGGGATCGGGAGCGATGCTGGGCCTGCGGCCCGCGGATGGCGGCGAGTACCGCTATTACGGGGTGGGGGTGGAGCACATCGCATTCGAGGTCGACACGCCCGAGGAGGTCGAAGCGGCTCACGACCGCGCGCTTGCGCGTGGCGCGAACGTCCACTTCCCCCCGGAGCTCGACCGCGACGTCGAGAACTACTACGCCGTCTTCGTGTTCGATCCCGACGGGATCCGCATCGAGGTCTTCTGCTGGCCGCGCGCTGAGGTCTGAGCCCGCCTACGGATCGGAGCTACTACTACCGGCCGAACGGCTCAGGTGGCAGGCGCGGGGATGAGCCCGAGCTGCTCGAGCATCAGCAGCCGGTCGAACATCAAATTGAACGAGAGGTGCTTCCCGTCACGGAAGCGAAGCACCTGGATGTAGTCGAGGCTGACGGGGCGGCCCGTCGGCGGGAAGTCGCCCGCCGGGCTGTGCAGGACCCCGTCGCGGGTTCCGGTGAAGGTGCCTTCCTCGACCGCGAGCTCACCAATGATCTCAACGTCGGCAACCTCGACATGGGCGTCGGAGAAGGCACCGAACCAGCCGGCGTAGAACTCGAGGCAGGCGTCCTTGCCTTCGCCTCGCATTCCACCCGGCGCCTTGAACACGACGTCGTCGGCGAGCACCTCGGCGAAGCCGTCGACGTCGTGGGCATTGAAGGTGTCCGTTCCGCGTTCGAAAGCCTCGCGCGTTGTCGTCGTCATCGGGATCTCCTTCCTTTCGGGTGGCGGGAGCGAACGATCGTCCTCGCGTGGGCTAAAGAGACGTTCAGGCAGCGCGATCTGCCGCTGTATCGATCCCCGGATCGCGGCGCCGGCCGCGACTAGACCGTCGTCGTCAGCGAGTTCGCCGCGTGCGAGGCCCAGTCGATCAGCGGCGAGGGGGCGACGCCGAAAGCGATCGTGGCGGCGCCGCAGAGCAGGGCCGCGCCGACGATCAGGGCGCAGCGGCTCGCTCCTCTCGGAATCGCATCGGCCTCGGGGGAGCCGCCCGCGATCGCGGGCAATCCACCGGGCTGGGTCGCGGGCGGCGCGGCGCTCGGCTCGGGCGACATCCAGACGGCCGCGATCACCCGCAGGTAGTAGGCGAGGGAGACCATCGTTCCGATCACGATCGCGACGCCGAGCCAGGTGTAATCACCGTCCACGCTCGCCTCGATCAGGAACAGCTTGCCCATGAAGCCCGAGGTCCCCGGCAGGCCGGCGAGCGCCAGCATCGCGATCGTGAGCGGCCAGGCGAGCAGCGGGCGGGAGCGGCCGATGCCGGCAACCGACTCGATGTCGTCGCCGTACTGCGTCTCACGCTCCCGGGCGACGACGACAGCGAAGACTGCGAGGTTCATCAGCGTGTAGGCGGCGGCGTAGAAGACGAGCGCCTCGAGCCCCTTCTCGGTCGCCACCACGATTCCGGCCAGCATGTAGCCGGCCTGGGCGATCCCGGAGTAGCCCAGCAGCCGCTTCAGCGAGTCCTGCCCGAGCGCGCCGATGTTGCCGACGGCGATCGAGATCACAGCGAGCCCGGCGAGCGCCGGCTTCCAGTCATGGGCGATCGGCCCGAGGGCCACCTCGAAGAGGCGGGCGAGGGCGATGAAAGCGGCGGCCTTGGTGGCGACTGCCATGAAGGCGGTGATGGGGGTGGGGGCGCCCTGATAGACGTCCGGCGTCCACTGGTGGAAGGGGGCGACCGAGGTCTTGAAGGCGAGGCCGGTGGCGACCATCGCGACGCCGATCAGGACGATCGTATCGTTGCCGTTGTCGCCGGCGAGTCCCTTCGCGATCCCGGCGAACTCGGTCGAGCCCGACCCTCCGTAGAGCAGCGCGAAGCCGTAGAGCACCGTGGCCGAGCCGATCGACCCGATCACCAGGTACTTGAGGCCCGACTCGAGCGAGCGCTCGGTGCGACGCGCCGATGCGCAGAGGACGTAGAGCGGGATCGAGAGCAGCTCGAGCGCGACGAAGAAGGCGATCAGGTTCTGCGCCTGGGCGATCAATGTCATGCCGAGGACCGAGCCGAGCAACAGGCTGTAGAAGGCGCCGTGACCCGCCTCCTCCGCCGCGGGCTCCCTGATCGCCAGCACCACCGAAATCGCGGCCGCCAGGCAGGCGATCAGGCACACCGAGAGGCCGAACGCATCGAGTCGGAGCGCGCCGGCGACCAGGTCGTGCTGCTCGTTCCACTGCCAGATCGCGAGCCCCGCGGTCACCGCGAGCACGAGGATCGTCAGGTAGGCCATCGTGAAGCGACCGAGGCGCGGGATCAGCCCGAGCATCAGGACGAGGACCAACCCCGCGGTCAGCGCGATGACGGGCGAGAGCCCGGCGTAGTCGATGTGCGGGGCGTTGAAGTTCATCGCTGCGCCAGATCGGTCGGAGCCTGAGCGGTCCGGGTGAGCTGGCCGCTCACCGAGTCATCCGCGCGGTGGAGGATCAGACCGGGCCAGAGGGCGAGCCCCACGATGCAGGCGATCAGGCCGGTCAGCACGGCGCCGCGAACGAGGCCGACCTCGCGCGACTCGATGCCTTCGGGCTTGCGGTTGTGCATCGCGGCCTGGTAGAGGCGCAATGCGTAATAGGCCGCGAGGGCGATGCCGATCGCAGCGACGAACGCGTAGACGATCTTCTCCTGGAAGATCCCGTTGAGGATGTAGAACTCGCCGATGAAGTTGGCGGACCCGGGCATCGCCAGCAGGGCGAGGGTGGCGATCAGGAAGAGGGCCGCCAGGACGGGCGCCCGCGTCGCGAGCCCGCCCATCCTGCGGATGTCGTCGGTGCCGGCGCGCTCGACCAGCAGCACCGCGATCAGCATCAATGGCGCGACGACGAGGCCGTGGTTGACCATGTTAAGGACAGCACCGTCGGCGCCGTCGGCGCGCAGGCTGAAGAGGCCGAGCGTGATGAAGCCGAGCTGGGCCATCGAGGAGTAGCCCAGGATCAGCCGCGCGCTCGTCTGCGTGAAGGCCATCACCGAGCCGTAGAGGATCGATGCGACCGCGATCACCAGGATCACCTCCTGGAAATGGGTCGTCGCCGCCGGGAACATCGGCAGCACCACGCGCAGGAAGCCATAGGCACCGACCTTCGAGAGGACACCCGAGAAGAGCGCGAGTGCGGGCAGCGGTGCCACCCGGTACGCGTCCGGCATCCAGCCGTGCAGCGGGAAGGCCGGCATCTTCACCAGGAACGCCGCTGCGAAGAACCAGAAGATCCAGTACTGGCTGCCGCTGCCGAGCGGGTCCGCGGCCAGGTGCTGGATGTTGAAGTTGACCGCTCCGCCGTTGGCCGCCAGGATTCCGGTCGCGATCGCCGCTGCCAGCATCAGCAGCGACCCGACCAGCGTGTAGATGAACATCTTGAGCGTGGCGGGCTGGGGCCTGATCGGGCCCTCGTCCTCCTCGGGCCGTCCCGGATGCTCCGTACCCCAGCTCCCGAACAGGAAGTAGAACGGGATCAGCATCAGGTCGAAGAAGAGGACGAAGAGGATCAGGTCCTGGGCCAGGAAGGCGCCGAGCACTGCCGTCTCGGCGAGGCCGAACATGAGGAAGTAGAGGCGAGGCCGCTCCGGCGGGTTGAGGGCCGACCAGATCGTTGCCGCGAGCCAGAGGATCGACGTGAGCAGGACGAGGAAGAGGCTGATTCCGTCGACGCCGAGCTGGTAGCGGACGCCGAGCGCCGGGATCCAGCTCGCGTCGACCGTGTGCTGAAGGCCGCCCGAGGGATCGAAGCCGATGACGACCGCGATCGTCATCGCCAGCGAGACCAGCGAGCCGACCGCCGCCACCCAGCCCGTCATCCGTCCGGGGAGGATGGCCGCGACGAGCCCGAAGGTGAGCGGGGCCCAGAGGAGGGTCTCGATCATGTGCACGTCCTCCGCTTCGCGTCCGGGCGTGCAATTGGGTTTCGGGTAGGTCTCATGAGCTCTGCAGGAGGAAGTAGAGGCCGAGACCGGCGAAGCCGGTCACCAACAGGAGGGCGTAGGACCGCAGATAGCCGGACTGGGCGCCACGGACGCCGGCGCTCGCGCCGCGGACCAGGTCGACCGCCGCGACCACGAGTCCCTGCACGACGTAGCGCTCGAAGATCGCGTTCGACCAGCGCCCGACGGCGAGCGCGGGGCGCACGAAGACCAGGTCGATCGCCTCATCGAAGTACCACTTGTTCTCGAGGAAGTCGTGAAGTCGCGGCAGGCGCTTCTGCAGCGCCGCCGTCCAGCCGGGATTGCGCAGATACGCGTAGTAGGCGATCGCGATGCCGAGCACCGAGATCAGGCCGCCGATCAGCAGGCCCCGGTAAGCCGAGGTCGTGCTCGGGCCCTGCTCGTAGAACTTCGAGTCCAGGAAGGAGCCGTGGAGGAACTTGTGGACCACGTCGTCGACGCCCGGGATCTGCACGAAGCCGGCGAACAGCGCGCCGAAGGCCAGGACGCTCATCGCGATCTTCATAGGCATCTCCCGCTCGGCGATCTGGTGGGTGGGCCCGGGGAAGCCGACGTCCGTGTCCTCGGGTTCGCCGGTCGCCGGGTTCTCCGGCTCGGCGTGGTGGATGTGACCCTGCTCGAGCTCCTTCGCCTCCTCGCAGGGCTCGCCGAAGACGACGCGGAAGCCGATCCGGAACGAGTAGAAGGCGGTCAGCAGCGCGCCGATGTAGCCGCCGATCGTGAAGATCACGTACCAGCCGCCGCGGTAGGCGGCGAAGTCGAGGATCTCGTCCTTCGAGAACCACCCCGAGGTGAGCGGGAAGGCCGCCAGCGCCAGGGCGCCGATCAAGAGCGTCGCGGAGGTGAACGGCATCGCCCGGCGGAAGCCGCCCATCAGGTCGATGTTCTGGCGGTTCGCCATCGCGCCGATGATCGAGCCGGCCGCCATGAAGAGGAGGGCCTTGAAGAAGGCGTGGGTCATCAGGTGGAAGAGGCCCTCCGAGTAAGCCCCGATCCCGACCCCGACGACCATGTAGCCGATCTGGCTCATCGTCGAGTAGGCGATGATCTTCTTCAGGTCCGTGACGACGAGCGCGATGGTCGCGGCGATCAGCAGGGTGGCGAGGCCGAGGATGGCGGCGATGTCAGCGGCCGTCAGGCCGATCTCGAAGAGCGGGTGGAAGCGCGCGATCAGGTAGACGCCGGCGGTGACCATGGTCGCTGCGTGGATCAGGGCGGAGACGGGCGTCGGGCCCTCCATCGCGTCCGGGAGCCAGGTGTGCAGCGGCACCTGGGCCGACTTGGCGAAGGCCCCGACCAGCAGCAACAGGCAGATCGCGACCACGACTCCCTGGTTGGTGTGGAACGTGTCGGGCGCCTGGCTGAAGATCGAGAGCAGGTCGAAGGTGCCGAGCTCGCGGAAGATGAAGAAGGCGGCGAGCATCATGCCGACGTCCCCGATCACGTTGATGACGAAGGCCTTCATGCCGGCCCGGGTCGCGGTCTCGCGCCGGTACCAGAAGCTGATCAGCGCATAGGAGGCGAAGCCGACAAATGCCCAGCCGATGATCAGCAGGACGAGGTTGCCGGCCAGGACCAGCAGCAGCATCGAGAAGACGAAGAAGTTGAGGTAGACGAAGAAGCGGTTGAAGCCCCGGTCCGAGGTCATGTAGCTGATCGCGTAGAGATGGATCAGCATCGAGACCCCGCTGACGATCAGGCACATGTAGACCGAGAGAGGGTCGACCAGGATGTTCAGCTGGATGTTGAGTCCGGCCGCGCTGGCGTAGTCGTAGAGCGCCGAGGTGTGCTGCCGGGCGTCCACCGGGTCCCCGAGGAGTTGGGCGAGCGCGCCGATGGATGCGAGGAAGGAGAGGCCGATCATCGCCGTCGCGATCCAGCCGGCGCTCCGGCCGGGGAGCCGTTTCCACCCCAGGCTGATGATCAGCGTTCCCGCGAGCGGGGGGGCGAGCACCAGCCAGCCGTACGCAGTTGCCGACAAGCGCTAACCCCTGAGGCTGCGCAGGTCGTCGACGTTCAGCGGGATGCGACGCCGGTAGGCCGCGACGATGATCCCCAGCCCGACCACCACCTCGCAGGCTGCGATCACCATCACGATCAGCGCGAAGACCTGCCCGTCCTGGTTGCCGAGCGAGCGCGAGAAGGCGAGCAGGGCCAGGTTGCCGGCGTTCAGCATCAGCTCCAGGCAGAGCAGGATCACCAGCGGGCTGCGGCGAAGCAGCACGCCCGCGACGCCGATGGCGAACAGCATCGCGCTCAGGACGAGGTACCAGGTGATGTCCATCAGGCGGTCTCCTGGGGGGCGTCGGCCTCACTGCTGCGATGGCGACCTGCAAGCACCACGGCGCCAACGGCTGCCACCAGCAGGAGAAGCGACGCGGCCTCGAACGCGATCAGGAAGCGCTCCAGCAGGAGCTTGCCGATCGCCGAGGGCGAGCCGAAGCCGAGCTCCACCGTCGGGCCCCGTGTGTCGATCGCCTGCAGGCCGGAGCCTGTGATTGCAATCGCCAATTCGACGAACAGCGCGAGGCCGAGAACCGGCGCGATGAAGCGCTGGCCTGGAATAGGTTCCCAGAGAGGCTCGTCGACGTTCCCCACGTAGGCGGCTACGAAGACGTAGAGCACCATCACCGCCCCGGCGTAGACCACGATCTGGGCGGCAGCGATGAACTCCCCCTGGAGCAGTAGGAAGAGCCCGGCAAGCGAGATCAGGTGGACTATCAAGGCGAGGACGCTGTAGAACGGATTGCGGAGTGCAATCACTGCGATCGCGCCGCCCAGGCAGCCGATCGCGCCCAGAAAGAAGCAAACCTGGGTCACTCGCCCTCGCTTCGCAGGGGCGTCCGGTCGATCGGCTCTGCGAGCAGCATCTCCTTGGTGAAGATCAGGTCCGAGCGGTTGTAGTCGGACATCTCGTAGTCGTGGCCCATCGTGATCGCGTCGAACGGGCACGCGACCTCGCAGTAGCCGCAGAAGATGCAACGGGAGAGGTTGATCTCGTAGACCTCCGCGTAGCGCTCGCCGGCGGAGACGCGGTGGTCCGGGTCGTTCTCGGCGGCGACGACGCGGATGCAGTCGGCCGGGCAGGCGGCCGCGCAGAGTGAGCAGCCGACGCACTTCTCCAGGCCGGTGTCCTCGAAGCGATGCAGCTTGTGGCGGCCCCGGAAGCGCGGATAGACCGGTGTCTTCTCTTCCGGGTACTGGATCGTGACCGGGCCCTCGAGCACGCGACCGAACGTGGTGCGCAGGCCCCGGAGCGTCTCGCCGAAGGCCCGGTAGGCGCCGGCGGCGCCACCCGGCTTCGGGCCGCGCTGGACGGAGATCACATCCTGGTGGTCCTCCAGGTAAGGGAACTCGGTCCAGCCGGTCTTGTCCTTGTTGAGCTTGGCCTCCATCAACTCACCGTCACGATCACGGCGGTGACGAGGATGTTCAGCGTCGCCAGGGGCAGCAGCACCTTCCAGCCCAGCGACATCAGCTGGTCGTAGCGGAGCCGGGGGAGGGTGGCCCGGATCCAGATGAAGAAGGCCACCAGCGTGAGGGTCTTGAGAACCATCCAGACCGGGTCGAGCCAGCCGGGGCCGGGACCCATCCAGCCGCCGAGGAAGAAGGTGACGGCGATGCCCGAGACGACGAACATCTCGAGGTATTCGGCCAGCAGGTAGGAGCCGAAGCGCATGCCCCCGTACTCGGTCATGTAGCCCTGCACCAGCTCGGCGTCCGCCTCGGGCAGGTCGAACGGGGCCCGGTTCGTCTCCGCGAAGCCGGCGATCATGAAGATCAGGAAGCCGATGATCTGGGGGACGATGTTCCAGATCGGGCCCTGTCCGTCGACGACGCTGGTCAAGGAGAGCGAGCCGGTCATCAGCACGACGCCGAGCAGCGCCAACCCCATCGAGACCTCGTAGGAGATCAGCTGGGCAGCCGAGCGCATCGCCCCGAGGAAGCTGTACTTCGACCCCGAGGCCCAGCCGGCGAGCAGCAGCCCGTAGAACGAGATCGAGCTGAAGGCGAAGAAGTAGAGGACGCCGATTGAGACGTCGATCCCGTACAGCCCGATCCCGTCCTGGACGTTGCCGAACGGCAGGATCGCCAGCGTGATGATCCCCGAGAAGATCACGATCGCCGGGGCGATCGCATAGAGGAAGGGGACGGCCGCGTCGGGCCGGAACATCTCCTTCCCCGCGAGCTTGACGATGTCCGCCAGCGGCTGGACCAGGCCGACCGGCCCCACCCGGTTCGGGCCGTAGCGGTTCTGGAAGCGGCCGATCAGCTTGCGCTCGACGACCGTCAGCACCGGGACGATCAGGAAGACGCCGAGGAAGATGACGAGCGACTTGACGATCATCACCCAGGTCGCCTCGACGTAGTTGACGTCCGCGAGCGGGAACGTCGCGATCATGAAACGGGTCGCTCCTCCGACTTATTACTGGTCGCGCTGTCGCGCGCCCTCGCATCTGCGGAGCGCCCCCGCACAATCTGAATCCGCGGCGCGACCCCGTTGGTCAGCAGGTTGCCGTTCGCTTCGTCCGTTCCCTCGATCAGGAACGCCGCGCCATCACGCATCCGCTCGCGGATCGCGACCGTCGCCTCGACGCTGTGGCCGTTCACGGACACGGTGACCTCATCCCCATTCGATAGGTCGAGGTCCTCCGCGTCCTTGGCGGAGAGCTCCAGCTTCTGCCTCGGCATCAGAAAGCGAAGCGCCGGATTCCGCTTGGTGACGTCCGCGGCCCAGAGGTCGCGGTAGGTGCCGAGGAGCAACCCGTCACCCTCAGACCCGCGGCCCGGTGCGGGGATGCCGTGTCGCCCTGCGGCCACCGGCGTCCACGCCTGTCCGGGAGGCCGATCGCCCCACCGCACGCCCTTGCCGCCGATCTCCTCGTAGGTCAGTCCGGCATAGAACGGGACCTCGTCGGTGACCGCCTCGAAGACATCCTCGGGCGCCTCGGCATCGACGCCGACCCCGAGCTCCACGGCCACCGCGTCGAGGAAGCGCCAGCCGGCGACCATGCCTTCCGGCAGGGGCACGTTGCGGCGCAGCCGCTGTAGGCGCCCCTCCGGATGGGTGACGGTGCCCTCCTTCTCAGCCCAGGTTTCGGCCGGGATGACGAGGTCCGCGAGACGGGTGGACTCGTCCTCGAAGGACCCGATCGAGACGACGAAGGAACCTGAGAGCGCCTTTCGCCAACCGTCGGAGTCCGGGTGCGTGCGGACGGGATCGGCGTTGACCAGCAGCAGCGCGCCGAGGTCATGGGCGGCGAGGCCCTCCTTGATCTGAGCACTCGCGAGGCCGCCGTCGATCGGGATCAGGCCCGGCTTCGCGATCGGCAGGCACCCCACCTCGCGGAGGCCGCGAGTGTTCGATTCCTCGGGGACCTCGATCAGGCCGGGCCCGATGCGCTTGTGCATCTCGAGGGAGTGCATGCATGCGTGGAGCGCGTCGACCGCCTCGGAATCGCGCCAGAGCCGCTCCCCCCAGACGATCACCTGGTCCGGGGCGTCCCGAAGCGCCTGCGCCATCGCCTCGGCCTCGTCCTTGAACGGGCCGTCCGCCCTGTAGCCGTCGGCCTCGAGCGCACCCGCCAGTGCGCGGAGGAAGGAGGCCGAGTCGCCGGGCGCATAGCGGACCGCCTCGTGCGCGCCGCCATCGAGTGCGGTCGGCCGCTCCGAGGCGACCATCAGCTTCGCCCGTCCGCGCCGCACGGCCTTGCGGATCCGCAGGTCGAGGATCGGCATCTCGTGCAGCGGGTCGACGCCGACAACGAGAATCGCGTCGGCATTGTCGAGATCGGCGATCCGCGCGCCGTGGTCGGGCCGCGAGAGCTCGCCGAGCAGCCCGGTGTCCACCGGGTTGGGGGAGCAGTCCAGGTTGGAGGAGCCGCCGGCGCGGAGGATGCGCTGGACCAGCCAGCCCTCCTCATTGGAGGTGCCGCCGCCCACGAGGGCCGCAGCGTTCTCGCCGGCAAGAGCCTTCGCGGTGCGGCTGACGGCGTCCTCCCAGCTGATCGGGCTGAGGCTGCCGTCGCCGGCGCGGACCATCGGGCGGGTGATCCTCTCGACCGAGTTGAACATCTGGAAGGCGAAGCGCCCCTTGTCGCAGAGCCAGCCGTCGTCGACCTCGGCGTTGTCGCGGGCCAGCACGCGCAGCACCCGCTCGTCGCGGACCGTGAACTTGACGTTGCACTGGCTCGGGCACAGGGTGCAGATCGAGCCCGCGTCCTCGATGTCCCACGGCCGCGCTCGGAAGCGGTAGGTGTAGGAGGTCAGGGCCCCGACGGGGCAGAGCTCGGTGATGTTGCCGTGGAAGGGGGCGATGTAGGGGCGCTCGTCGAAGGTGCCGACGAACGTCTTGTCGCC
>DATAPB010000076.1:0-8769 GCA_036265435.1 Solirubrobacterales bacterium | reverse complement strand
CTCCTTGGTGAGGACGAGTGCGTCGACCTCCTCCCCGAGCTCGACCTCCTCGGACGGCTTCACCGTCTTGCGGATCGAGAGCTCGTTGGAGGGGATGACTCCCTCCGACTTGTAGCCGATGTCCACCAGGACCTCGTCCTGGTCGATCCGCACGACCTGGCCCGTCACGACGTCCCCCTCGCTGAACGGGTGAATGGTGGCGTCGTAGTTCGGGACGAGCTTGCCGTCGACCTCGATCAGCAGGTTGTCGGAGCTCGCGGCACCGTTGCCGGCGGTCGGCTCCGTTTCCGCATCCTGCGGGGTGGTCTGTGGCTGCTCAGCCTGCGCAGCTTCTGTCGTTGTGTCCGCCTCGGGCACGGCCGCACAGTGTGGCAGACACATGCGGAAAACACGGGTGCGATGGAACCTCGGGTTGCGGGGCTTCCACTACCTTTGCGAGCGATGCCGAAGCGGCTCACCAAGCGTGGCGATCAGCGCACCGCGCTGAGCGGAGGCTACGACGTGATCGTCTGCGGGGCGAGCTTCGCCGGTCTCACCGTCGCCCGCCAGCTGGCGGGTTCAGGCGCGCGGGTGCTGGTTCTCGATCGATACGAGATCGGAGAGCGCCAGACCTCCGCCTGCGGGATTCCGACCGAGTGGCTGAGGGTGATGGGCCTGGAGGCCTCCGCCAGGCAGGAGTTCGGCGAGCTCGTCGTCCATACGCCGCACGGCACCTCGCGCTACCAGTTGCCCTGGACCTTCTCCACCTTCGACTACCGGGAGCTGTGCCGGCTGCTCTGGGAGCAGTGCGACGCCGACTTCGAGACGGCCAAGGTCAACGGGCGCAGTGGGGAGACCGTTCACACCGACCGCGGCGACGTCACGGCGCCGCTGATCGTCGACGCCCTCGGCTGGCGCCGCATCCTCGCTTCCGACGGCGGCTACCAGCCGCCCGACGCCCCGCTCTCGCGCGGCCTCGAGGTTCATCCGCATGGCGGCTCGAGCGACCTTGAGATCTGGATCGACCGCCGCTACGTGCCGGCCGGGTACGGCTGGAGCTTCCCCGCGCGCGACGAGCAGCGGATCGGCGTCGGGTCCTTCGATCCGCGCTTTCACGTCAAGGACACGACGGTTCTGCTCGCCGACGATCTCGAGAGGCCGCCGGTCCGCTACCAGGGCAACTGGATCCCGCACAAGCTGCGCCCGGGGACGGAGGACGGGATCTTCTTCGTCGGCGACTCGGCGGGTCACTGCCTGCCACTCACGGCGGAGGGGATCAGGACGGCCTTCTACTTCGGGATCAAGCTCGGC
Source organism: Solirubrobacterales bacterium (assembly GCA_036265435.1). Taxonomy (GTDB): domain Bacteria; phylum Actinomycetota; class Thermoleophilia; order Solirubrobacterales; family 70-9; genus DASUPK01. The sequence goes on along the minus strand of DATAPB010000076.1, from coordinate 7,479 downwards.
GACGAGCTGCGCGCCGTGGTCGAGGGGCGTCAGGACCGCGAGGCGGCTCTCCATGAGTACGCGGAGTTCGTCGACGGACATGAGTTGAAGTTCCGCTGGATGCTCCGCGCCCAGCGGCTTCTCCCCAAGCTCCCAGCCCGGGTGCAGCGGGCCGTGATCCGCGCCTGCGGGCGCAAGCGGTTCGTGGACTGGGCCTTCGGCCACTACCTCCGGATCGCGCCGCCGGAGTTCGCGGGGTCTCCGCCGAAGCGGCGTGACGACCGCGAGCCGGTGGCCACGGCGGCCTAGCTCAGCGGACGACGAGGTAGGTGCCCGCGAGGAGCAGGCCCACGCCGGCGATCCTGCTGGCCGTGATCGGCTGCTGCTCGAGTCCGAGAAACCCGATCCGGTCGAGGACCACCGAGGTGGTGAGCTGCCCGGTGACCGTCGCGGCTGCCACCGCCCCGGCACCGATCTCGCTGACGAGGACGAGCGCGGAGAAGACGTAGGCCGCTCCGAGCACGCCGCCGAGCAGGTAGTACCAGTTGACGTCGCTGACGTTCGTCAGGCCACTCGCCTTGCCGCTGAGCACGACGATCGTCGCCAGTAGCGCGGTTCCCACCGCGAACGAGATCGTCGCCGCCGCGAAGCTGCCCGTGGACTTGCCCAACCCGGCATTGATGGGCGCTTGCAGCGCGATGCACCCACCGACGACGGCCATGATCAGGACGGCGAACCCGCGATCCATCGCGGTGATCTTCGCGGATCGCTCAAATCCTGTGATCTTTCCGCCGATTCCGAGTTCCAGCACCTGAATCCCGAGACCGACCGGAGCCCGTAATACCGGTGCAGGAGTGTCAGCGACAGTGAAGACCGGCCGTTTGACCACCCGCCTCCTCGGGAGCCGCGCCCTCCGCCTACAGCCGGACGGCCGGCTGGTGTCCCTGGTCCGGGATGGCTACGAGTCGGCCTTCGAGGAGATCTTTCGCCGCTACGGCGCGTCACTGCGCAGCTACGCCGCCTCCATCGTCACCGCGCAACGCGCCGACGACGTGACCCAGGAAGCGTTCACGAAGGCGTACCTCGCCTTGCGCGGGACCGATAAGGAGATTCAGCTCCGTCCCTGGCTCTACCGAATCGTCCGCAACACCGCGCTGACCAACATCCGTGATGAGCCGAAGCCCGGTGTCGAGCTTCAGGAGGCCCGGGCCGCCGGGATGTCTCCGGAGGAATTGGCCGAGCAGCGGGAGGAGATCAACGGGCTGCTGGCCGGGCTTCGCGACCTCCCCGAGCCTCAGCGGGCGGCGATCGTGATGCGGGAGCTCGAGGGCTTGAGCCACGAGCAGATCGCGGCCTCCCTGGGGTTGAGCGGCGGCGCCGTCAGGCAATCCATCTATCGCGCCCGGCGCGCCCTCCGCGAGAGCATCGGCCTGCTCGTCCCGATGCCACTGCTTCGTGTTCTGCTGGAGGAGGGATTCGGACAGGGTGCCTCGGCTGCGGCAGCCGGCGGCGGAGCGGGGATCGCGGTCAAGACAGGGATCGCTGCCCTGCTCGCCGCCGGGACCGTCACGACCGGGGCAGTGCTGAAGAACGAGCTGAAGGCGCCCACGAAGGCGGACGCCGCTCCCACCAAGGCGAGAGCCGCACAGGAAGGCGGTCCTCAAACGGTCGCGGACGATTCACCTGGCAGCGGCCCGGTCTCACCCACAGGCGCGCGCGCAGGGGATGGCGGCGGCGGGCGCCGCGGATCCGATGACGGCACCTCCGGACATCGCGGATCCAACAGCGGGCCCGGCAGTGAGCACTCGGGGAGCGGACCCGACTCCCATTCGGGGTCGGACGAACACAGTGGCCCGGGATCGAGCGGGTCCGGATCGAGCGGATCGGGGTCCGGCGACGGCGGGTCGAGCGGATCGAGTGGCTCCGGGTCGAGCGGATCCGGGTCGAGCGAAACCGGGTCCGACGACGGCGGGGCGAGCGGCTCGGGATCCAGCGGGTCCGGTTCCAGCGGGCGCGACGGTGGCTCCAACGACCTCGTGCCCGAGCTCGACGACCACTAGAACAGGCGGGCACCGCGGAGTGATCTTCGCGGCGAATCCGAGTTAGGGGACTCGTACGGGCGCTCGTGCCATGGCACGAGCGCGGACGACGAAGAGAGGAGTCCCAAGATGTCAAAGCGCAGAAGGCGCCGCCGGAAGCGTCACGGCAAGATCTCGGACTCGACCCCGGCGACGCCGGGCACCGGCACCGGCGCGGACACCAGCGCCGACACGTCGGAGGCGAGCGTCAGCGAGTCCAACTCCGGTAGCGGCGGAGGCGACGACTGAGAGCTCGACTCCGTTCACTGTTCTCGACGCCGGCCGAGGGCGAGGCGCTGGTCAGCGCCTCGCCCGAGGTACCGGTGCGCGAGATCTTCCGGCGGTTCTGGCCGTACGCGCGCCCCTACCGCCGCTGGCTGGCGCTCAGCCTGCTGCTGATCGCGCTGGTCCCGCTGATCGACACGGCGATGATCTGGATGTTCAAGGTCGTCGTCGATCAGGTGCTGGTCCCGCAGGACTTCGGCCCGTTCATCTGGATCGCCGGCGCGTACGTGGGACTGACGCTGCTCGCCGGGGTGATCGGGTTCTTCGACGACTACCTGGCGAATTGGATCGGCGAGCGATTCCTGCTCGACCTCCGCACCCGGTTCTTCGCCCACCTTCAGGGCCTCTCGCTCGACTTCTTCGACCGCCGTCGCCTGGGCGACCTCATCGCCCGGCTGACTGGAGACATCGCGTCGATCGAGGCGTTCGTGCTCTCCGGAGTGACCGACGCGATCTCCTATCTGCTCCGGATCGTCTTCTTCAGCGCCGCCCTCTTCTACCTGCAGTGGGACCTCGCTCTGATCTCGCTGGTGGTGGCGCCCATGTTCTGGCTGGCCGCAAAGCGGTTCTCCAGGCTGATCAAGGTCGCCTCACGCGAGAAACGGCGGCGGAGCGGATCGATCAGCTCGGTGGCGGAGGAGAGCCTCTCCAACGCCGCGCTCGTCCAGGCCTACGGCCAGGAGGAGCGCGAGGTCGAGCGGTTCCACCGCGAGAATGTCGGCAGCTACGAGGCCGAGATGGCGTCGACCCGGCTCAAGGCGCTGTACTCGCCCCTGATCGACCTCGTCGAGCTCCTGGGGGCTCTCCTCGTCATCGGCCTCGGGACCTGGGAGCTCTCGCAGGGCCACCTGACGCTGGGCGGGCTGCTCGTCTTCATGACGTTCCTGACACAGCTCTACAGCCCCGTGCGGGGAATGAGCCGGCTCGTCAACAGGATCCACGCGGCATCGGCCTCGGCCGAGCGCATCATCGAGATGCTGGACCAGAAGCCATCGGTGGTTGAGTCCTCGAGCGCCGTCGAGCTGGACGGCGCCGCGGGTCGGCTGGAACTCGACCACGTCACCTTCCGCTATCCGGACACCGAGCGGAACGCGGTGTCGGGTGTGTCGCTGACGGTCGAGCCCGGAGAGGTGCTGGCGCTGGTGGGCCCGAGCGGCGCCGGGAAGTCGACGCTGGCGAAGCTGCTGCTCCGCTTCTATGACCCTCACTTCGGGCGGATCATGCTCGACGGGCAGGATCTGAGGGGTGTGACTCTGGGGTCGGTCCGCGAGAACGTCGCGCTGCTGTTGCAGGAGACCCTCGTCTTCGACGGGACCCTCTACGAGAACATCGCCTACGGCCGCCGAGACGCGACGCGGGAACAGGTCGAGGCGGCGGCGATCGCCGCCGATGCCCATCACTTCATCTCCGCGCTTCCGGACGGCTACGAGACCGAGATCGGCCAGAAGGGACGGCGCCTCTCCGGCGGGCAGCGGCAGCGGATCGCGATCGCCCGGGCGATGATCCGTAACGCGCCGGTGCTGATCCTGGACGAGCCGACCACCGGTGTGGACGCGGAGTCAGGGAGCCGGATCATGGGACCGCTCCGCCGCCTGATCGGCGGCCGGACGACGATCGTGATCTCCCACAACCTGGTGACCGTCCGCGACGCGGATCGGATCGCGGTGCTGGACGGCGGGCGGATCGCATCCGTCGGCACGCACGAGGAGCTCCTGGCGCAGGGTGGGACGTACGAGCGGCTGTGCCGGCTCCACCATGTCGGCAGCGAGGATTTCGCGCCGCCCGCGCTCGGCGGAGGGGCCGTCGCCCAGACGCCCTCCGGAAACGGACTCGCAGCGCGATGAGCTCCGTCAACGGCTCCGTCAACGGCCTGCTCCACGAGGGGGATCTGGTCACCACGGGCTATGAGGTCCTCACGCATCTGGCTCGGGGCCGTGCCCTCGACGTCTATGACGCCTGGAGCATCGAGCGCGACTGTCGCTGCGTCGCCAAGGTGGTGCGACCCGACCGGCAGGTGCCACGGGTGCGTCGGCGGCTCGTCCGCGAGGGCGAGCTGCTGCTCGAGCTCGCCCACCCGCACATCGTGCGCGCCTATGAGCTGCGCCGCCGGCCGAAGACCGTGCTGATCCTCGAGACCCTGGGTGGCGAGACAGCCGAGCACATGATCCACTCAGCTCCTCGGCGGCTTGCGATCGCGGATGTCGCACATCTGGGCGTGCAGGTCTGCTCGGCGATCGGCTACCTGCACGGCCGCGGCTTTCTCCACCTGGACCTGAAGCCTTCGAACGTGATCGTCGAGGGCGGCCAGGCGCGCGTCATCGATCTCAGCCTCGCCCGGAGGCCTGGGCCCATGCCGCGCGGGCTTGGATCTCCCCCGTACCTGGCGCCCGAGCAGGCGCGCGGAGGACGCGCCGGGGCGTCCACCGATGTCTGGGGGATCGGCGCCACGCTCTACGAGGCGGCGACGGGCTCCCGGCCGTTCCCGGATGCGACCCACGCGACCTTTCCTCAGGCCGAGCGACGGGCTGCATCGGTGGCGGAGAGCCGGCGGGCGCCCGCCGAGCTCACGCGGTTGGTCGATGCCTGCCTGGAGCCGGAGCCGTCGGCTCGGCCCTCCGTCGTCGAGCTCGCGGAGGGGCTCGACGCCGTGGTCGGCGACTGACCGGCGCGAGCGGCTGCGGCGCGCCTTGGTGGGCGGTCTCGGGCGCGGCTACTTGGCCGCGAGCCAGTCCTTGCCGACGCCCACGTCGACGGCGAGCGGCGGATCGAGCTCGAACGCCTCGGTCATCTCACGCTCGACCAGCTCCGAGGCGGCATCCATCTCGTCCGCCGGGCCCTCGAAGAGGAGCTCGTCGTGGATCTGGAGGACGAGGCGGGTCTCCAAATCCGACTCCGCGAGCGCGCGGTGCGCCCGGACCATGGCGATCTTGATGATGTCCGCCGAGGTACCCTGGATGGGCATGTTCACGGCGAGTCGCTCGCCCTGGCTGCGGACCTGCGGACGGCCGGAGCGGAGCTCTGGGATCGGGCGGCGGCGGCCGAGGAGCGTCTCGACGTATCCCTTCTCCCGGGCGAACCCGATCGTCTCCTCGATGTAGCGCTTGACTGCGGGGAAGCGCTCGAAGTAGCGGTCGATGTAGGAGGCGGCCTCGTCCTGCTCGATGTTCAATCGGTCGGCGAGGCCGTAGGCGGAGAGCCCGTAGGCGATGCCGTAGTTGACCATCTTCGCCTTCGAGCGCTCACCTGGAGTGATGTTCTTCGGATCCGATCCGAGAACCTCGGCCGCGGTGGCCGCGTGGATGTCCTCGCCGCGGGCGAAGATCTCACGTAGGGCGTCCTCGCCGGCGATGTGGGCGAGGATCCGCAGCTCGATCTGGTTGTAGTCCGCCGAGAGCAGGCGGTGGCCGCGGGGAGCCACGAAGCAGGAGCGGATCGGGCGGCCCTCCTCGGTGCGGATCGGGATGTTCTGCAGGTTGGGGTTGGTGCTGGAGAGGCGGCCGGTGGCGGTGGCGGTCTGGTTGAAGGTGGTGTGCAGGCGGCCCGTGTCCGGGTCGATCAGCTCGGGGAGAGCGTCGAGGTAGGTGCTCTTCAGCTTGGTGAGCTCGCGCCACTGCTCCACCTTGGCGACGATCTCGTGTTCCTCGCGAATCTGGGAGAGGACCCGGGCGTCGGTCGAGAACCCGGTCTTGCCGCGGCGCTTCTTCGTCAGGCCGAGCTCGTCGAAGAGGACCTCGGCCAGCTGCTGCGGCGAGCCGATGGTGAACTCGTGGCCTGCGAGCTCGAAGATGTCGGCCTGCAGGGTCTCGATCCGCTGCTCGAAACCCTCGTTGATGTCAGCCAGGCGCTTCTCGTCGAGCTTCACGCCGGTCTGCTCCATATCGGCGAGGACCTCGATCAGCGGCATCTCGACCTCGTCCATGAGGCGCTCGATCCCCTGTGACTTCATGTCCTTGCGCTGCACCTGGGCGATCTCCCAGACGAGCCGGGCCTCGGCCGCCGGGTCGGGTGGCGGCTCCTCCCCCAGCTCGAGCTGGCCGTCGTCCTCCTCGGACTCCTTCGGAGCGGCGGCGAGGCCGCGCTGTGCCGCGATGTCGATCAGGTCGTAGCTGCGGCGGGCGGGGTCGAGGAGATAGGCGCCGACCATCGTGTCGTGGCGGAGGTCGAGGGTGCCGACGCCTGCGGCGGCGATCAGGCCGTGCCGCGCTCCGCCGCCCAGGCTCTTCAGGTCGTGGCCGATCAGGCGGCGCTCGCCGAGGGCGTCCGCCAGGGCCGCGAGCTGAGGACAGTCGCCCTCGAGCAGCCGCTTGCCGTCGTAACCGGCCCAGGTCTCGGCGACGATCGCGAGCGCGACCTCTCCCTCGGCGAGATCCTCGATGCTGCCCCGGTCGGCCTCGGCGTCCAACTCCTCCTCCACCTTCGAGTCGGGGATGAAGTCGGCGCCGAGCTCCTCCTCGAGGCGCTGCAGGATGACGCGGAGCTCGAACTCCCGAGCCACCTCGCGCAGGCGGCTGCGGTCCATGTGCTTCGACATCAGGTCGTCGAGGTCGAGCTCGACGTCGATGTCGGTGATCGCCGTTGCCAGCTGCTTCGAGATGCGCGCGTCCTCGGCGTGGTTCGTGAGGTTCTCCTTGCGCTTGGCGCCGGAGATGTTGTCGATGTTGGAGAGGACGCCCTCGAGATCGCCGTACTCCTGGAGGAGCTGGGCGGCGGTCTTGTCGCCGATACCGGGAACGCCGGGGATGTTGTCCGAGGTGTCGCCCTTCAGCCCGATCAGGTCCGTCACCAGCTCGGGCGGGACGCCGTAGCGCTCGATGACGCCGTCACGGTCGTAGATCTTGGTGTCGGTGACGCCGCGGGAGGTGGTCATCACGCGGACCCCGTCCTCGACCAGCTGGTAGACGTCGCGGTCGCCCGAGACGACCATCACGGGAATCTCCTGCTCGCGGGCGCGCTTGGTGAGTGAGGCAATGACGTCGTCAGCCTCGTAGCCGTCGATTTTGATGTTGCTGAAGCCGAAGGCTTCGGCGAGCGGCATCAGGTGGGGCCATTGGTCGCGGAGGAGGTCCGGGCGGGGCTTGCGCTCGGACTTGTAGGGCTCGTAGGTGAGCTCGCGGCCGGACCAGCCGGCGTCCCAGCA
>DATAPB010000075.1:0-11715 GCA_036265435.1 Solirubrobacterales bacterium | reverse complement strand
GTGGAGTTCGTGCGGCAGACGCCGCTGCGGCTGGGCATCGAGTGCGACTTCGTCCCGGGCAGCGAGGATCGGATCGCAAACCTGCTCGAGCGCGACTTCGACTACGTCATCGGCTCCATCCATTTCCTGGGCGACCAAGGCGCCGTGGACGACCGCCGCTACGACATCTGGGAGTCGATCGGCGATCCCGACGAGCTCTGGTCGACCTACTTCCGCTGGCAGGCCGAGCTGGTGAGGTCGGGTCTCTTCGACATCGTCTCCCACCCGGACCTGGTCAAGATGTGGGGCGACGACCGCCCGCGGCCGGAGCGCGATCCGCGCTTTCACTACGAGCCCCTCGTCGAGGCGATCGCCGACACGGGCATTGCGGTGGAGGTGTCCACCGCCGGGCTTCGCAAACCGGTCGGGGAGATCTACCCGTCGCGACCCCTGATCGAGATGTGTGCCCAGGCCGGCGCCGATTTCGCCCTGTCCTCCGACGCCCACGCGCCGGACCAGGTCGGCTTCGGCTACGACCAGGCTCTGGAGCTGCTCTCCGATCTCGGCGTCGAGAGGATCTGCGTCTTCGACGGCCGCCAGCGCCGCCTCGAGCCACTCGGACGCCCGGGCGACGGGGCGGGCCGGGTCTCGAGCTCGGGAGAGGCTGGAGGCTGATGGCTCTTCGGGTCGGGACCGGCTACGACTCCCACCGGCTCGTCGAGGGCGAGCGGCTGGTGATCGGCGGGGTCGAGATCGACTATGACCGCGGCCTCTCCGGGCATTCGGACGCCGATGTCCTCACGCACGCCGTGATCGACGCGCTGCTCGGAGCCTGCGCGCTTGGCGACCTGGGTGAGCTCTTCCCGCCGGACGAGGACGAGTGGCGCGACGCCGACTCAATCGACATGCTGCGCGTGGTGGTCGGCCGACTCCCCGGTGCGGTGACGAACGTCGACGCCACGGTGATCTGCGAGGAGCCGAACCTGGGTCCCCACAGGGCAGAGATGGCGTCGAAGCTGAGCGGTGTCGTCTCGGCTCCGGTCAGCGTGAAGGCGTCCACCAACGAGGGGATGGGCGCGATCGGCAGGGGGGAGGGGATCGCGTGCGTGGCCGTCGCGCTGGTCGATACGGGGGACGAGCTCCGGAGGGTCTGACGACGCTTCGCGTGCAACTGCGCCGGGCATAAGCTTCTCCGCGATGGCACAGGAAGGGCTGAGAAAGGGGATCGGGGGGCTGATCGCGCGCGTCCCGACGGCGCTCGGCGACGCGGCGTTCGAGCTGAAGGTGTTCTCCGACGTCGGGCTGGTCAGGCCGGTGCGCCCCGACAAGCTCGCCAGGGTCGCCGAGCGCTATGTGCGCTGGGGCGCGTCCCCTGCCCTTGGCTCGGCGGCGAACGCGCTCACGGTGCCCGACCGCACCGCGCTGATCGACGAGGCCGGCGCCCTCACCTGGGCGGAGACGCACCGACGCTCGAACGCCTTGGCTCGCGCCCTGCGCGACCAGGGGATCGACGAGGGCGACGGGGTGGCCATCATGTGCCGCAACCATCGCTACTTCATCGAGGCGACGATGGCCTGCTCGAAGCTCGGTGCCCTCGCCCTCTACCTGAACACGGCGTTCAGTGGGCCTCAGCTTGCCGACGTGATGGAGCGCGAGGGCCCCGGCGCGCTGATCTTCGATCAGGAGTTCACCGAGCTCCTCTCCGAGGTTTCGGGCGGGGTCCGCCGCTACGTCGCCTGGGAGGACGAGGTCGACGAGAGCGACGAGACGACCGTGGAGGAGCTGATCTCCTCCGCGCATGGCGAGGATCTCCAGGCCCCGAAGGAGCAGGGGCGCTACGTGATCCTGACGTCTGGGACGACCGGAACGCCGAAGGGAGCGCAGCGCAGCCAGCCGGAGGGACTCAGCGCGCTTGCGACCCTTTTCTCCAAGATCCCCCGGCGCTACGGCGAGACGGTGATGATCGCGGCGCCCCTCTTCCATTCCTGGGGCTTCCTGCACTTCATGCTCAGCCTGCCCACGGCGGCCACCATGGTCCTGCGAGCGAAATTCGATCCGGAGGAGACCCTGAAGGCGGTCGCGGAGCACCGTGCGCGGGTGCTCGCCGTCGTGCCGGTGATGATGCAGCGGATCCTCGCCCTGCCGGACGAGGTGAAGCGCCGGTACGACCTCTCCCCGCTGGAGGTGACCGCCGCGAGCGGGTCGGCCCTGCCCGGCGAGCTCGCCACCAGGTGGATGGACGAGTTCGGCGACAACCTCTACAACCTCTACGGCTCCACAGAGGTCGCCTGGGCGTCCATCGCAACCCCCGAGGACATGCGCGCCGCCCCCGGCACTGCCGGCAGGCCGCCGCGGGGGACGGTGATCCGGATCGTCGACGAGGACGGCAACGATGTCGAGACCGGCGAGACGGGCCGCCTGTTCATCGGCAACCAGCTGTCCTTCGAGGGCTACACCGGCGGCGGGGACAAGGAGCACCTCGGGGACCTGCTCTCCTCCGGTGATGTCGGCCACTTCGACGACGACGGGCGCCTGTTCATCGACGGGCGGGACGACGAGATGATCGTCTCGGGTGGCGAGAACGTCTTCCCGAGGGAGGTCGAGGACCTGCTCGCCGACCATGAAGCGGTCGCAGAGGCGGCCGCCATCGGTGTGGAGGACGAGGATTTCGGACAGCGGCTGGTGGCCTTCGTGGTCAAGGCCGACGGCAAGGACGCGAGCGAGGAGGACCTGAAGGGCTATGTCAAGCAGAACCTGGCCGGCTATAAGGTTCCGCGGGAGATCGTCTTCCTCGACGAACTTCCGCGTAATGCGACGGGTAAGGTCCTGAAGCGCGAGCTCGCTGAACGCCAGCACGCCGACTGACAGTCCGAGCCGACTGGAGGACCCCATCCGAGCGGAGATCGAGCAGGCCCGTGCCGCGACGGAGCGGTTTCGCGCCAAGGCGTCCGAGCTGATCGAGGAACTGCGTGACCGCGAAGCCGAGGCTCGGGAGCAGGCGGCCGCCGCCGAGGCGGCTGCCGAGAGCATGCGCGCCGCCGCCAGCGAGGCGATCGAGCGCGCCCGGCGAGTCGAGCAGGATCTGAGTGCGAAGGCGCGGGGGGCCCTCGAGAAAGCGCGAAGCCGAGTGGAGGAGGCCGAGGCTCGAGCCAAGCAGGCGGAGGACCAGGCCGAGCAGGCGCGATCGGTCGAGCGCCGGTCGGCGCGCCTCGATGCCGCTCTCAAGGACGCCCTCGAGCGCCGGCAGCGGGCGGAGACGAAGGCAGGGGAAGCCGAGATGCAGCTTCGGGAGCTGAGAACCCGGCTCAGCGAGGCCGAGCAGCGTGCGATCGCCGCCGAGGAGCGGGCGGAGTCGGCGTCGGTCGAGGCAGGCGAGGTCGAGCGCCTTCGCCGGAAGATGGACGAGCGGGTGCGCGAGGCCGGCGAGGAGGCGCGCAGGGACTCGGAGGAGCGTCTCCGCAGGCTCGCGGAGCGGGCCGCGCGGGAGGCAGAGGCGCGGGCCCGCGCCGAGGCAGCCGCCGCGCTGAGCGAGGAGGCGGTCAGGCTGCAGCGAGAGGCGGAGGAGCGGATCCAGGCCGCGAATGTGGAGGAGCTCGCCGAGCGGCGGAATCAGGCGGCCGCCGCGGCCGATCCGGGCGGCACGCACTACGTCGGCGGCCGCCGGCTCCGAACCTACTGACCCCTACGGGGCCGCCAGTTCGGTGGCCTGCTCCTCGACCGCGCGCTTTACGTTGAGGAGCGAGACGCGAAAGCGGCGGTTCAGGGAGATCGCAGCCACGCGCTCCGCGATCACGGCGGGGATCCCGCCGCCGGCCACGCCGTACTGGAACCTGAAGGTGACCCGCGTGCGGCCGTCGCCGAGATCCCGAAGCCGCCACCGGCCCCTCTGGTCCACGCCGGTGACCGAGCTCCACGCCATGTCGCCGTCGGGCTGCCACTCGACGATCTCGATCAGGCCACCGACGTCGGCGGCACCAACCCTGATGAGCATCCGGTAGCGGGCACCGAGCCCCTTGTGACGGTCGCCGGCCACGTCCCAGCGGGTCAGCCCGTCGATGAAGAGCGGATAGTTGGCGGGCTCGGTGACGTACTGCCAGACGAGGTGGCGAGGGGCGTCGACCGTGACCTTCTGCTCGATGCGCACGCGGGATCCCTAGCCGACGACGGGAAGGCGGCGCTCGGCGGCCAGCTCGTCCAGCTGGTCCTGCATCGACGCGGTGATGTCCTCGTAGATCGTGTCGATGTCCGGATCCGGTCCGTAGCGCTCGTGCAGGTCGACCGGCTCCATGACCTGCACGGTGATCTTGGCCGGGAGTGGGAGGTGGCCCAGGAAGTCGCCGACGTTGACCAGCCATGGCAGCGAGAGGTTGACCGGCAGCGTCTTCAACCGCAGCAGCCGGTCCAGTCGAAGCAGTCTCGCGAGGCGATCCCCGTGGGTGAGGAAGAGCGCCGTCTCCTGGCCACCGACGGAGACGATCGGGATGATCGGGACCCCGGCGCCGAGGGCGAGCCTGATGAAGCCCGTGCGCCCGGCGAAGTCGATCTTGTTCGCCTCCCAGGTGGGGCGGTTCACCTCCCAGTCGCCGCCCGGGTAGACGAGCACCGCGGCATCGGACTCGAGCGCCTTGCGCGCGTTGTCATGCGACGCGGCGACGGTCCCGAATTTCCGGAGATAGGGCCCGACCGGCGAGGTCAGAACCAGGTTGTGGGCGAGCTGGTAGAAGGGGCGCTCGACGCCGAAGTAGGTGTTGAAGGCGAGGGTGAAGACGATCGTGTCGGGGGTGATGTTGCCCCCGGAGTGGTTGCCGACCAGGAGCACGGGGCCCTGCTCGGGGATGCGCTTCATGTCGCGCACCTCGCCGCGGAACCAGACCGTCGCCAACAGCCAGCTGAGGGAGAGGTTCTCGCGGATGAAGTCGGGATCGCGGTCGTCGAGGTCCGCGGTCAGCCGGTCCTGGAGCTCGTTGACGAAGCGCTTCAGCAGCGACGGCGCACCGAAACCGCGCTCGCGTGGCTTGTCGGGATCGCCTCCGTTCTGGCTCCGCGCCTCCCTCTCCCTGGTGGGGGCTTCTGCCCCGGTCTCTGCCATGCCCCGGATTCTAGGTCGTGTGAACGGCTAGGCGGCGGCGTCCGCTGCATCCGCCTCGATCTCCGGCGGGACGGCGTTGCGCCCCGCGCCGTCGGCGCGGCCGTTGCCGTTGCTGCGCCCGTTGCCGTTGATCCGCCCGTGAAGGCGACGTGCGGCGCGGCCGAGGCGCTTGGCGGCGCGCTCCCGGGCCGACGCCTGGGCGTGCCCGATGAAGTCGTGCACCAGGGCGTTCGCATCGACGGGGTGCTCCACCTGCGGGACGTGCCCGCACTGCTCCAGGACGACCTGGCGCGCGGTGGGCAGCGCGTCGGCGACGTAGCGGGAGAAGGCGAGCGGCACCACCGGATCCTCGTCGCCCCAGACGAACATCGCGGGGGGCTCGAGCCCCCCGAGGCGGGTGTAGAAGCCGCCAGGGCCGTTCGGCTCCTCCAGGTAGATGTGGCGGGCCGAGGCGCTGAACGCCACCCGCGCGTTCACCGACCGATACGTGCGCAGGAATTCCTCGACCGCGACGTCGGCGGCCGAGGGATGGATCCGTTCCGGCCGGGAGAACATGGTCCAGAACCGCTGGCGCACCAGCGGGCCTCCGAGGCTGTGCGGGATGGCGGCAAGCTCCGGCCGGAGCAGCTTGACGATCGGGACGAAGTGCCGGCGACGCCGCCAGGCCATCGATGGGCAGAGCAGGCTCAGGCTCTGCACCCGCCCCGGGTCTTGCAGACCCACCTCGATCGCGACGCGCCCGCCGAGTGAGTTGCCCACGAGGTGGGCGCGCTCGATCCCCATCGTGTCCATGAACCGGCAAACGGAGCGCGCGAACCAGGCCGCGTCGTACGGGGCCCGCAGCGGCTTGGAGGATGAGCCGAACCCCGGCAGGTCGATGGCATGGACGGTGTGCTGGGGGGTGAGGGCCGAGACGGTCTCGAAGAAGCTCGTCTTGTTGCTGCCCAGACCGTGGATCAGGATCACCGTCTCGATCCCGTCCCCGGCGGTCAGCGTCGAGATCCGCGCCTTCCCGGCGCGCACCTCGTGGATCCGGAGCAGAGGCGGGCGGCTGAACGGCCGCTGGAAGAACCCCTCGAACGCCACGGCGAGGTCGAGGTTGCCCCTCGCCCAGAGCCGCCGTGAGCGAAACGCGTCGAGGCCCGAGAGATGGCCCTCGCGAAGCTCGAGCCAGGTCTCGGCGTCGGTGCCGATGACGACGTCCGGATCCCGCTCGGGGGAGACGGTGACGGTGCAGCTGCTCTCGTCCAACTCGACGGCCCAGCTCACGCCCAGGTCGTCGAGCTCGATCCGGTAGCTCGCGCTGAAGTCTCGGTCGGCACCCAGGTAGCGCTCGGGAAGGGAGGCGAACGCCGCCTCCACCTCTCTCAGCCGCTGCCCCTCCGACGAGACCTCAGTCAAGGTCCGTCAGGGTACCGGCCCGAACGGTTGTTCCCGCCCACGCCTGCTTTCTTACCCGAATGCTCACGCAATATGCGCGATTCGACGGGTGGGGCGCGCCAATAGCATCCGGCCCGTGAGCGCCATCCGCATCCAGGACACACTCACCGGCAAACCGCGAGAGCTCGAGCCGAGCGCACGCGGCGACGTCGGCATCTACGCCTGCGGCCCGACCGTGTACGGGCGGATCCACATCGGCAATGCTCGCCCCTATGTCGTCTTCACCCTGTTGAAGCGGTTCCTCGAGCACGAGAGGCTGGACGCGAAGCTCGTCATCAACGTCACCGACATCAACGACAAGATCTACGACGCCGCGAGGGAGGCGGGAGAGCCCTCCGATGCCTACGCGGCCGAGATGACGGCCGCCTACGTCGCCGACACGGATGCCCTCGGACTGGAGCGGCCGGACGCGGAGCCGCTCGCTTCGGGAACGATCGAGGAGATCATCTCGCTGATCCAGTCGCTGATCGACACCGATCACGCCTACCAGGCGAACGGCGACGTCTACTTCCGCGTCCGCAGCTTCGACGACTACGGCAAGCTCTCGAACCGCGACCCCGAGGACATGGACCAGGGCGAGGAGGCCGGCACCGCGGCGCTCAAGGAGGACCCGCTCGACTTCGCGCTCTGGAAGGGCCACAAGCAGGGCGAGGACACCGCCTGGGACTCGCCCTGGGGCAGGGGCCGTCCGGGGTGGCACATCGAGTGCTCGGCGATGTCTGAGAAGGAGCTCGGGCCCGACTTCGCGATCCACGGGGGCGGCATCGACCTCGTCTTCCCGCACCACGAGAACGAGATCGCTCAGACCGAGGCGGCGCGCGGAGTCCCGCTCGCCGAGATCTGGATGCACAACGGGCTGGTCCAGATCGACGAGGAGAAGATGTCGAAGTCGGTCGGGAACATCTTCCAGCTCTCGGAGGCGATCGAGCGCTACGGCGGCCAGACGGTCGTCGCCTACCTGATCTCGGGCCACTACCGCCAGCCCCTGGCGTTCTCCGACGAGCAGCTGCAGCAGGCGGCAGCCCGGATCGAGCGGATCCGCAACTACCTCCGCGATGCGCCTTCCGGCAAACCGGATGAGTTCCTGGCCGAGAAGCGCCAGGCCTTCCTCGACGCCCTGGCGGACGACTTCAACACACCGCAGGCCTTCGCGGTCCTGTTCGAGATCGTCAACGAAGGCAACAAGCGCGAGCTTCCCGGGGCCCGGCAGGTGCTCGGCGAGCTCCTTCCGCTGCTCGGGCTCGATTCATTGATCGACGAGGACGAGGAGCAACCCCCGGACGAGGCGCTTGCTCTGCTCGAGGAGCGCGAGAAGGCTCGCGCGGCGAAGGACTATGACCGCGCCGACGAGCTGCGCGACGAGCTCGCGCGGATGGGCTGGGAGGTTCGCGACGAGGCGGGCGGCGCACGCCTCGTTCGCCGGCGATGAGGCCCGATGTTGTGCGATTGACCCCTTATGCGGGGGTCAATCGCACGAAATCGCCATGACAGAGCGGATCTACGGCCGCCGTCCCGTCGCCGAGGCGGAGCGGGGCAGGCGTCGCGTTCACCGGATCTGGCGCGCGCCGGAGACGCCCTCCGAGGAGCTCGAGCGGCTCTGCGGCTCGCCGGATCACCAGGGGGTGGTCGCCGAGGTGGATCCTTATCCGTACGCGGACCCGACCCGCCTGCTCGAGCCGGACGACGCTCTCGTCGTCGTCCTCGACCAGGTCCAGGACCCCCACAACCTGGGCGCCGTCTGCCGGGCGGTCGAGGTCGCGGGCGCCGCAGCCGTCGTCATCCCGGACCGGCGGGCCGCGTCGGTGACGGCTGCGGCCAACAAGGCGTCCGCGGGTGCCGTGGAGCATCTTCCGGTCGCGAGGGTGCGGAACATCGCGGACTGGCTGGGCGAGGCGAAGCGGGCCGGTGCCTGGGTCTACGGGGCCGCGCCAGAGGCCGAGCGCTCCTACACCGACGTGGACTGGAATGGGCGAGCCGTTCTGGTCCTCGGCTCGGAGGGGTCCGGATTGCGACCGCGGGTGGCCGACGCCTGCGACGAGCTGATCTCGATCCCCGTCGCCGGGCGGGTCGAGTCCCTCAACGCGTCGGTGGCCGCAGCGGTGATCCTGTTCGAGGTCCGGCGCCAGCGGGCGGGCTAGCTCGCCTCGCCCAGGGCGCCGGTGTCGATCGCATCCATCGCCCTCAGCTCGGACCGCGAGAGGGCCTCGGTGCGCAGGTGCTCGATCGCCTGGTAGTCGGCCGAGGAGACCATCTCGAGGAAGGCCTGCCGGGTCGGATAGGAGACCAGGATCATCAGGTCCCAGTCACCCTCACCGATCAGGGATTCGGACAGACGCCCGGCGAAGATCGGCTTGCCGCCCGCGCGCGCCAGCAGGGGGGCCACCGCCTCGCCGTACTCGCCGTAGCGCTCGGCGCCGCCGTCGGGGCGGAACTGGAGGAGGTTGAGCATGAAGACGGGGCCATCGCCGGCACGCTTCGAGAACGCTGCGAAGGCCTCCTCGTTCGGTCGATCGACTCCCGCCCGGCGTTCCATCGGCGGAACCCTATGCGAGGGCCGGCGGGTCGCGGCCAATCAGAGATCAGGCGGCGAGCTTCTGGGGCTCGCCGCTGGATCCGCCGTCGCCCACCTGCTCGGCCAGCGCGATCAACTCGTCGAGGATCTCGACGTAGCGCTCGCGGAGCTCGATGTCGGTGAGCCTGCCGTCGTCGCTGATGGCCTGGTCCGCGTGGCCGATCGGCAGGTCCGTCTCGATCACGCGGGCGCCGCTCGCGCTCAGAACCTTGCGCGTCTCCGCCTGTGCCCAGACGGCCCCGAACATGCCGGTGCTCGCCCCGACGACCGCCGCGGGCTTCCCCCAGAGCGCGTTCTCGCCCTTGGGCCTGGAGGCCCAGTCGAGGGCGTTCTTGAGGACGCCAGGAATCGATGAGTTGTATTCCGGCGATGCGATCAGCACCGCGTCCGCGGACTCGATCGCCTCGCGCAGCCGGCGAGCCCCGTCCGGGCCGCGCCCGGTGTCGTCGTCCTGGTCATACGGCTCGACCAGCTTCAGTCCGTCGAAGATCTCGAGCTCCGCGGACGGCGGCAGGAGCTCCGCCGCCGTCCGCAGGAGCGCGGTGTTATGGGAGTCGCGACGGAGACTTCCGGAAATCGCGATCACCCTCATGTTCACGCCTCCTTTACGAGCTCTAGGTGGACGGTCAGCGTCACCTCGTCACCGAGCATCTTCGAGCCGTCCGGCATGTCCATGTTCCAGTCGAGGCCATAGTCGTGGCGGTCGACGGTGGTCTCGAGATCGATACCGAGACGGTCGTTGCCGTCCGGACCGGGGATCGGCCCGTTGATGTCGCCCTTGGCGATGACGCTGCGGGTGTTGCCCTTGACTGTCAACTCGCCTTCAACGACGAGGCGGCCGTCGTCGAGCGCCACCTTGCTGGACTCGAAGCTGATCTCCGGAGCCTGGTCCTTGTCGAAGAACTCCGGGGAGAGGAGGTGCGCTTCGAGGTTCTCCTCCTTCACCTCCACCGTCTCCACCGGGACGCGCCCGGTCAGGCGGGGCTCACCGGATGAATCGCCGAATGTCGCCTCGAACTCGCCGAAGCCGCCGCGAAAAGTGCCGACGGCATGTCTGACGGCGAAACCGACGCTCGAGTGGACCGGATCGGATTGCCAGGTGCCGGTCGGGATGGTTGACTCTGCTTGTGTGGTGGTCGTCATTGAAATGTCTCCTTCGTGAGAGCTAAGCTTTGCTTGACCTGTCAAAGAGTTTAGCAGCGAAACTTGAGCACACAACAGTTGACAACTAAAACACTTTCATCGACCGACGCCTTTGCGAACCTGATGGCCGCCTATGCGACCCTCACGCGTGAGCTCAATGCCTCTCTGGTTGCCCAGCACGGACTGACGATCAACGACTACGGCTGCCTGCTCTTGCTCTCACGGGCGGGCGAGGAGGGGATGCGACGCATCGATCTCGCGAACGAGCTCCGGCTCTCGCCGTCAGGGATCACGCGACTCCTCGACCGCCTCGAGGATCAGGGCCTGGTCGGGAAGGGCGCCTGCAGGGAGGACGCCCGCGTCAGCTACGCCATCCTCACGGACGACGGTCTGACCAAGCTCAGGAGCGCGGCCCCGGGGCACATCGAGGACATCGATCGGCAGCTGGCGGATGTCCTCGACGAGGATGAGATGCGGACGCTCACCGAGCTCCTCGGCCGAATCGGGAACTCGCAGGGCGAGAGCTGCACCCCCGCGGAGTAGCTCCGGGCTAGGCGGCCGGCGCGGGCGGTTCGGGCGCTGGCGGCTCGGTCGCCGGGGCCGGCGTGTCCGGCGCCATCCCCGCGCCTCGTCCGCCGCCGAGGTCGAAGAAGAGGACGCTGGACACCAGCGCGACCAACGGCTCAGCCACGATGCTCGCCACGACGGCGAGGATCACGAGGCCGGCGTTTCCGATTGCTGCGCCGATCAGGGTCGCGACCACGTAGACGGCGAGGACGATCAGGAAGGCGATCAGGATCACGCCGAATACGTTCCAGCCGTTTCCTCGAACCAGGTCGCGGCTTCGCCCGAACGCCTCGATGACGCCACGGTTTTCGACCACGATCGCGGGGGCGACGACCGCCCAGATCGTGATCAGGATCAGTCCCGGCACGATCACGAGGAACAGCCCGATTGCGACGGCGATCCCGTAGAGGATGCCGTTGAGGATCAGCGTGCCGATGTACGGCGCGGCGGCGGAAAGCAGGTCGCCGACCGTGTCATCTCGATGCCCATCGCGTACGTCCTGGACGACTTTGACGACGTATCCGGTGTAGAGAACATGGGCAACGAGACTGATGATCGAGGCGACCAGCGCCAACAGGACGCTGTCCGAAGTCCTGAGCAGACCGTTGGCAATCCCGACCACACCCAGAATCACCACGGCGACACCGAGCAGCGCCCCCGCGTTGTCGCGGTAGGTGTCGAAGGCCTCGCCGATCACCCGGCCGGGCTCGATCCGATTCGCGGTCGCTTCCATCAATCGCTCTCCTCCATAGGGAACCGAGACATCCCCGCTTTCGCGGCGGACGCGGCTCCTCCTGCGCCGCGGCTGCAACGAGAATTGCATCGGCTCCGAACGGTGCTTGACATCCGCGAATCCCCGGCATTAGGCTGCTCCGGCAGATAAAGGGTGAACCTCAGGTCGAGCCTGATGGAGCGCCCACATCCG
>DATAPB010000074.1:0-2380 GCA_036265435.1 Solirubrobacterales bacterium | reverse complement strand
CAGCACCGTGGCGATGTCGCCCGAGGTCACGAACCATTTCTCGGCGTTGATCACGAAGCCGCCGTCGCTCCTCTCGGCGGTCGCCTCGATCCTGGAGGGATCGGAGCCGGCGCCCCGCTCGGTGACGGCGTAGGCGTCCTTCGCCTCGCCGCGCAGCGCGGGGCGCAGGTAACGGTCGATCTGATCGTCGCTGGCGTGCACCCAGACGTTGTAGGCGTTGGGGACGTGCCAGTTGATCGCGTTGGTGCTGCGGCCGTACTGCTCCTCGACGAGCACCCACTCGGTGCGGGTCCAGCCCTGTCCGCCAGCCTCCGGCGAGTGCAGGCCGCCCGCGAGCCCCGCCTCGATCGCCTCGGCCTTCACCCTGGCGATGGCCTCCTCCGGCAGCCGGCCCCCACGGGATTCGGCCTCTTCCTCGAGCGGCATCAGGACTTCCTCGACGAACGCCCGGGCGCGAGCCTGGATCTCCCTGGCTCGCTCGTCCAGCCCCGGAATCGGGTTCGAGAGGTCGCCGACTGGCGCCGTGGCCGGCATCGGGGGGACCCTAATAGCACTTGACTACAAAGTCAAGACGGCATACGATCCCGCCGATGACGCCCGCCCTGCCGCTCGACTCCGCTCAGGTCTCGGAGACACTGCGGCCGCTGGAGCAGGCGACGATGCTGCCGCCCGCCGCCTTCACCGATCAGGCGGTGCTGGATTGGGAGCTCGAGGAGATCTTCTGCGCGGGCTGGATCTGCGTCGGGCACGTCTCGCAGGTGAGCGAGCCGGGCCGCTTCCTGATGCGCGAGATCGGCCGCGACAGCGTCGTCGTGATCGGCGGCGAGGACGGCCGGCCGCGGGCCTTCCACAACGTCTGCCGTCACCGCGGAGCCCGCCTCGTGACCGACGGCGAGGGGAGCGTCAAGCGGCGCCTGCGGTGTCCGTATCACGCCTGGTCCTACGACCTCGACGGTGCCCTGCGCGCCTCTCCGCACATGGACGGCGTCGAGAACTTCGATCCCTCCTGCAACGGCCTGGTCCCCGTCCGCCTCTCGACCATCGGCGGCCTGCTGCTGGTCGACCTCAGCGGCGACGCGCCGGATCCCGCCGAGCACATCGGCGACCTGCTCGAGCACCTCGAGCGCTACCGGAACGCCGAGCTCCGCAGCGCCGGCAAGGTCGACTATGTCGTCGCCGCGAACTGGAAGGGCATCGTCGAGAACTACAACGAGTGCCTGCACTGCCCGGGGGTCCATCCGGAGCTGAACGCGCTCAGCAACTACATGAGCGGCGAGGAGATCGAGGGCGACGGTGCCTGGTGCGGCGGCTCGATGACGCTCACCGGCGACGGTGCGGCCACGATGGGGAGCGGGGGCGGCCACGCGACCGACAGGCCGCCGATCGAGGGGCTCTCGGAGGAGGAGCTCCGCTCGATCCTCTACGTGGCGCTCTTCCCGAACGCCCTGGTCTCCTTCCATCCCGACTACCTGATGCTGCACACCCTCTATCCGCGGGCGGCCGACCGCACCGACGTCGTCTGCGAGTTCTTCTTCGAGCCGGCGACGATGGAGGCTCCGGGCTTCGATCCGTCCGACGCGATCGGGTTCTGGGACATGACCAACCGCCAGGATTGGCACGTCTGCGAGCTGGCCCAGAAGGGCGCGGGCTCGAGGGGCTACACGGCGGGTCGCTACTCGCTGGAGGAGACCGACACCCACGCCTTCGACCGGATGGTCGCCGAGCGCTACATGGAGGCACTGCGGGATCGCGAGCCGGTCTCGGCGTGAGCGGGATCGCGGAGAGTCTCGGCGAGGTCGGCCCGGCAGCACACAGGATCGAAACCGAGGTCGTTGTTATCGGAGGAGGTATCGCGGGGCTGACCGCGGCCACCGAGTTGGCCGCGGCGGGCAGCGAGGTCCTCGTGCTCGAAGCGCGGGATCGCGTCGGCGGCCGCACCTGGAACACCGAGATCGGCGGCGAGGCTAACGAGCTCGGAGGGCAGTGGGTGGCGCCCTACCAGTCGGCGATGCACGAGCTGCTGGCAGATCTGGAGATCGAGCTCTTTGACACCTTCCGCACCGGGCAGCACGTTTTCGTGGATCAGAAGGGAAGGAGCCACCGCTACGAGGGGCATGACGCGCCGCTGGGGGAAGGCTCCGTGAAGGCGTTCGAGGCGGCTGAATCCAAGCTCGATTCGCTCGCGAAGGAGATGGACCCCGAGACCCCCTGGGAGCACCCCGACGCCGAGCGGCTCGACCGCATCACCTTCGAGTCCTGGCTGCGCGACGAGGTCTCCGACGAGATGGCGCGCGACCTGATGCGCTCGTGGCTCGCCGGGGGCTTCATGGCGAAGCCGGCACACACCTTCTCCCTGCTCCAGGGGCTGTGGATGATCGCG
>DATAPB010000073.1:0-8676 GCA_036265435.1 Solirubrobacterales bacterium | reverse complement strand
GCCGAGACCGCCGATGTCTGCGCTCTCGATGGCCGCCACGTCGCGCCGTCGGTCGCCGCCTACCTGCACCGGCCGGGGGAGTGGCCGTCCCACGTCAGGCTCGTGGCCCGCGACCCGCTTGTCTGGATCGCCCCCAACCTGTTGCTCGCCGCCGGCCACGACCCGCCGCGCGACCGCTTCCTGCTGCGCTCGCGCGAGTTCGCCCGCCGCGCGCGCATCAAGCTCGGCCAGGATGGGCGGGAGCTGTGGAGCGGGCGCATCGGCCGCCTCGTCCCTGGGCGGTCGGCGCACATCCCGGCCGGGTGGGCCTCCCGCGTCGACCCGAGCGGAGGCCCAGTGATCGCCAGGGTGGAATAGGGTCCGTTGATATGAGCGACGGGATCTTGCTCGGCATCGACGAGGGAACGACCGGGGTAAAAGCCGCGCTTTTCGACCAACGCCTGCAGCCGGTTGCAGAGGCACGGCGCGACAAGGTCAACCGCCACCCGGAGGAAGGCTGGGTCGAGCAGGACGGCGAGGAGGTGATCTCCGCCGTCACGGAGGCCGTGGCCGAGCTCCTGACCGGAACGGACGGCGAGGTCATCGCCTGTGGGCTGGACCACCAGGGCGAGTCGGTGCTTGCCTGGGACTCCGAGACGGGCGAGCCGCTGAGCCCGATCGTGGTCTGGCAGGACAAGCGCTCACAGGAGATCCTCGACGAGCTCACGGATCACGAGGACGAGGTCAAGGAGCTCAGCGGCCTCCCCTTCGACCCCTACTTCTCTGCCGCCAAGCTGGCCTGGCTGCTCAAGCACAACGACGACGTCAAGAACGCGCTCGATGAGGACAGGCTGCGGATGGGGACTGTGGACTCGTTCCTCTGCGACCGGCTCGGCGCCGGCTTCGCCACCGAGCCCGCCACCGCCTCGCGGACCCAGCTGCAGCGGATCGACAGACCCGGATCCTTCGATGAGCGCCTCTGCGAGATCTTCGGCGTGTCGATCGAGGTGCTGCCGGAGATCCGCGACACGGCCGGGGAGCTGGGAACGCTGAAGCATGAGAGCTGGCCGGTCGAGCTTCCCTTCCGCGGCCAGGTCGTCGACCAACAGGCTGCGCTGGCCGGCGCCGCCTGCGTCGAGCCCGGCCGCGTGAAGGCGACCTACGGGACCGGCGTCTTCGTGCTCGCCCACGTCGGCGAGGGCGTGCCGGAGCCCGCCGGGGGGCTGCTGCCGACGGTCGCCTGGAGCATCGACGGCAAGGTCGAGTACGCGCTCGACGGCGGCGTCTTCGCGGCCGGGGCGATGCTGGAGTGGATGTGCCAGGAGCTGGGGATCGCCGAGGACCCACCGGCCCTCAGCAAGCTGGCCAACGAGGCCGACGAGTCGGCTGGTGCCCGGGTCCTGCCCGGCCTTGCCGGCATCGGGGCCCCGTGGTGGCGCCCGAACGCCCGCGCGGTGATCTCGGGGATATACGGCGGTACGACCGGCGCGAATGTCGCGCGGGCGGCGCTGGAGGGAATCGCCTGGCGGGTCGCCGACGTGGTCGGCGCGATCAAGGAGACGAACGAGGTGGGGATCCTGCGTGTCGACGGAGGGCTCACGAACGAGCCGCTCATGCTCCAGCTCCAGGCCGACGCGATCGGCGCGCCGGTCGAGGCGGCGGGAGCCGACGCCACGGTGCTCGGCTCGGCGGCCCTGGCCGCCCTGGGATCGGGAGTGATCGACTCGCTCGACCAGCTGACCGACCTGCTGCCGGCCGACCGCCAGGTCGAGCCCCAGCAGGACGACTCATGGCGCACCGCCGAGCACGAGAGCTGGAAGGCCTTCGTCAAGGCCACGGAGCCACTGGACGCCGGCTCCGGGCCCGACTAGTCCACTGGCCAGACGGGCTCGGGCAGCCCAACGTCCCGGCCACGGACCGGGGCGTTGGCTAGCTCCGAAGGGCTAAGAGACGATCGCGAGGATGATGGCGAGCACCGCGATTGCGGTCAGAATGCCCGCACCGAACTTCAGATCCTTCACACCGATGTTGGGATCGACGTCCATGTTCCTTGCCTTTCTCGCCTAGTCGGCGGTGACCTCGTCCTCTTCGAGTGTGCTGACCGGGCCCTTGTAATAGTTCTTGGCCGAGATCAGGTACCACCCGCCGAAGATGAGCGGGATCAGGATCGCCAGCGGCGTGTAGTTGACGAGGCTGGCGTCAAAATCGTCATTCCAGGGTAGGCCCGCCGGGGTGTACGGCAGGTCGAGTGAGAACACGACCAGGACCACGAAGAGGATCGCGAGCGTATTGACCCACTTGTAATGGCCCGCGAGGTGCCAGGGGCCGGTCTTGAAGCCGGTGCCGGCCCGGAATCGCAGGTAGATCGGGATCACATAGGCGATGTAGAGGCCCACGGCGCAGATCCCGGTCAGCGCGAAGAACGCGAACGGGATGTTGTTCTTCCCGAACAGGGCGGGGATCGCGATGATCGCCGAGACGACGGAGACCGCGATGACCGCGTTGAACGGCACCCTCTGGGCGTTGACCTGGCGGAAGATCCTCCAGCCTGGCATCGCCCGGTCGCGCGAGAAGGCGTACCAGGTCCTCGAGGCGCTGGTCAATCCAGCCGCTCCGCAGAACAGCTGGCCGATCGTGGCGATGATGAACACCATCTTCGCCGCCCACGAGTCGAGCGCATCCTCGAAGATCGCGCCGACGTAGCCGGCGGCGTCGTTGACCGCCGTGACGTTGTTCGCCGCGAACAGGAAGGACAGCAGCAGGATCCAGCCGATGACCGACGAGTAGAAGACCGAGCGCCAGACGCCCTGGGCGGCCGAGACCGCGGCGCCGGTCGTCTCCTCAGCGGTGTGCGCCGAGGCGTCATAGCCGGTCTCCGTGTACATCGTCAACAGGAAGCCGACCGGCAGCACCAGGACCCAGAAGCCGAGGGCTGTCGTCGATCCGCCGAACGCGCCGTTGTTGTTGATCCGCTCGCCGAAGACGAAGCTCAGCTTCTGATGGTCATTCGGGATGATGACCAGCAGCGCGACGATGATGACGACCCCGATCACATGCCAGGCCACGGAGATGTCGTTCATCCGGGTGATGAACCGGTCCCCGATGATGTTGACGATCGTGTAGAGGACCAGGATCAGCGCGAAGAGAATCCAGGTCTCACGCAGAACGTGCTCGGTGTCGGCGAAGTTGAGACCGAAGACGTCGACGTTGTAGAGACCCAGCACCGTGCCAAGGAAGATCGCGGCGCCGTATCCGACAGAGGCGACGATCCCGACCAGGCCGGCGATGTTGAACCAACCGGTCATCCAGCTCCAGCCGGGGCCGCCGAGGTCGTGCGCCCACCAATACGGACCGCCAGCGGTCGGGTAGGCCGAGGTCAACTCGGACATCGAGAAGGCCACCAGCATGATGAAGACGGAGAGCACGGGCCAGCCGATCGAGACGGCGATCGGGCCACCGTTCCCCCACGCGAACGCGAACGCCGTGAAGCAGCCCGCGAGCACGGAGATGATCGTGAACGAGATAGCGAAGTTCGTGAAGCTGCTCCAGGCTCGGGGCAATTCCTGCTTGTAGCCGAGCTCGGCTAGTCGCTGCTCGTCGCGCTTGGTCTGATCGACGTCAGAAATCCCCTCAGGTGCCATTCGTCTCCTCCTCTTCCGCTTCCGTGGTGGAAGTGCTCGGCAAAGCCCTAAAGACCCGTGATGCGATAGAAGGTCGCCAGTGAGCTTTTTGGACCCTATGCCGCAGATGGGGAGATATCAAGGGTGGCGGACGAGCTAGGACGCATTGTCGCGAGGTTGTCCCCCAAGTTGGGCGAACCGGAGGGGGAATTCCGGCCCCTCGAGGGCGGGATAACGAACCGCAATTACTTGGTAACCCTGGGCGGTAATCGCTATGTCATCCGCGTCCCGGGCAAGGACACCTCGCTGCTCGGGATCGATCGCTCGGCCGAGCGCGAGGCGAACGAGAACGCCGCTGCAATCGGCGTTGCACCCCGGGTGGTGGCCCAGCTCGACGACCCGCCCTGCCTGGTCACGGAGTTCGTCGAGTGCACCGAGATGACGCCGGAGGGACTGCGCGAGCCCGAGACGATGAAGGAAGTGCTCCGCTCGATCCGGTCGGTCCACGAGTCCGGCGCCGAGCTGCCGACCAGCTTCGACTCCTTCCGGGTCGTGGAGGAGTACCGCGAGACGGCCGCCTCACGCGGCGGCACGATCCCCGAGGCCTTCGACGAGGCCCATGAGCGAGCCGGGGAGATCGAGGCCGCCCTCTCCGGTCCCGAGCACGATCCGGTCCCCTGCCACAACGACTTGCTGGCGGGCAACTTCCTGCGCGGCTCCGAGCGGATCTGGATCGTGGACTGGGAGTACGCCGGCATGGGGGACCGCTACTTCGACCTGGCCAACTTCGCGATCAACAACGAGCTCGAGACGTCGCAGCATCCAGAGCTCCTCTCGGACTACTTCTCGGAGGAGGCGACGGCGAGGCGGATCGCGACCCTCCGCCTGATGCTGTTCATGTCGGACTTCCGCGAGGCGATGTGGGGGGTCGTCCAGACGGTCGCCTCGGATCTCGACTTCTCCTTCGAGGACTACGCCACCAGCCACTTCGCGCGGATGCGCGACACCGCTGCGAACGAGAGCTTCGATCGGTGGCTCGAGGAGGCCAGGGACGGCAGCGGTGGCCCGGCGGGTTGAGCTGCCGGACGCGGCCCGCTGCGTCGTCATCGGCGGCGGGGTCGGGGGCACGTCGATCGCCTACCACCTCGCCCAGCTTGGCTGGGACGACGTGGTGTTACTCGAGCGGTCGCAGCTGACCTCCGGCTCCACGTTCCACTCGGCGGGGCTGGTGGGGCAGCTCCGCGGGTCGGTCACCCTGACGAAGATGATGATGTACTCGGTCGAGCTCTACCGGCGGCTGGGGGAGGAGTCCGAGTTCGATCCGGGGTGGACCGAGTGCGGAGGGATCCGGCTCGCGTCGAGCGAGGAGCGGATGGAGGAGCTCCGCCGCCAGGCTGGCTGGGCGAAGACGTTCGGGCTGCCGATGGAGCTGATCTCCGCGAATGAGGCCAAGGAGAAGTTCCCCCTGATGTCCACCGACGGTGTGCTCGGCGCAGCCTGGATCCCCACCGACGGCTACCTCGACCCCGCCCAGCTCACCAATGCCCTCGCCGATGGTGCCCGGCGTGGCGGCTGCCGGATCTTCACCAACACCAGGGTGACCGGGATCGATGTCAGGGATGGCCGGGTGCGCGGGGTGAGGACCGAGCGCGGGGACGTCGCCGCCGAGGTCGTCGTCAACGCGGGAGGCATGTACGCGGCCGAGATCGGGCGCCTGGCCGGGGTCCGCATCCCGGTGATCCCGATGTCCCACCAGTACCTGATCACGGAGCCCTTCCGTGAACGGGGCGACGCCCATCTGCCGACGCTTCGCGACCCGGACCTCCTCATCTACTTCCGCGAGGAGGGTCAGGGGCTGGTGATGGGCGGGTACGAGCGCCAGAGCAAACCGGCGTTCCTCCCGCACGGCACCTCGGGCCTGGACGAGATCCCGCCGGACTTCAATGGCCGCCTGCTCGAGGACGAGTGGGACCGATTCGAGGAGATCAGCGAGAACTCCAAGAGGCGGGTGCCCGTGATGGACGAGGTCGGGATCATGCGGTTGCTCAACGGGCCGGAGGGCTTCACCCCCGACAACGAGTTCTGCCTGGGGGAGACAGAGGTGGCGGGGTTCTTCGTCGGGGCCTGCTTCTGCGCGCACGGCCTCGCCGGGGCTGGCGGCGTCGGGAAGGCGATGGCCGAGTGGATCGTCGAGGGCGAGCCGAGCCTCGATCTCTGGGAGATGGACATCCGCCGGTTCGGAGCGCAGTACCGCTCGCCGGCCTACACCCACGCCCGGATCAAGGAGACCTACGAGAGCTACTACGACATCCTCTACCCGAACCACGAGCGCGAGGCCGGGCGCCCGCTCCGCGTCTCCCCTGCGAATGCCTGGCACCGTGAGCACGGGGCCGCCTTCGGTGAGAAGTCGGGCTGGGAGCGGGTCAACTGGTACGACTCGAATGCCCAGGCGGGCGATGAGTCGCTACGTCCACGCGGCTGGGCCGGCCAGCACTGGTCGCCCGCGATCGGCGCCGAGCACCGCGCCACGCGCGAGGCGGTTGCGATCTTCGACGAGACCTCCTTCGCGAAGATGGAGATCGAGGGGCCCGGCGCGGCGAAGGCGGTGGAGCGCCTCTCCGACAACAGGGTCGCGCGCGAGACTGGCAAGCTGACCTACACGCAGATGCTCAACTCCCGGGGCGGGATCGAGTGTGATTTCACCGTCGGCCGCCTCTCGGAGGACCGATTCTCGATCGTCACCGGCACCGCCTTTGGCAACCACGACCGCGAGTGGATCCGGAAGCAGCTGCCCGACGACGGCAGCGTGCAGGTCCATGACACGACTTCCCAGCGCGCCTGCTTCGGGATCTGGGGCCCTCTGGCCCGCGAGGTGCTGCAGCCGCTGACGCCGCAGAGCCTCTCGAACGAGGACTTTCCCTACATGTCGATTCGCGAGATCACCGTCGGCACCGTGCCCGTCCGGGCCCTGCGCGTCACCTACGTGGGCGAGCTCGGCTGGGAGCTCTACTGCCCCACGGAGTACGGGCTAGGGCTGTGGAGGACGCTCTGGGACGCCGGCCGGGAGCACGGCATGGTAGCCGGCGGCTACCGCGCGATCGACTCGATGCGCCTCGAGAAGGGCTACCGCGTCTGGGGAGCCGACATCACTCCGGACGAGACCCCCTACGAGGGGGGCCTCGGCTTCTGCGTCAAGCTCGACAAGGAGGGCGGCTTCATCGGCCGCGAGGCGCTGGTGGAGGCCAAGGAGGCCGGTCCCCGCACCAGGCTCTGCTGCCTGCTGCTCGAGGACCCGCGCTCCGTCGCGCTCGGCAACGAGCCCGTGCGGATCGACGGCGAGATCCGTGGCCGGGTGACCACCGGCGGCTATGGCTACACGGTCGAGCGCTCGATCGCCTACGCGTACATCCCGCCGGATCACTCGGAGCCCGGGACCGCGGTGGCGGTGGAGATCTTCGGCCGCTGGATCGACGGCGAGATCACGGCCGAGCCCCTCTTCGATCCCGAGGGTGAGCGGATCAGGGCGTAGGTCCCCCCGCGCCGTCTCAGCGGCCACCGAGCCGGAGCAGCCGAGACAGGAGTCCGGGCCCCTTGGCGGTGTCCGATCCCGCTCCTTCCAGCGATCCGACGGTCTGCGGCTTGAACACCTCCAGGTGGGTGGCCAGCGCGATGAAGGCCTGGGCCGTGGTCAGCGCATCGCCGTCGGCGTGGTGCGGCCGGTGTACGGGAAGCCCCAGCGAGCGGACCATGTCGCCGAGGCTGATCGGGTCCCTGGCGGCGGGCCGTTGCCCTCTGAGCCGGCGCAGCTCACGGTCGAGCACGGCCGTATCGATCGTGGGGTTTCGGAGCGTCGCCCCGAACTGCGAGAGCGCGGCCTCGAGAAAGTTGCGTTCGACCTCGGCCACGTGCGCAACAATCGGTCGCCCGGTCAGGGGCTCGAGCAGATCGTCGATGACCTCGTCCAGGGGCGCCGCTTTCTCCAGATCCACCTCGCGGAGACCGTGAATCCGGACCGTGTCCCAGTCCGGCATGAGTCTTGGACGCACCAGCTCGTAGCGCGCGTCGTCGAAGCGGACGGTGCCGCCACTGACGGTCACGGTCGCGAACGAGATGATCTCGTCGGAGGCCGGATCCAGTCCGGTCATCTCCAGGTCGATCACGCTGAAGGCCGCCTCCCGCCAGGGTGTTTCGGCCGGCGGGAACTCGGCATCCCGATACGAGCGCAGTGCGCCGGAGTCCGTGGTCGCCACGTCTATCGCCGCGAGGGCAGCCCGCTGCCGAGCGAGCGCTGCACGGCGCCCACCTCCCGGAATGCGTCCCGCAGGTAGCGGCGGGTGAGCGGATCGAGCTCTTCCGGCTTCAGGTGGTCGTCGGGCTCGCCGCCCTGCTCGAGCTGGGTGACCTGGTGCTCGAAGCGCAGGGCGCTGAACAGCTCGTACGCCTCCTCGAGTACCCGGGCCGTCGCCTGGTCGAAGATCCCCTCGTCGGCAGCCGCGCGCAGCCGAGGCAGGGTCGCGTTCAGTGCGATGCCGCCCTTGAGGGCCGCGTAGCGGGCAAGGTCGACGATCGGCAGCAGTCCGCCGTGTTTGATGTCGAAGGTCCCGCGACGCTTCCCCGAGCCCTCGACGACGATGTTCCGCATGAAGCCGGTCGGCGGCTTCGCGGCAAGGGCCAGTCTCAGCATCCAGTGCTCGAGCATCTCGCGATCACTGGTCTCGAAGAGAATGCGCTTGACGTCGAGGCCGCGATCGCCGTAGACGATGCGGCCGTCGAGCAGGATCGAGATCGCGATCAGAACCTTGTTGTCGGTCGGCTTCGTCAGCCAGGTCGCGATGCTCTGTCGCCAATCCTCGATCGAGCTGGACCCGAATCTCGACGCGGTGACCCCGTGAGCGTCGAGGCTCCAGCCGAGCACTCGGATGCAGTCGGAGACGCTCGACGCGATCCCGCCCATGTAGTTCTTGGTCTGGTTGGACGCCAGCACGCGGCGGGCGCCGGATGTGAGCGGGTCGTCCTCGGGAGCGTCCCGCCAGGCCATCCCCGAGTCGGCGTCTGAGGAGGGGACCGGCTCCCGCCG